>CBIHOS010000116.1:0-15448 GCA_966211945.1 uncultured bacterium
GTTCCGGGTATCGCGTTCCGGGTTCCGGGTGCGGGGCGCCGGGTTCCGCCCCCGCGCAGGTAGGGACGCCCGCCGGGGCGTCCGTCCGCATCGCCGGTGCGGCCGCAGGGGCGCTGCGCCGGGCTGGCACGGGCGACAATGGGTCCGTGCAGAACGGCGAGGCTTTCCTTGAAACACCTGTCGACGTGGCGATCATCGGCGCGGGGCCCGTGGGCCTGGCGTGCGCCATCGAGGCGCGGAAGGCGGGACTGAGCGCGCGCGTGCTGGACAAAGGCGCGCTGGTGAACTCGATCGTCGGCTACCCGGCCCGGATGGAGTTCTTCTCGACGCCCGACCTGATCGAGATCGGCAACCACCCCTTTCCCGTGCAGGGCTACAAGCCGACCCGCGAGGAGGGCGTGGAGTACTACCGCGGCGTCGCGGCGCGCGAAGGGCTCGACGTACGGCTCTACGAGCGCGTGCTCGAGGTACGGGGTGCCGGCGGCGACTTCACGATCGTCACGTCGCGCGGCACGCACCGGGCGCGTCACGTCATCGTGGCGACGGGGTTCTTCGACGTGCCCAACCGCCTCGGCGTGCCTGGCGAGGACCTGCCGAAGGTCACGCACTACTACCGCGAGCCCTATCCGTACGTGCAGCAGCGCGTCGCCGTGATCGGCGCCAGGAACTCGGCCGCCAAGGCGGCGCTCGACTGCTACCGGCACGGCGCGCGGGTGTCGCTGATCGTCCGCGGCCCGGCCCTGTCGGACAGCATCAAGTACTGGATCAAGCCGGACCTCGAGAATCGGATCAAGGAAGGCTCGATCGAGGTCTTCTTCGATACGACGGTCGAGGAGATTCGCGAGGACGCGCTGCTCCTGCGCACGTCCGATGGGCCCCGCGAACTGCCCAACGACTTCGTGCTCGCGATGACCGGCTACCAGCCCGACTTCGCGTTCCTCGAACGCCTCGGGCTCACCTTCGCCGACGATGGGTGGAAGACGCCGATCTTCGACGAAGCGACGTTCGAAAGCGCGCGGCCCGGCCTGTTCGTGGCGGGCACCGTGTGCGGCGGCCTCAAGACGAACCGCTGGTTCATCGAGAACGGCCGCTTCCACGCGCAGCAGATCGTGAAGCACCTGATCGGCCAGCGGACCGAGGCGATCCCGTTCGACGCGATCCACTGGAAGACCGAAGAATAGACCGTGTACTCACGCCACGACCTGGCGGCGCAGGCGCGCGATCTCGGGGTCCGCGACGGCGATCTCGTGATGGTGCACGCATCGGTGCGTGCTGTCGGCCCGGTGGCGGGCGGACCCGATCAGATCCACCTGGCGCTGAAGGATGCCGCCGGTGCGTCCGGCTCGCTCCTGATGTACGCAAGCTGTCCGGACGGCTACGACGAGGTGGGCCGCGGCGTCCATCCGCCAGCCGTCGAGGCGGAACTGCGCGCGAAGCTGCCGCCGTTCGACGCACGGACGGCGCGATCGCAGCGCGACAACGGCGCGCTCGTCGAGCTGCTGCGAACCTGGCCGGGCGTGATCGCCAACCACCACGTCGCGCGCTTCGTCTGCCGTGGTCCGCACGCCGCGCGCCTGTTCTCGACGCAGCCATGGGACCTGCCGTTTGGCCGTGGATCGGCGCTCGAGCACTTCGTGGACCTGGATGGCCGCATCCTGCTCGTCGGCAGCGATCACGATGCCGTCACGTTCCTCCACTACGCCGAGCACATCGTCGACGTGCCGGACAAGCGACTGGTGAGATACCAGGTGCCCGTCCTCGAGAACGGTGAGCGCGTGTGGCGGTGGTGCTCCGAGTTCGACACCGCGCACCCCGCACATGCGCGCTGGCCGGAGGCCCTGTTCCGCGACATCACCGATGCGCACCTCGCGGCCACGAGGAATGTCGGCGGACGGATCGGCGATGCGCAGAGCCACCTCATCGACGCGGGCGCGCTGCTGGCCGATGCGCTCGACACGATGCGGCGCCTTGCCTGAAACCTTGCCCGGGCCCCTCGTTGCGGTCTACAGTCCGACAAGATCGGATGACCCTTCCCATGTTCACGACCTCGTTACGGCGGGCGGCCGGGTGCTGCGCGCTGGCCTCCTTCGCCCTGGCCGGGGCCGCGCTGGCGCAATCGCCTGCGCCGGCACACGCCAGCGGCGGCGACGCGCGCCTGACGCTCCAGCCGGGTGATCGCGTCATCCTGATCGGCAACACGCTGGCCGAACGCCAGCAGTACTTCAACAATTTCGAGACGACGCTGCTGGTGCGGCAGGCGGCGCTCGGGTTGACGGTGCGCAACCTGGGGTGGAGCGCCGACACGCTCACGCTGCAGCCGCGGCCGCTCAACTTCGGCGACGCGCCGTCGCACCTGGCGGCGCAGAAGGCCGACGTCATCATCGCGTTCTTCGGCGCCAACGAGTCGTTCGACGGCGAGGCGGGCGTGGCCGGTTTCGAGAAGGATCTCGCGGCCTATGTCGAGGCGCATCGTGGTGCCCGCTACAACGGCCGCACGGCGCCGCGGCTGGCGCTGGTCTCGCCAATCGCGCACGAGCGCCTGCCCCGTCTGGTGCACGTGGACGTCGAGGGCCGGAACCGTGAGCTGGCGCGCTACACGGAGGCGATGCGCCGGGTCGCGGCGCGCCTCGGCGTGCCGTTTGCCGACGTCTTCACGCCGACAAGGGAGGCGATGGCGCGGGCGGCGTCGCCGCTGACCGTCAACGGCATCCACCTGAACGAGGATGGCGATCGCGTCTTCGCCGACATCCTGATGGAGAAGCTCGGGCTCGCGACGGGCGCCGTTCCTGTGCGCGGCAAGGCCTACGCGGCGCTCAAGGGCATCGTCAAGGAGAAGAACCGGCTGTTCTTCCTTCGTTTCCGTCCGCTCAACGCCGAGTACGTCGTCGGGCGGCGGGTCGATCCGTTCGGGTCGGTCAACTTCCCTCCAGAGATGAAGCAGCTGGACGCGATGGTCGCGGCGCAGGACAAGCGCATCGCGCAGGAGGCGCGGCGGATCGGCCGGCGTGGTGGTGGCGCAAGCGCACGGAAGCCGGCGGCGCCGAGCCGGCAGGCCACGTCGCCGGAGGAGGGCCTGTGAGCGCGCTGCGACGTGTGATTGTCGCGCTGGCCGTCGGCGTCGCCGGCGCCGGTCAACTGCAGGCACAGGACCCGCGGCCCGAGCCGAACAGGGGCGGCGCGCTCGACCTCGCGTCGCAGGACCCGAAGGTGGCGCTCGAACGGCTGAAGGTCGCCGACGGCTACGAGGTGTCTCTCTTCGCCTCGGAAGTCGAGTTCCCCGATCTCGCCAAGCCGCTGGCGATGACGTTCGACGGACGCGGTCGCCTGTGGGTGCTCACCTCGCCCACCTACCCGCACGTCAAGCCCGATCAGAAACCGGACGACAAGCTGATCGTCATCGAGGACACCAACCGGGACGGCAAGGCAGACACGTCGAGCGTCTTCGCCGACGGTCTCTACATTCCGACCGGCTTCGCGATCGGCGACGGCGGCGTCTATCTCGCACAACAGCCGAATCTCGTGTTCATCAAGGACACCGACGGCGACGGCAAGGCCGACACGCGGCGGATTCTCCTGCAGGGGTTCGGCACCGAGGACAGCCATCACTCGATCCACGCCTGGACCTGGGGTCCCGACGGGGCGCTGTACTTCCAGGAAGGCACCTTCCTGCACTCGCAGGTGGAGACGCCCTACGGTCCGCGGCGCCTCGCGTATGCCGGCGTGTGGCGCTACGAGCCGCGCACCGAGAAGCTCGACGTGTTCGTGTCCTATCCGTTCGCGAATCCGTGGGGCCACGTGATCGACCGCTGGGGACAGAACTTCGTCTCCGACGCCTCCAATGGCTACAACTACTGGGGCACGGCGTTCTCCGGGCACGTGAACTATCCGCAGAAGCAGCGGTCGATGCAGGAGTGGACGCTGACGCGCGTTCGTCCGACCAGCGGCAGCGAGTTCGTATCGAGCCGCCACTTCCCGGAGTCGGCGCAGGGGAACTTCCTCTACAACAACGTCATCGGCTTCCAGGGCATCAAGCAGTTCAAGACCGTGGAAGAGGGATCGGGATTCGTCGGCATCGAGGTCGAGCCGCTCCTGCAGTCGACCGATTCGAACTTCCGCCCGGTGGGCATGCAGTTCGGGCCCGACGGCGCGCTGTACGTCATCGACTGGTTCAACCCGCTGATCGGCCACATGCAGTACTCGCTGCGCGACGAACGGCGCGACAAGACGCGTGGCCGCGTGTGGCGGATCACCGCGAAGGGCCGGCCGCTGCTCGAGCCGCCGGCGATCGACGGCGCGCCGATCGCGCAGCAGCTCGACCTGCTGAAGGCCTACGAGGATCGCACGCGCTATCACGCCAGGCTGGCGCTGCGCGACCGCGACCCGAAGGAGGTCGTGCCGGCCGTCGCACAGTGGATCGCCGCGCTCGATCGGTCCGACAAGGACTACGAGCATCACCTGCTCGAGGCGCTGTGGGTCCAGGAGAGTCACGACCACGTCGACGTACCGCTGCTGAAGCGGCTGCTCGCCGCCAAGGAGTTCCGGGCCCGGGCGGCGGCGGTGCGCGTGCTGCAGCACTGGTTCGATCGCGTGGACGACGGCATGGCGCTGCTCGAGGCCGCGGTGCTCGACGAGGCGCCGCGGGTGCGCCTCGAAGCGGTGCGGGCCCTCAGCTTCGTCCCCACCGCGGCGTCGGCCGAACTCGCGCTGCGCGTCCTCGGCAAGCCGATGGACTACTACCTCCAGTACGTCCTCGACTCGACGATGACGACGCTGGAGCCCGCCTGGAAGCCGGTGCTGACCACCGGCGGCACGTTCGCGACCGGCAACGCCGCCGGGCTCGCGTTCCTGCTGGACCGCATCTCGCCGGAGGACCTGGCGCAGGTGAAGCGCAGCACGCCGGTCTTCCATGCGCTGCTGTCACGGTCGGGCGTCGCGCCGGCGGCCCGTCGCGAAGCGCTCCAGGCATTGGCGGCGCAGCACGGCACGAGCGTGGCCCACGAGATCGTCAGTGCGGTGGAGCGTACCGACGGTGCGCCTGGCAGCGGCACCGTGTCGGCCGAATTGATGCAGTTGCTCGCCGCCGTCGATGCCCCGGCCCTCGCCGCCGAGCGCGCCGGCATCGAACGTCTCGCGCGTGAGGCTCGCACCGACAGCGTGCGGGAAGGGGCCTTCGTGGCGCTGCTCCAGGCCGACGGCGCGGCCGACCGCGCCTGGGCGCTGGCGACGACGCCGAGGCAGCGCATCGACCTGCTGCGCGGGGCGGCACGGCTGCCGGCGGGGCCGGCGCTCGAGAGTGTGCGCACCCTGCTGATGCCAGTCCTGACGACCGCGTCCTCGGGTGGTGGGGCGCCGCAGACGGCTCCTCCCGTGAACGGCCGTTACGTGCGGCTCGTGCGGCCAGGCCGTGGCGTGGTGCTCAGCGTGACCGAGGTGGAGGTGACCAGCGGCGGCACGAACGTCGCCACGGAAGGGACCGCGTCGCAGTCCACCGTCGTCGCCGGCGGCGCGACGGGCGGCCATGCGTCGCGCGCCATCGATGGCGGCGTGGACATGGCGGCGGCCGCGGGCGCCGATCCCCTTCAGGGGACGCACGCCTTCACGAGTCCCGGGCAGGATCCGTGGTGGGAAGTGGATCTCGGCGCCGAGAAACCGATCGAGTCGATCGCCCTGTGGCCGGCCGCGCCGGAAACGCGCAACGGCTACTACGTGGCGGTGCTCGACGCCAATCGCAAGGTCGTGTTCGTGCGGGACGGACTGCGGCTGGCGGGCGCGCCAGAGCGCATCGCGCTGGGTGGCGACCTCACGGTGCCGCTGAACGCTGCCGGCATCAGCCTGTTGCCGCAGCTGAAGGCCCACGAAGCCGAGGCGGCGACGGTCCTCACTGCGTTCATGCGCCAGCCGGCCTACCGGCAGAGCGCGATGGCCGCGATCCGTCGTCTGTCGCCGACGGCGTTGCCGACCGACGCCGTCGCGACCCTGGCCGATCAGGTGCTGGAGCACGTGCGCGCGATTCCGCCCGCCGACCGCACCGGCAGGGCGTTTCTCGACGCCGTGGGCTTCGGCCACGAACTGGCCACGAGGATGCCTGCGCGCGAGCGTCAGGCATTCACGAGATCGCTCGATGAACTGGTCGTGCGTGTCATCCGCATCGAGGCGGTGAACGCCCAGATGAAGTTCGACCTGACGCGCTTCACGGTGGCGGCGGGCGAGGAGGTGGTCATCGAGTTCGTCAACCGCGACGAGATGCCGCACAACCTGCTGGTGACAAAGGAAGGGGCGCTCGAGACCGTCGGCCTCGCGGCCGAAGCGATGGTGTCGTCGCCGGACGCGTTCGGCAAGAGCTTCATCCCGAACACGCCGGAGGTGCTGTTCTCGATGCGCCTGATCCAGCCGAACGAGACGTTGCAGGCTCGCTTCAGGGCGCCCAAGCAGCCCGGCTCCTATCCGTTCGTCTGCACGTTCCCCGGGCACTGGCGGACGATGAACGGCATCGTCGAAGTCACTCGTGCGCCGGCGCAGGTGTCGGCCCCGTGAGTCCTCAACGCCGTTGTTAGTAACCGCTGGTTCGCCGCGATACGATCCGCCCGTCGCCAACCTGGCGACGGGAGGCACGATGGCCATCAGGATCGTCCGGCTGGGGACGCCGCGTTCGGCGGGTGAGGGCTTGCGTATCGGCACGGTCCGGCGGCCGCCGCGCGGAGTGCCGAAGACCGAGTTCGCATCGCGGGATTTCTACGATACCTGGCTGCCGCAGCTGGCGCCGAGCGTGTCCCTGGTTGCCGTCGCGCAGGCCGCCGACGACGGGCGAAGCTGGAAGGCGTTCGAGCGGAAGTACCGGGCAGAGATGAAGGCGCCGGATGCGTCGCGCCTGCTCGATCTGCTGGCCGCGCTGTCGCACCAGACCGACTTCTCCGTTGGCTGCTACTGCGAGCAGGAAGCGCGCTGCCATCGATCGATCCTGCGCGCGCTGCTCGTCGAGCGGCACGCGCGCATGGGCTGACGCCGGCGATGCGCGACGTCCTCGCTTGCGCGGCAGGCGTCGTCCCGAGCGTGGCACAATCGCTTCCTTGCCTTTGCGGGCCCATAGCTCAGCGGTCAGAGCCGCCGGCTCATAATCGGTTGGACCCAGGTTCGAATCCTGGTGGGCCCACTACTTCTCGCTTCGCTCGTCGTAGGCGGGCCCTGGCACCTTTTGGCGCCCGGGCACTCTATTGGTGAGCGAGAGGCTCAGCAGACGGCGAGCCTGAGCCGAAGCGCCTCGCAGAAGAACGGAAGGACACCATGCATGTCGTGAGCGCGCCGGTACTCGAGGCGTGGGGCAGTCTGCCGGACGAGCAGATCGTCGAGAAGGTCGTGGCTGGGCAGACGGCCCTGTTCGAGGTCCTGATGCGCCGCCACAACGAGCGCCTGTACCGGGCAGCTCGCGCGATTGTCAAGGACGAGAGCGAGGCCGAGGACGTGATGCAGCAGGCGTACGTGAACGCGTACAGCCACCTGCGGCAGTTCGACCGCCGGTCGCTCTTCTCGACATGGCTGACCCGCATTGCCATTCACGAGGCCCTCGCGCGCGTCCGTCGACGCGACCGGTTGATGCCCATGGACTTCGAGCACCCCTCTGCCCTTGCCCTGGCTCGCTCCCGGGCGGCCTCCCCGGATCCCGAGAAGCTCGCGTTCTCGCGGGAACTCGGCGCCCTGATGGAGTCGGCGATCGACGGGCTTCCCGATGGGGCACGCGAAGTGTTCATCCTGCGCGCAGTCGAGGGCATGAGCACCGAGGAAGTGGCCGTCGCGCTCGACGTGACCGAAGCCGCGGTGAAGACCCGGCTGTCGCGGGCTCGCGCGACACTCCGCCGCGATCTGGCCAGGCGGACCGAGACCGCCGCGTCGAGTACGTTCCGGTTCCTGCGCCCGCGGTGCGACAGGGTCGTCGAGGCCGTCCTCGCGCGCATCCTGTAGGCGGCATCCAACCTCAGGGATATCGACCGCAGTCCACCGGGCGGCAGCACGCATGCGAGAACGCGCTGGACGCGGCTGTCAGCAATCGTCGGCGCGCGTCGATGCGTCGGTCCCTACCGAGGCACGCACGGCCTCCAGATCGACGGCGCGAATCGCCTGCAGGGCATACTCCCAGCGTCCATCGCCGCAGAGTCCACGGATGCCCGCGTCCTCGTAGGCCCGCTCCGCGGCTTCGGCGCACGCCAGGCGCGCGGCTTCGAGCAACTGTCGATCGTGTCGAGTCATGGGTGTCGTCGCTTCCGAAGATCCCGTTTGCCGCGTCGCGGGCCGGCGCGGCAGGCGAAGGCGGGCACTTGCCTTGGAGGCTGGGCAGTCACATTGTATGTTCCTCACGTGCACGCCCGAGGTACACGCCTGAACCCGGGGTGCGCTGGCCGGGCGCGCATGACGCTCGTCGTCCGGACGCCCAGGCGGAGGGAGTCGATGGTCAGCGCCACGTCTGTAAGCAAATGCTGCCGCATGTGCGTCGCAGCCGCGGCACTGATTGGGTTCGCGACGGTTGGGTTCGCGACCGCACCCGCCGGCATCGCGGCTCGAACACGGCGCGCTCCCTCGACCGTCAAGGTGGCGTCCAGCCGTTTCGCGGACGGCAGGACATGGACGACGAAGAATCTTGCCGTGGAGAGCGTCGCGTCGTACTGCTATGACGATGCGGAGCTGAACTGCCGCCGGTATGGGCGCCTCTACACGTGGGCGTCAGCTGCGCAGGCGTGCCGCGCGCTGGGCGCCGGCTGGCGTCTGCCGACCGACGATGAATGGCGCCGGCTGGCGCAGGCGTACGGCGGCGCGTCCGGAGACGACGGTCGGCTGGGTCCCGCCGCCTATGAGGCGCTGCTCGTTGGCGGCAAGTCCGGCTTCGACGCGGCGCTTGGCGGTGGGCGTTCCGGCGAGGGAGAGTATGCCCGCGGCGACGCGCACGGCTTCTACTGGACGGCGACGGAACGGGGCCCCGGGACGGCGATCTTCTACAACTTCGGCAAGGGGTCGCGCGGACTGTACCGGCAGCTCGAAGGCGAGAAGGTGCGGGCGTTCGCGGTGCGCTGCATCCGAGACTGATCGCCTCGCGTCAGTCGGTCGCGAGGTCGGCGCGTCGGTAGACACCGTCGCTGAGCATCGCGGCGACGCCTGCGGCCACGAGCGCGCGATTGCCCTTGCCCGCGTCGGGGCGCGACAGTGCAGCCACTCGCGCGAGTTCGCCGCGGACGGTCATCCCGGCGCCTTCGAGGAAGGCGCGGGCGATCTCCCGCAGCGCGGTCTCCCGCGCGACGCGGCGGCGCAGCTGGTCGGGGAAGCGACCGACGGCGAGCGTCCAGATGTAGGTGAAGCGCGGCTCGTACAGCACCTCGCTGGGCACCACGAGCATCGCTGCCTGCAGTTCGTCGAGCGCTGCCCCGAAGCGCTTGACGTCGACGATGCCCGACTCGTTCCGCAGGTCCGCAGTCGCCATCTCCCATTCGGTGCGCAGCACGCGGAGGACGGCACGGGCGTCCTTGCTGAGCACGCGTGTCTCGTCGGCGCGCCTGGCGCCCCAGACGGCGTTGAAGGCCGGCACCAGGCGTGGCGCGATGAACATCGCGCGCCCGCGCCCGAGCTTGCCGTAGTAGACGCGTCCACGCCGCAGCACCTCGTCCTTGATCCGCCAGGTCAGCGATGCCTCGTGATCGTGCTGCACGTTGCGCGGCATCACGGCGTCGCGCCGGCCGCACACGGCGATGTACAGCGACGGCCCCGGCTTGCGCGAGTCGGACAGACAGGCCGCGAACCCGACGCGCTCGACGAAGCGCTCGGCATCGGCGGCGGTGCCGATGCGGCGCGTCTCGTCGCGACACCAGTGCTCGTCGCGATGCTCCTCGACGAGTTCAGGCAGTGGGGCGCGCGGTCGCATGCAGGCAGAGTCCCAGCGGCCTCAAGGCTCGTCCGCGGTCGGCCCGTACACCTGCGGCACCGTCGACCCCATCGGCCGGAGGTACGTCGTGATCTGGCCGCGGTGATGGACGATGTCGAAGAGGAAGCTCCAGGCCAGCGGCGCGGCCGGGCGCTGGGTACCGAACCAGTCCATCGTGCCAGTCCAGCGTTGGTCGGGCAGGGCGGCGAACCTGGTCGGCATCGTCGCGCTCAGTGCCTCGTATGCCGCCAGCACCTCGGCCATCGTCGCCGGCGTCGGCGGCGGCGCCCACTCGGCCTTGCCCTGCTCGAGCGCCTCGATCAGCATCTTCTCCGAGCAGGTGATGTGCCAGGCGATCTCCTGCGCCGTCCGCGCCTTCGGATCGGGCTTGTAGGTCGAGCCCTCGGGAATTCGCGACAGCACCGTGCGGGTCGTCCTCGACTCGCCGGTCCAGAAGCCAACGAACAACGTCTTCTCGTCCATGGTGTCCTCCTCGTGGCGAAGGCGGGGCCTGAGCCGGCCCTACCTCATCGCAACGCCGTGCTACCTCTCTGCGCCGTGTTCTGCAATCCCGCCGCGACTCGTTGGACCTCGCCCAGCACGCGCAGCAGGTTGCCGCTCCACAGTTTGCCGATCTGCTCCTCCGTGTAGCCGCGCTTCACGAGTTCGAGCGTCACGTTGAACGTCTCGTCCGCGCCGCTCCAGCCGTCGAGGCCGCCGCCGCCGTCGAAGTCCGACGAGATGCCGACGTGATCGATCCCGATCGTCTTCACGAGGTAGTCGATGTGGTTCACGAAGTCGGCCACGGTGGCGCGGGCAACGGGATGGCGCTCGTTGATCGCGGCCATCTTCGCGCGGAATGCCGCGCGAGCCTCGTCACTCATGGCCCCAGGTCCTCCGGCCGGCAAGGTCGCGCGAACCTCGGCCACCGCCTTGGCTCGTGCCGGCGAATCGGGTGGCTTGATCTTCACGTAGCCGTCGAAGGCCACTGCCTGCACCACACCGCCGTTCTTGCGGATCGCGGCGAGCTCCTCGTCGTCCAGGTTGCGGCTGTGGTTGGCCAGCGCCCGTGCCGCCGAGTGCGAGGCGATGACCGGCGCCTTCGACAGCGCGATCGTCTGCAGGTTGGCCTGCTTGGACGGGTGCGACAGGTCGATCATGAAGCCGACGCGGTTCATCTCCGCGATCGCCTTCTTCCCGAGTTCGCTGAGGCCGTTGTGCAGCCACTTGCCGTCGCGTTCGCCGGTGTTGGAGTCGGCGAACTGGCTGTGGCCGTTGTGTGCGAGCGACATGTAGCGCCCGCCGCGATCGTAGAACTCCTCGATGCGCGCGAGATCAGTGCCGAGCGAGTAGGCGTTCTCGACGCCGATGAAGGCGACCTTGCGCCCGGAGGCGGCAATCGTGCGCGCCTCGGCTGGCGTCAGCGCGAGTCCAATCCTGTCGGGAGCAATCGTCTCGGTGAGGCGATGCACGGCCTCGAATTTCGCAACCGCGTCCGCGTACGCCTTGTCGTAGCCGGCCTGCGTCAGCGGTCCCTGGCCGACGTACACGATGAAGAACGCCGCATCGAGGCCGCCAGACACCATCTTCGGCAGGTTGACCTGCGTGTCGAGCTTCTGCGTGTAGTTGCGGTCCGCCGTGAAGTTGCGCGGGTCGATGTCGGCGTGCGTGTCCAGCGTGAGGACGCGTTCGTGAATCGCCTTCGCCTTGGCGAGGAGTGCGGCATCGGCCGACTGCGCACCCGCCGGCAGCGCCAGGCCAAGGACGAACACGTGGGGGAGGAGCAGCAGGCGACGAACCGAGCGGGTCATGAACAGTGATTCTGCCAGAGACAGAACGGCCAGCCCTCAGGTAGGGCCGGCTGTCCCCGCCCGGCCGGTGTTGGGCCGCCTTGGGACAACGGGCCCTACCTTACTCAGTCCTGCCGCAGCGCTTGCATCGGACTCGTCCGTGCCGCGCGCCGCGCCGGGATCAGGCAGGCGGCCACACCCACGACGACGATCACGACGACGGCGGCGATGCCGGACGCGACATCGATCCGATCGGTGTTCAGCACGGCGCTGCTCACCACGCGGTTGGTCAGCTGGCTGGCCACGAGACCGGCGACGATGCCGATACCGAGGAGCCAGGCGCCGGACGTCAACACGACACGGAGGACGTCCTGTTGGGAGGCACCGAGCGCCATGCGAATCGCGAACTCCTGCGATCGCCGCGACACCGCGTACGCCATCACGCCATAGACGCCGATGGCCACGAGCAGCAGGCCGATGGCCGCGAACACGGTGAGGATGACGAGGCTGAAGCGCGGTTGCGCATGCCAGGACCTCTTGAGCTCGTCCTCGACCGTGCCGAACTCTCGCACAGGAACGTCCGGATCCAGGGCGCCCACGGCCCGGCCCATCGCGATCGCGACTGGCGCAGGATCGCCCGCGGTGCGCGCCAGGATCTGGTAGGGCTGGTTCCCGATGGCCGAGAGCGAGGACGGAAGGTAGATCCCGGGGTACGGCACGCTCTGCGGCCCGTCGTTGAGCACATCCTCGACGACGCCGACGATGAGGAAGGTCGTGTCAGTGAGTGCCAGGGGCGGCTTGGCCAGCTGCGGCATCTCCAGGAACTGCCCGAGGGCCTCATCGCGACCGAAGAAGCGATCGGCAAGCGATCGGCTCACGACGGCAACGCGTGCCGCGGCGCTGACTTCTGCAGCCGTGAAGGACCGGCCCCGAACGGGTGACAGGCCGACCACGTCGAAGTAGTGCTCGTCGCAGGCGATGCCGGCCACGAGGCGTACGTCGGCGGGCGGCTCCATGCCCGGGCGGTTGACGACGAACGCACGGCCGCCATACGGCCAGCTCGACGTGAGTGCGACGCCAGCGACGCCGTCGATCGAGCGTACGCGGCTGACAGCCTCGGCGTAGTACTGCTGCCGCTGTGCCTGGCCCGGCTCGTCGATCTTCTCGAAGCGGGGCTGGACGTACGCGAGGCGCGACGGGTCGACGCCCATGTCGGCGTTGATCAATCCGACGAAACTCCGGATCAGCAGGCCCGCGCCGAGGAGCAGTACGAGCGACAAGGCGACCTCGGCCACGACCAGGCCGCTGCGCAGCCACCCGTGCTTGTGGCTCGCGCCGGTGCCCTTGCCCGACTCCTTCATGCCGACGGCCAGATCCAGGCGCGACGCGTTCCACGCCGGCACGATACCCACCACGAGCGTCGTCAGCATTGCCAGCGCGATGCTCATGAGCAGGGCTTCCGGCACGAGCCGCAGTTGAACTTCCCACGCCACGCCGGCCCTTGGCAGGATTGCCGCGACGGCTTTGATGCCCGCCCATGCCATGACACACCCGCCGATCGCACCGATCAGCGCCAGCAGGCCCGCCTCCGTCAACAGGTGCGCCATGATCCGCAGCCGCCCACCGCCGAGCGCCGCGCGAACCGTCATCTCCCGCTCACGCGTCGTCGCGCGCGCAAGCAGCATGTTGGCGACGTTGCAGCAGGCGATGAGCAGCAGCAGCGAGACGGCCGCCAGCAGCGTGTAGAGGACGAATGCGAACGGGCCGACGACCTTGTAGCGGAGGTCGAGCACATCGACGCGGAAACGACTCGGGTAATCGTCCGGGTACTGCGCCGCACGGCGCTCGGCGATGGCCGTCATCGCCGCCGACGCTTGTTCGAGCGTCACGCCTGGTTTGAGGCGGGCCTGGAACGCCCACCACCACTCCTGTCCCTCGGGCCGCACCACTCCGCGGCGAAGCCGGTACGGGACCCACATGTCCGGCGCCTGCCAGGCGAAGCGATCGGGCATCACGCCGACGATCGTGCGTGACGTATCGCCAATGGTCACCACCTGACCGACGATCGACCGGTCGGCACCGAACATCCGGACCCAGGCACCGTGATCGAGCACGACCACTGGCGGCGCATCGGGCCTGGCGTCGTCGTCGGTGAAGACACGGCCGAGGAGCGGCGCAACGCCCAGGTACGGGAAGGTGTTGGGCGTCATGTACGTGACGCGGACGACCTCCGCCCCGATGTCACGGCGCATGGTCTCGTTGAAGTCCGTGCTCGCGACCACGTATTCGAAGGCGGGCTGCGGCTCCTCGAAATCGAGGAACTCGTCTTCGGTGAGACGGCCGCCGTGGTGGAAGCGACCCGTCTCCACGTCCCTGATCTGCACGTTCACCATGCGGTCAGACTGCGCGTACGGGAACGGATCGAGCAGGATGTTGCGCAGGGCGCTGTAGATGACGGTGACGCCGCCGATGCCGAGCGCCAGCGTCAGCACCGCGGCGATGGTGAAGCCCGGGTTGCGCCGCAACACGCGCGCGGCGTACCTGATGTCCTGACGCAGCCAGTCGATCAGCGCAACGCTGTTCATGGCGTAGATCTCCTCGCGAATCCGGCCGGTGTTCCCGAGCTTGCGGCGAGCCGCCGCACGCGCCTCGTCGGGCGTCATTCCCCGCGCGATGTTGTCGTCGGTCTCGAGCTCGAGGTACGACTCGAGTTCACGAGCGCGCTCGTCGTCCCACCATGCCCGTCGGAGGAAGCGTCGCCACGCCATGGTCATGTCGTCCGGGCTCGGAGAGCCGGCCCTACCGACACTCCTGCGTGGGCGCGAACGCGAGTCTCATCGCGACTCCTCGGTGGGCTCGAGCACCTGGTTCACGGCGGCGACAAGTTCCTGCCAGCGGCTCGTGCGAGCGGCGAGCTGCTGCTTGCCCTCGGGCGTCAGGCGGTAGTAACGCGCCTTCCGGTTGTTCTCCGAGGTGCCCCAGAACGACGCGACCCAGCCGCGGTCCTCGAGGCGGTGCAGGGCGGGATAGAGCGATCCGTGCTGCACCTGCAGCAACGCGTCGGACCGGTGCTCGATGACGTGCGCGATGGTGTGGCCGTGGGCCGGCCCTGGCCGCAGCGTCTGCAGGATCAGGAGATCCAGCGTGCCTTGGAGCAGGTCGGCGTCGAGCGAGGCGGACGAACGGCGCGGCATAGCGCCAATCCTACTCGTGTGTACGGCGTACCACAAGATGATCTAGTGGAATTCGCCCCAATGAATACGTGTTCCGCGCGCAGCAATGTCGATTGACAGGTCGATGCGCTTTGACGAGAGCGGCGCCCTCCCGCGGAGATTGCCGCCGGCCTGGTCGGTTGGCGCCGTTTCAGGGGCGGCTCGGGGAGCCGCCCCTACCGACGTGTCGGACGTGTCAGCGTCGCCGTGTGTCGGCGCGGCCGCGGAGCGACATGTGGAGCCATCCGTTGCGATGTGCGAGAGCCGTCGCGCAGGCGAGTGGCACGCGTGGGGATGGGGGCCCACGCACGTGTGCGAGGCGTACGCCGGAGCGACGGATCTCCGGATGGCAGAACAGGAGAGACGGCCGCGGGAGCGGCCTACTTCGCGCGCGTCACCGATAGCGTGGCACGCTCCCGCTGTCCATCGCGTTCGCGTGTGGCCGTACCTGAAAGCTCGTCTCCCTGTTCCTTCAGGACGAACTTCATGAGATAGCCGTCCGGCGTCTCGATCTCGAAGGCGACGACACCATCCTTTGCCGTCCC
>CBIHOS010000117.1:0-15439 GCA_966211945.1 uncultured bacterium
GGCGGCGGCTCCGCTCGGTCCTGCTCACCGCGCTCGGTGATCTCCTGCAGGGTGGCGAGCGCCTGGGCCTCCAGCCCGCGCGCTTCTTCGGAGTCCGGCGCGAGCGCCAGTGCCTCACGGGCCCACGCCAGCGCCGCTTCATCGTCGCCGCCGTCGAGCGCCTCGCGCGCCGAGGCCAGGGTCCGTGCCACGGCCTCGGCCCGGTGCCGCAGTCGTTCCTGTTCGGCCCGCGCCATCCGCAGGTCGCGTTCGAGCTGCGGATCGCGGGCCTGCGGATCGAGCTCGTGCGCCTGATCCAGCAGCGTCCTGCACCTGGTGAGCGCGCCGCGGGCGAGCTCGGACCGCGCGTCGTCGATCAGGTGCGCGGCTTCGAGTCGTGCGTGCGTGGTCTGGATGCGATGTTCGAGATCGGCGACGCTCGCATGCCCTGGCTCGAGTGCCCTGACCTGCTGGCAGGCCTCGCGCGCGGCGTCCAGGCGGCCCTCGAGCAGGGCAGCCTCACCGCGCTGCAGCGTCGCCGCGGTCTGGCTGGCGCGGGCGCGGGCCTGGGCCTCGCGCTGCGTCGTCGGATTGGGCGGCGGCGTCAGTTCCGCCGTGCGGATGCTCGCAAACGCCGGCTTCTCCGACGAACCGGTGGAGGCCCTGCGGACCGGCAGGGTGATCGGACTGACGATGGTCGGCGCGTCGGCGCCGTCGTAGTCCTGGTGTGACTCCAGCTGGCGGCGGACGCGACCCAGCTGGATGCGCAGCGAGTCGGCGTCCTGGTAGCGGAGGGCCGGGTCCTTCTGGACGCTCCGCGCGACGACGTCGCAGAGGTCCGGCGGCGCCTCCGGCAGCAGCTCCGACAGGTGCCGCACGTCCTCGTTGATGATCCGGTGGGTGATCGCCGTGAACGTGTCGCCGGCGAACGCCTCGCGGTAGGTCAGCAGCTCGAACGCGACGATGCCGATGGAGAACAGGTCGGTGCGCCCGTCCACCGGCTGCCCGAGCAGTTGTTCGGGCGCCATGTAGCCGGGCGTGCCGATGACGGCGGTCACGCTCGATCCGATCGATCCGAGCAGCTTGGCGATGCCGAAGTCGAGAATCTTGAGGCGGCCGCCCCGGTCGATGATCAGGTTGCTCGGCTTGATGTCGCGATGGACGACGTCCATCTTGTGGGCCGAGGCGACACCGGCGCACAGTTCTTCCAGCCACCGGATCTTCTCGACGAGCGGCACCGCGGTCTTCCGGGTGATGAACTCGGCCAGCGTCTCGCCCTGGATGTACTCCATGACGATGTAGGGCTGCGAGTCCACCTCGCCGAAGTCGAAGATCGTGACGATGTTGGCGTGGTTCAGGGCGGCGGCGGCGCGGGCTTCGCGGGCGAAACGCTCGGCCGCATCCGGCACGTCGAGATCGCCGAGGAAGACCTTGAGGGCGACCATCCGGCCGAGGACCGGGTCGTGGGCGACGTAGACCGTCCCCATCCCTCCTCGGGCCAGCTTGCGCTGTATCTCGTAGCGTCCAATCTGCGACCCCGGTTGCAGCATCGAGCGGCGCTCCTTGACTTGGTCGAACGTCCGCCGGACGACCTCTGGGCGAGGGGCCTACGATACGCGAAAGCACTGAGCCGATTCAATGGAATCACGCCACTTCTCTGCTGCGTGGTACCATCCCGCTGACCTTCGCGCCCCATGCGTACCGACGCCTGCGCGCCCACCATCGACGACGCGCCAGACGTGGCCTCGGGCGCGCGTCCAGCCAGCCCATGGCCATGAAACCCACCGTCCCTCCGGCTGGTGCCTCTAACAAGAGAACGTCGGAAACGCTCCGACCGTTCATGATGGCGGCCGGCCTGCTGGTGCTCCTCGGTATTGCCGCCGTTGCGGCGTACCTGATCACCGGTGGCGGCGGCCACACGCTGACCGTCGTCAAGCCCACCGGCGGGACCCTGCGCGGCTCGGGCATCGCCTGCGGGACCGACGGGGCCTCCTGCGTCATCTCGGTCGACGCGGGCGACGTGGTCGAACTGACCGCCACGCCGGACGAGGGCTTCCGCTTCGCCGGCTTCTCCGGGGACTGCGCGCCGGTCGGGCGTGTCCTGATGGGCGGACCGCGCAGCTGCGGCGCCGCGTTCGAGCAGGGCAACGAGACGGCGGGCCGGACCTGGCCCTTGACCATCACGCCGGCTGCCGGCGGCACCATCCTCAGCGACGCCGGGCACCAGTGCGGCGGGACCTACACCGCCTGCACGCTCAACGTGCCGGACGGCCAGCTGGTGAAGATCGAGGGCTACACCGACCCGGGCTACAGCGTCGCCGCCTACACCGGCGACTGCGCGCCCCAGGGCACGACGGTCATGAGCCAGGCGCGTACCTGCAGCGCCACGTTCGTGCAGTTCAAGGTCGCAGGACCGCCGGCGCCGCTCGGCGATCCGCCGTCCAACGCCGGCCTCCGTCCGCAGGTCGTCGACCCTCGCGCCGCGAACGGCAGACCGCGCGCCGCCGACACCAGCGCCAGCCGTCCTCCCGCGACGGGCGATCCCCGCGCCCCCGCCGCGCCGCCGGCGGCGACCGGCACGCAGGGGCCGGCCGCCAGCACGACGTCGTCTCCGGCGAACACGAGCGCTGCCGTCGGCGAGCCGCCGCCAGCCAAGGACGGCGATGGCGGGGCTCGCGAACGAGCCGTCAAGATCGCGCAGGGCGAGATCCTGAAGACGCTGCAGGCCTACCGGCAGGCGTACCTGCGGATGGACATCGACGCCATGCGCCGGCTCCACCCGAGCCTGCAGGTGGCGCGGCACCAGTTCGAGTTCAGCAACGTGAAGTCGGTCAAGTACGACTTCGAAGGCGACCCGGCCGTCCAGCCCGACGACATCGATACGGCGGTCGGACGCGCCACCGTCGTCGTCGGCGTCAAGACCGAGAACACGCCGAAGGCCGGCAAGAAGCAGAAGCCGGTCGAGTGGCAGGCCACCTTCACGCTGAAGCGGATCGGCGAGAGCGCGAATTGGATCATCGAGACGTTGGACAACCGGCCGAAGTAGGTCGTGTCCGGCGGAGGCTGGCGTCGTGAGCCGTTCGCCGCGGCGGTCGCTGGCCACCGTGGCCGACGGCTGGCGTCGCTCGGCACGGCTGGGCGCGGCGGTGCTCGGCGCGACGGTCACCCGGCCGGCGGCGCCGCTCAAGGTCAACCTGTGCCTGACCTACTGGTGCCAGTACCGCTGCAAGACGTGCAACATCTGGCAGCGCAAGCCGACCGACGAGCTGACCACCGCCGAAGTGCTGGCGCTGGTCCGTGAGAACCCCGACATCACGTGGGCCGACCTCACCGGCGGTGAGATCTTCCTGCGCCCCGACATCGAGACGCTCCTCGAGGCGATGGTCGACGGCTGGCAGCGGCTGGCGCTGCTGCACTTTCCCACCAACGGGTTCCTGACCGATCGGATCGTCGGCGCCGTGCGGCGGATTGCCGGGCGCGGCCCGTCCCGCCTGATCGTGACCGTGAGCGTCGACGGCGACCAGGCCCTCAACGACGCGGTGCGCGGCATCACGGGCGGCTTCGTGCGCCAGGTCGAGACGTTCCGCCAGCTCCGCGCGATCGAGGGCGTGACGGCGGTGTTCGGCATGACGATGTCGTCGTACAACGTCGGGCGCTTCGCCGAGACGTTCGACGCGCTGGCCCGCGAGGTGCCGTCGCTGACGATCGACGACGTGCACCTGAACGTCGCGCAGGTCTCGGGCCACTACTACGACAACGCCGGGCTCGACGGCGTGCGCGCGGACGCCGGTGCCGTGCGGGCCGAACTGCGGGTGTATCGCGATCGACGCGGGCTGCCGCGTTCGCCCGAGCAGGTGCTCGAGCACGTCTACCTGCGGTATCTCGACACGTTCCTCGAGACGGGGCGCACGCCGATGCCCTGTCACGCGCTGCGCAGCAGCTGCTTCATCGATCCGTGGGGCGTCGTCTATCCGTGCATCACCTATGCGAGGCCGGTGGGCCGGCTGCGCGACACCGGCATGCGGCTCGCGCCGATCTGGGCGGGGGCCGAGGCCGTGACGGTGCAGCGCGAGATCTGGGCCGGGCAGTGCCCGCAGTGCTGGACGGCGTGCGAGGCGTATCAGAGCATCCTCGGCAACGTGCTGGCCGGCCGGCTCCGGCCGCGGCACGCCGATCCGGTCGTGCCGGACGCGCCGCCGGTCACGGAGCGCGCGCGGTGAACGTCACCTGCTACACCGACGCCGTCGTCAGGGCTCACCTCGATCGGGCGGTCGCCGGCCACGTGACCGCCGACGTGTGCGTGGTCATCGCCGCCAAGCAGGAAGCGCCGAGCCTCGGCGGCGTCATCCAGCGGGCCCGCCGCTGCGCCGACACGATCCTGTGCGTGGTCGGCGCCTCGACCGACGGCACCGCGGACGTCGCCAGGAGCCACGGGGCCGAGGTGCTGATGGATGGCGGCCGCGGCAAGGGCGAAGCGCTGCGTCGCGCGATTCCCCACATCCGCACGCCGATCACCGTCTTCCTCGACGCCGATGGGTCGCACGATCCGGAAGACATTCCGATGCTCGTCGGGCCGATCGTCGCCGGCGACGCGGACCACGTGACGGCCTCGCGGCTGCGCGGCGGATCGAGCGAACTGCACGGCGGTTTCGACGAGTTCCTGCGGCTGGCGGGCAGTTCCTTCATCACCGCCTGCATCAACTGGCGGTTCGGCTGCCGCTTGAGTGATTCGCAGAATGGCTTCCGCGCCGTGCGGACAGCGGTGCTGCGCGATCTCGATCTGCGCGAGGACTGCACGACGATCGAGCAGGAGATGATCATCAAGACGATGCGCCGCGGATACCGGATGGCGGAAGTCCCCAGCCACGAGCACCCGCGGCTGCACGGCACGTCGCACATCCGCGTGTGGCGCTCGGCGCCGCGCTACGGCTACTCGCTCGCCAGGTATCTGTTCTTCTGATGCGGTGCCATCGACGGAGGTCCGGGTGAACGTGCTCGGCGTGTGGGACGGCCACGATGCCGGCGCCGTGCTCCTCGTCGACGGACACGTGCGTGCGGCGATGAACGAGGAGCGCTTCACGCGCCGCAAGCTCGAGGTGCAGTTTCCCGCGCAGTCGATCGCGGCGTGCCTCGCCGCCGCCGGGCTGCGGGCGCACGACGTCGCGCTCGTGTCGGCGTCGACCAGCGATCCGGCCAAGACGCTCGGCCGCCTCTGGCCGGGCAGCAAGGAGCGCCACTACCGCGTCCGGCGCCGCCTCGCCGAGCCCGGGGCGCTGACGACGCTGACGCGCGCCGCCAAGTACCGGATGACCGAATGGGCGCCGGGCCCGGTGTCGCGCGCCGTCAGTCGCGCCGCGCTGTCGCGCGTCCTCGCGCGGCACCAGCTCTCGCACGCCACGCTCGACCTCGTCGACCACCACGACGCGCACGCCGCCGGCGCAGCCTGGGCGTCAGGCTTCGACCGCTGTGCGGTGATCACCATCGACGGTCTCGGCGATGGTGTCTCCAGCACGATCTCGACGTTCCGCGACGGCCGCCTCACGCGCGTCGCGGCCTCGCCCGCGCGCGCGTCGCTCGGCGTCTTCTTCGAGCACGTGACCAGCCTGCTCAACATGCGCGAGCTCGAGGACGAGGGCAAGGTGATGGCGCTGGCCGACTATGCGGCGCCGATCGACGACGACCGCAACCCGCTGCTGTCGTTGATCGACGTGCACGACGGCGTCATCCGGACGGCGCGCCCCGGCCACGCGCTGAGGCGGACGCTGGCCCGCCTGCAGTGGCGCTACGCCAACGAGCAGTTCGCCTTTCTCGCGCAGCGCGCCGTCGAGCGCGTGTGCGTCGGCCTGGCCCGCGACGCGATGCGGCTCACCGGCGAGTCGCGCATCGCGCTGGCCGGCGGCGTCGTGTCGAACGTCAAGGCGACGCGCCAGATCCGGCTGCTGCCCGACGTCGACGACGTGTACGTGTTCCCGCACATGGGCGACGGCGGTCTGCCGCTCGGCGCGGCGGTGACCTCCGTCGCGCGGCGCGGTGATCCGCTCCACATCGACCTGGGGCACCTGGATCTCGGCCCCGCCTTCGACGACGCGACGATCGACGCGGCGGTGCGCGCCGCCGGCCTGGTGCCGCAGCGGGCGCCGCACCTTGCCAGCCGGGTCGCCGATCTGCTCGCCGCCGATCGCATCGTCCTGTGGTTCCAGGGCGGCATGGAGTACGGTCCGCGGGCACTCGGCCATCGCAGCGTCCTGGCCCGGCCCGATCGGCAGGCGCTGCGCGATCGGCTCAATCTCGTGCTGAAGCGGCGGGTCTGGTACCAGCCGTTCTGTCCCAGCCTGCTCGAAGGCGAGGCGGCGCGGGTGCTCGAGGACTGGACCGGCGGGCGCAACCGGGCGATGACGATGGCCTATCAGGTCGGACCGGCGTTCCGGGAGCGGATGGCCGGCGTGACGAGCATCGACGGGACCTGTCGTCCACAGCTCGTGCCCGACGGCGACGACACGGCGTTCGCGCAGTTGCTGCGGGAGGCCCGGCAGCGCTGGGGCGTGGCCGCCGTGCTCAACACCAGCATGAACATCCACGGGGAGCCGCTCGTCTGCACGCCGGCGCAGGCCGTCGACGTGTTCCTGCGGTCGGGCGCCGATGCGATCGCGATCGGTCCGTACTGCATCGAGACGGCCGACACCGCGCGGACGGTGCCGGTCCGCCAGACGGCGGGCGCCACGCCGTGACGGCGCCGACCCCGGGACGGCTGCGTCGATCGATCGCCGGTTGGCCCGCCCTGATCGCCGCCTGGCTGACGGTGCTCGCGGCGCTGGTCAGCTGGATCGCGCTCACGCCGGCGGAGACGCTGCGTCGGCACCTCGGCGCCGCGCAGTTCTGGTCGCTCGAGGTGGGCGCGCTGCTCGCCGCCGTCTGCATCGTCGCCATCGCGAGAGACGTGGTGCGTCAACTGGATCGGCGCGACCTCGGCGTGCTGGCGGCGGTTGGCGGCCTGGCCCTGGTGCTCACGCTGGGCGTCGCGCCGCGCACGCACCGCATCTTCTACGACGAGCAGATCTACCAGGGCATCGGCCAGAACCTCAGCGACCTGAAGCAGGCGCAGATGTGCAACGACGGCCACGTGGACTACGGCCGCCTGACCTGCCTGCGGGGCGAGTACAACAAGCAGCCCTACGCCTATCCGCACCTGCTCAGCGTGGCGTACCGGATCGTCGGCGTGCGGGTCTGGGTGCCGTTCGCGATCAACGCCGCGGCCATCGTCGCCACGGCCTGGGGCGTGTATGCGTGGATCCTGCTGGCCTTCCGCGACCGCACGGCCGCCGGGTTCGGCGCGCTGATCGCGGCGACCGTGCCGCAGCAGGTGTTGTGGTCGGCAACGGCGGCGGTGGAGCCGACCGCCTCGCTCGCCTGCGTGATCGCGGTGGTGGCCGCCGCCCACGCCGCCCGGCGCCCTCACCGGTTCGCTCTGGCGGCCGCCGGCGTTCTGCTGGCATATGCGGTGCAGTTCCGGCCGGAGTCGCTGCTCATCGTCGGCCCTATCGCCGTGCTGGCCTGGGACCGACACACTGAGGGAGCGGACCGGCGGCACCTCGGGTGGGTGCTCCTGCTCGTGACGGTGCTGCTCGGCGTGCACGTGGCGCACCTGTTCGCCGTGCGGAACGAAGGATGGGGGACGAGCGGGCCGCGCCTCGCGTGGGCGTACGTGTGGCCGAACCTGAAGGTGAACGGCCCGTTCTACCTGGGTGACGGCCGGTTTCCGGTGATCTACACGGGGCTGGCGTTGTGGGGCCTGGCATCCTGGGGCCGGTGGCGAGCCCAGTGGCAGGTGCAGTGGCGCGCAGTCGTCACGCCGCTGATCTACTTCGCGGCGTTCTTTGGGATCGGCCTGCTGTTCTACGCCGGCAGCTACGACTACGGCGCCGACGTGCGGTACTCGGTGCTGACGTCGCCGCCCATCGCCGTGCTGGGTGGGGTCGGGGCGGCCGGCCTCGCGCGCTGGGTGGCGGGCTGGACGTCCGCCGGGCAGGCGACTGCGCTCGTCGCGATCGGCATGCTGGTGCAGACGTCGTGGTATGCGCCGGTGATGCGGGCAACCACGGAGGAAGCGTGGGCGGCGCGCGCCGACGTGCGCTACGCCGAGGCGTTCGCGCGGCAGCTGCCGCCGCACGCCTACGTGCTCACGCAGAATCCGTCGATGTTCCACGTGTGGGGGATCAACGCCGGGCAGATGTCGCTGGTGACGACCAACCCGCTCTATCTGACCTACCTGCGGCTGCGGCATCCGGGCGCCGTGTACGTGCACTGGAACTACTGGTGCAATGCGCCGGACCGGGTGCAGCAGGAATATTGCCGGCGGGCGCTCGCGGCGGCGCCGGTGGAAATGGTCGGCTCGTACCAGGAGCGCGACCAGCGATTTGCGTTCTATCGACTGGCGCCTCCCGAGACGCCGGCCGACCCCGTGCCGCCGTCGACGGCGACGGCCGGACGACGCGACGATGTCGCGAAAAGTCATTGACTTACGAGTGCACCGATGCCATACAATCCGCCCATCTCCATGCACCATCACAGCCGCTCGTCGCTCACGCCTCGCCGCGGTGTGTCCATGGCCGGGTGCGTCGTCCCCGGGTGGCGTCGAGGCAGCTCGAGCGTACTGACCGCAGTGGTCGCGGCCTGCCTGCTGGCCGCAGGCGCGCCGGCGTTCGCGCAGACCACGCCGACCACGCCCACGACGCCCACGACGCCCACGACACCGGCCACCGAGGGGTTGACGCTCTCGCAAACGCTGCTCACGTTGAGTCGTTCGGGCGGCGCCGCGCCGATCGGTGAAGCGATTGCGCTGGCCACCGCGCTGGACGTGTCGACGTCGTGGCTGCCGACCGCCTCGCCGGGGTTCGTCTACAAGGTCGATCCGACGACCGGCCTGCGCGTGCGGCAGTCGACAAGCTTCGGTCCGAGCTTCGGTCACCGCGCGCTCACGTCCGGCGAAGGCAAGGTCGCCGCGTACGCGAGCGTCAGCGCCACGTCGTACGAACGGATCGGCGACCTGTCGCTCGACCGCCTGCCGCTCTTCACCGCGACCGGCCCGACCGCTGCGGCGACCCGTCGCGGGCTCGCCAGCCTGGTCATCAACTCGGAGACGCTGACGTTGTCCGGATCTGTCGGCGTCACCGACCGGTTCGACCTCGCGGTCAGCGTCCCGATGATCCGCGTGAAGATCGATGGCATCGCCTGGACCGAGGACGGCAGCGGCAACGTCTACGCGCTGGCCAACGGCACCGGTACGGCCACCGGGCTGGGCGACATCGCGGTGACCGGCAAGTTCCGGTTGTCCTCGTTCGGGCAGGGGCCGCCCGATCCCGGCGGTTTCGCCGTGGTCGGCACGATGCGCCTGCCGACGGGGGACCGCGAGCACTTCCGCGGCCTCGGCATCAGCCGCACGATGGGGTCGCTGGTGTATTCGAGTGGCACCGGCCGGTTCCGTCCGCACGCCAGCGCCGGGTTCGAGTTCTGGAGCGACGGCATCGACCTGGCCACCGACGCCACCGGGCGGGGAACGGTCACGGCCCGTCACCAGATCCAGTACAACGCCGGCCTGGAGCTCGAGGCGACGCCCAAGGTGACGATCCTCGCCGACTTGCTCGGCCGCCACATCCTGGGCGCCGGGCGGATCGGGTATCGCACCGACACGGTCGATGCCACGAGCCCGCTCGGCCTGATCGGCGCAACCTCGGTCGAATCGCTGGTCGGCCTCGACAAGGGCCTTCAGCGGCTCGTGCTTGCTCCCGGCGTCAAGGTCAACATCAAGGGCAATCTCCTCCTGTCGCTGAGCGCGCTGGCGACGTTGCGAGACACCGGCTTGCACGACCGCATCATCCCCGTCGCCGGGCTCGAATGGTCTTTCTGAGGCGAGTGTCCATGCGTCCACTGCTCCCGCTGCTTGCGTCCGGCGCTGTGATCTCCGCCGCCGTGCTGGTTGGCTGCGAGTCGAAGAATCCGACCGGCCCCGGCAATGTGACGGTCGTCAGTGCCACCACGACCACCACGTCGGTACTGCCGCCGCGCCGATACGTCGCCTTCGAGGCGCCGCCGAACACGCCGGGCGACATCAGCCTGTTCTTCACGCCCGTGGCCGGCACCGGCACCACGCCGCGGTTCACGGTCTACGGCTTGTACAAGACGGGAACCGGTGTCACCGGCGAGGTGAACGGCACGCTGACCGGCACGCCCGACACCGGGCAGTTCGCCGGCACGCTGACCGCCAACGTCGCCGGCTGCGTCGCCGAACGTGAGTACGCCGGCCCGCTCGACAGCCAGTTCATGCGCTGGACCGGCGGCAACATCCTGCGCGACTGCCCCGGCAGTCCGCTCGTGGCCGGACCGCTGATCCTGCTCAAGACCGACGAACCGCCGCCGACCACGACGATCACGCCGACGACGATCGTGCCGCCGACGACGACCACCGTCGTCCCGGAACTGCGCACGCCGGACTTCCTGGTCACGCCCTCGGGCGACGGCCTGATGGCGGCGACGGCATTCCAGTTCCAGTACACCGAGCCACCGGTGGGCGGCGTGGCGCCGTTCACGTACACGTGGAACTTCGGCGACGGCAGCGGCACCGCCATCGGCGCGATCACGTCGCACGTGTACGCCAACACCGGCCGCTTCATCGTCACGGCGACGGTCACCGACAGCAAGGGGCAGGTGGCTCAGGACATCGCCGAGGTGGGCATCGGCGCGGTCACCGGTCCGTGGGCGATGGTCGTGCAGACCAACGACAACCGGCTCGGTCTGGCCAACGGCGCGTTCCGCTCCATCGTCGTGCTGAACCAGCAGCAGTCGCAGGTCACGGCGACGCCAGGCGACGCGCTGGTCCTGGCGCGCACCGGCCTCGGCACCGTCTCCAACCCGAGGCAGATGTCGATCATCGGCTTCGACCTGCAGCGGCAGGGAGTGCCCGGGACGACCGTCAGTCTGTCGTTCGTCGGCACGCTCGACGCAAGCTTGCGGACCTGGACGGGGTCGGTCACCGGCTTCACCGATTGCCCCTGCGCCTTCACCGCAACCAGGTAGGAACGATCGGTAGGGACGCGCCGCCGGCGCGTCCCCCCATTACCCTGATTGGCCTTTCGGGTAGGGCCCGTTGTCCCAACGCGGCCTTGCAGTTGGGGCTCGGCGAGCCCCTACCTACCCAACCCGCCAGGTAGCGAGCCGTTCCTCGCTACGGGAGTACGCTCGCGACAGCGAGAGGCGTGGCCTGTGTCGTGGCCTGGGTCGTGGGCGAGGACGCCGCGATGGCCGCTTCGAGGGGATTGTCGAAGTCGAACCCGAAGAGCCGCGGGTTCTCGCCGATGACGGCCGCCGACACGATGCTGAACACGTAGTTGTACGTCTCGGCCGGGACGCGGCTCCGGTACTGCTCGAGCAGCTTCCAGAAGTTGCGGTCGCGCGGATTGGCCGGCAGCTGGTTGATGTAGCGCACGACGCGGCGCTCACCCCAGTTGTACGACGCCATGACCAGCAGCCCCGAGGCCTGGGCGTCGGTCGCGTAGATGGCCTTGATGTAGCGCGCTGCGGCGCCGGTCGCCTTCTGCCAGTCGTGACGCTCGTCCTGCGGGTCGGGCACGCGGTACTTCTGCAGCGGCCCGATCACCAGGCCGTACTGCTTGCCGGTGTCGGGGATGAACTGCCACATCCCCTTGGCGAAACCCCAGTTGGTTGGCGGCCCCACCGCCTGTTCGTTGAAGTCGCTCTCCTGCAGGGCGAGATAGAAGAACTGCGGCGGCAGGTTGTGCGCCGTGAATTCCTCGACGATCTTCCTGATGTAGCCGCGTTCCTGCGCCTTCTTGATGCCGCGGGCGAAGCGCGGCGTCCGCCGCCAGCTCGCGATGTAGCGCGAGACCTCGCCGAGGTATTCAGGCGGCACCACCAGCTCGCATTCGCCGAAGGTCCGCGTGACCCGCAGGATGAGGCGCTCCTCCTCGGTCAGCTTGCGTCCGTAGATGTCGAGCGACTGCAGCAGCTTGTCGTACTGCGCCTCGCTCTGCTTCCGCTGCTGGTAGACCTGCGCGAGATTCTTGGCGGCCGCAGCGCCGGCCGACTGCTCGGCCTGCGCGATGCTGACGTCGGTCACCTTGATCGCGTAGAAGATCTCCTCGGCCAGCTTGCGGTTCTGCTGCGCCTTGACGTGCAGGTAGGTGGCATAGCCGGCGGCGAGCAGGGCAACCGCGCCGATCGCGGCCAGCATCGAGCCGTATCGCCGCTTCTGGCGCTTCTGCACCTGCTGGTAGGCCTGCCGGATGTACATCGTCCGCGGCCCGACCTGCTCCTCGTCGTCGGCTCCCTTGCCGAAGTAGCGTGCCTCGAACTGCGCGAGCACGTTGGGGTCGCGCGGGTCGATCGGCGGCCCGCCCTGGGGACGGGCCGGCTGGGCCGGACGGACGACAGTCGCGAACGCGGCGCGTTCGGCCCGCAGCGAGATGGGCGGACCGTCGAGGCCGCCCAGACGAAGCGTGACGCCGCCGCTGTCGATCGGCGCGCCGGCGACGCGTGCGCCGTTCAGGAAGAGTCCGTTGGCGCTCTGCTGATCGGTGATCGTCCACTGGCCGTCCATCACCGCGATGCGGACATGCTTTCGGCTCACGTGCTCGTCGTCGACCTGCACGTCGCAGTCAGGGCTGCGCCCGACCGTGAAGGGCCGCCCGAACCGCAGTTCGCGCCCGTCGGTCAACCTGATGACGATCTCGGAGATCGGGGACTCACCGTGCATGTCGCGTCACCGTGCCCATAGTGGTATCACGGAGGCGGGGCCCCCGATGGACGACGGAGTCCTCCTGCCGGATTCAACGATGGCCGCCGCCCGATCGGACGGGGGCCGGGCGCCGACGTCCGAAGTAGTAGTGGTTCTCCCCGCTGTCCTCGGTCGTCCCGTCGAGCTCGACGTCGTGCGACAGGAGGATGGCGGCATAGGCCTCGGCGCCGAGCGACCACGACAGCCGGCCGGTGAGCGCGTCCTCCCAGGTGCAGATCTGGCGCGGTGCGGTGAACAGCAGATGGCCGCCGGTGGCGGTGGCGGCCGCGAGCCGGGCCAGCACGCGGTGCTGCGCGGCCGGCGGCAGCAGGAAGAGGAGTCCCCAGGCGACCACACCGTCGTACTGGTCGTCCAGCGACACGCAGGTCTCGACGTCGCTGCATTCGATCGGCACCCCCGGGAACTGCCGCCGGAACGCCGCGACGAGCGTGGGCGAGCCGTCGACGCCGTGGACGTCGAAGCCTTCGCCGATCAGGGTCGCGGTGATCGGCACGCCGTGCCCACACCCGACGTCGAGGACGCGCGCCCGGCGCGGCAGGCGTCCGGACCACTCGCGCACGACGTCGGGGCCGATGGTCGCATTCCTCGCGCGCTGGTACGTGTCGGCGATCCGCTCGTAGCCGCTGGCCGGTTCGTCCACGGGACCAGCATACGCGCCCGCCCGGCCCGTCGTGGGAGCGGCCTCGTGGCGGCGGTCAGGAGCCGCAGGCCAGCGCAGCCGGCCCCGCTTCGCGCTAGACTGCGACGCGGCCCTGCCACAGCGCCGTGCAGCTTCCCGGAGGCGACCCGTGCGCGCACGTTTACTGATTCTCGGAGCCATGGTCACTGTGGCTGGCTTGGCGCCGGCATCGGCGCAGACCCCGGCCTCGGCTCCGGCGGTGCCCACCTATGCGGTCGGCCGCACGGTCGACGCGATCACCGTCGATGGCCGGCTCGACGAGATGACCTGGGCGCTCTTGCCCCGCGTCGGTGCGATGCGGCTCATCACCGACGTCCACCGGGCGCCGGCCTTTCCCACGGAGGCCGCGATGGCGTGGGACGATCAGCACCTGTACGTGAGTTTCGCCTGCACCGACGCGACAGCCTGGGCGCGGCCGCACCAGCGTGACGATGCGCTCTGGAACGAGGAGGTGGTCGAGGTGTTCCTGGACCCCGACGGCGATGGCACCAACTACGCCGAGATCGAGGTCAACCCCGACAACGTCGTCGTCGATCTGCTGATTGCGCGTCCGCGCGGCTCCGGTCCGAACGCGCGGGCCTGGAACGCTGCCGGCATGAAGACGGCGGTGCAGCGCCACGGCGCCGGATGGACCGTCGAGATCGCGATTCCCTGGGCGTCGCTCGGCGATGCCGGCGTGAGTGCGGCGCCCAGCGCAGGCCAGCGGTGGCGTGTCGGTCTCTACCGCATCGAGCGTCCCGGCGGCGTCGCCAAGTCCGACAGGGTGCGGGCGATGCGCGACGAGGCCCGGAGCGCCGCGGCCGATCGCAAGGCGGCACTCGACAAGGAGATGCAGGCGCTGCAGGACGACGACGAGTACGCGGCGTGGTCGCCGACCCGGGCCGACCGCGGATTCCACGATCCCGAGCGTTTCGGCATCGTCGAGTTCGCCGGCGTAGGCCGGACACCGTAGGCTGTAGGCTGCAGGCTGTAGGCCGTTTGGCATTTCCTCGCGTACGCTGCGCCCGCGGGCCGTCGATGGCCCGCCTGGAGGTTGTCGTGAAGTTCGCCCTGTTGACCGTCACCTACGCTGGCCTGTTCTACGACGGCCCGGCCCTCGGCCTGGTCGAGCAGGTGCGCAAGGCGCGCCAGCTCGGATTCGACGGCCTGTCGATCGAGACCAAGCGGCCGATCGCGTCGCCCCTCGATCTCACACGGGCCGATCGGCAGGCCATCCGCGCCGCTGCCGACAGCGAGGGCATCGAGCTCTGCGCCATCGAGAGCATGTCGAACTTCGCGAGTCCCCTCATGGAGGAGCGCGAGAACAACCTCGCGATGATGCGCCTCGTGCTCGACCTTGCCGTCGATCTCGGCGTGTCGCTCGTCAAGGTCTTCGCGGCCTGGCCCGGCATCGTCGACGACGAGGACGCCACGGCGATGTACGCGCCGTACGACCGCGGCAACTACTACGCGCGCCTCTATCCGGCCGACCTGCGGCGGTGGCAGCGGGCGCTGGACGGTCTGCGGGAGACGGCCGACCTCGCCGCGCAGCGCGGTCTCACGCTGGCGCTGCAGAACCACGCACCGGTGCTGCGTCCTGGCTACGAGGACACGCTGGCGATGCTGCGCGAACTCGATCGCCCGAACGTCGGGCTGTGCCTGGACGCGCCGCTGTTCAAGGAGCGCCAGAGCGACGAGTACATGGTCGAAGCCGTGCGCGCCTGTGGACGGCACGTGCGCCTGACCCACTACGGCGCGTGGAACTTCGTCGAGCGCGAGGGCGGGACGGTGGCGCAGGGGCCCTGCCCGTCGTTCGGCGGCCCGGTCAATTACGCGAAGTACCTGGAGGAACTGCAGCGAGCCGGTTACGACGGCTATCTCGTGTCCGAGTACTGCCTGCCGTGCATCGAGGACCACCGGATCGCCGGCATCGAGGCGATCGATCGCGCGACCGCGATGGCCCTGTCGTACATGAAGCGTCTCGTGCCGACGCC
>CBIHOS010000118.1:0-15387 GCA_966211945.1 uncultured bacterium
CATGGTTCCGGGCAGGACGCCTTGTCCCAGCGGTCCCCACGGCACGAAGCCGATGGGTCGCGGAAGACCGCATCGCGCAGCAACTCGCGAGTGGGGCGCTGGTGCGCGTGCTGGAAGACTGGTCTCCGCCTTTTCCCGGCTTCTTCCTCTACTACCCAAGCCGGAAGCAGCAGCCAGCCGCTCTGGCGGCTGTCATCGACGCGTTTCGCTTGTAGCTGGCTCACCGCACTTCCGTCCGGCGGAAGATCGACAGGCGACCTTCAGAAGGCGTACGACTCTCCGTCATTGGGAACCTTCACGGTTGCCGACATGCGGTTCTCGTGCAGGAAGGCCCGCAGATCTGCTCTCGACAGCGTGTAGTGATTCACCGCCTCCATGTGGCTCACGATGATCGTGGCCTTCGGCGCCGCCTTGTGCACTTCCCGGATGTCATCCTTCCCCATGACCAGCGAGCCGCTGTTGAGGAACTGGTTGTCCCCGCCGTTGACGACGATGATATCCGGAGCATGGGTATCGATGGCCTCTCGAACACCGTCGAACCAAACGGTGTCCGCCGCGACATACACGGTCTTCTCTGCCGGGTGCTTGAGCACGACTCCGCACACCTGACCAGAGCGTGCGAGGATCTCGCCGCGTCCGTGCTGCGCCCGGGTCCTGGCCAGCGTGATTCCCTCGAACCGCGTGCTGCCAGTCAGCACCTCGACGTCGGTGAACTTCGCCTCGGCGATCCTGGCCTTGTCCGCCTCGTTCTGCACGAAGACCTTGATGCCCTTTGGCAAGAGTGTCTTTGCGGCGTCGTCGTAGTGATCCAGATGCAGGTGGCTCAGGAACACGGCATCGATTCCTTCGACCAGTTCGACTGCCGGAACCGGAAGCTCCACCAAAGGGTTTCGCTCGTCCTGTCGCAGCGAGTTCGGGAAGGGCGGATACGTGCCCTTCGGCGACAGCATGGGGTCGATGAGCAGCCTCTTCCCGGCGTACTCGATCACCAGGGTCGCATTGCGGATCTGCCGAATGCTGAGAGGCGCGCGGCGGCTCTCCTGCCGAGAGAGAGGCCGAGCGTCGACTGCGCTCGTGACGAAGAGGCCGCCGACCATGGTGAACGTCGTCTGAATGAAGGTCTTGCGCGTCATGTTGGCCACTCAGGAGTCGAAAACGGATCGAGCCTTGGAGCGCTCGAGGAGGAGGCGCAGTGAAGAAGCGAAGTCTGGCGATTGGTGGAAGGGGTGGTGTCGATGGAGCTCGGCGTAGTTGGCATACAGGGCATCGAGTTTCTCGGACCGACTCTCCGCCACCTCACGCACCTCGATGACGCGCTGGCGCGCGAAAAGGAGCTTCTGCGGGTCGATGTAGCCCAACTGGACGAATCCCTGCGTTTTCCTGGCGCAGCGGCAGGGATTCGACGTGTTGACCAGTCCGCATTTGCCCTGCATGAAGTTGCACAGGTCGCGCCGCGCACGAGCCAGCTTCTGACGGAAATTGTCGCGGGAGATGTCGAGCAGCTCGGCTCCGACACGATCGGTGACGCCGAAGATCTCGCCCAGCACGTACACAAGCCGTTGCTCGCGGTCCAGGCAGAGGAGCATGGCGGACGTGCAGCCGATCTTCGCCTCTTCGACCAGCAGTTGCGCGTCGGGTTGCTCCGAATCCGGCGCGACCAGGTCGGCCTCCGGCGTGCGGTCCAGTTCGCGGCCGTAGTCCTCGAAGCTCACCGTCTTCGTCTCGACGCGGCTGCGTCGCGTATTCAGCAGGTGGTTGACCGCAAGGCGGTAGAGCCAGGTCCGGAACTGGCTCTCCCCGCGAAACGTCGAGAGTTTGGTGATGAGCTTGAGAAGAATCTCCTGCGTCGCGTCCTCGGCATCCTGCGGATGGAACACCATTCGGACTGCGATGTTGTAGATCCAGCGCTGGTGCCGGCCGATGAGCAGTTCGAGCGCTGCCGTGCTCCCCGACTGCACGAGGCGAACGAGGTCCAGGTCCTCCGCGTCGGTGGGCGCCGTCTCGGCGAGCGGATTCGGATACGTCATGGCCTATATGGCCTTGGACAACGGCGAAGGCCGCGCTGTGACAGTACGGGTTCGCCCAGAGAACGTCAGGCCTGGATTCTGACACGACTCATTCGAGGTTGAAGCTCGATGAGGAGGAGCGACCAACGGCACTGACGGCCCGTACATGTTGCCTGCGTCCTTCCCGACACGTCCCCGTCTGTAGAAGCAACAACGGTTCTACAGGAGAGGGACGATGCAGACATCAACGGCAGATCGGATTCGGGCGACGGTTCGCGAGGCGTACGGCGCCGTCGCAACCCAGAAGCAGCAGGGCGGGTGTTGTGGTGGCGGCGCGGCGACGAGTTGCTGCGGCCCCACCGGAACGTCATCGACGCGCTTGGGCTACTCGGATGCCGACGTGACCGCCGTGCCCGACGGCGCCGACCTCGGGCTCGGCTGCGGGAACCCGCAGGCCATCGCGGCTCTCAAACCCCGCGAGCGGGTGCTCGACCTGGGAAGTGGCGGAGGATTCGACGCGTTCCTGGCTGCGCGCCAGGTGGGCCCCGCCGGCCGGGTCATCGGCGTCGACATGACGCCGGAAATGATCGCCCTCGCCCGTGGCAACGCCGCGAAGGTCGGGATGGATTACGTCGATTTCCGCCTCGGCGACATCGAGCGCCTGCCGGTGGACGACGCGGCGGTCGACGTGATCATGTCCAACTGCGTCATCAACCTGGCGCCCGACAAGCCCGCCGTGTTCCGCGAGGCCTACCGTGTGCTCGCCCCTGGCGGCCGGCTCGCCATCGCCGACATGGTGGCTGTGGGTGATCTTCCGGCTGCCATGGCGAACGACCCCGCTGCGTACACGGGCTGTATCGCGGGCGCGGCACCCGTGGCGGAGCTCGAGCGGATGATCGCCGACGCTGGGTTCCAGCAGGTGCGCGTCACCGTACAGGCGCAGAGCCGGGAACTCGTCGAGGACTGGAACCCTGGCACCGGCGGCGATCGTGTCGTGACCTCCGCCCTGATCGAAGCCGTCAAGCCAGCGTGATGTCTGCGCGCGTCCGTTGCAAAAGGAGATAGACATGGCCGCCACATCCTCAACGCCGAGCCCCGGCCCGATCCCTGCCGAGGCCTGCTGTGAGAGCACGCTTCTCAGCGCGTGCTGCCAGCCGAAGTCCAAAGCTGCCTGCTGTGGGCCATCGTCCCAGCCGACCACCTGCGGATGTCAGCCGAACACGGCGCCGAAGCAGTAGCATCATGAATACGATGCTCGCTTCCGATCTGCCGTGGCAGGAATTGCACGGCAACCTGCGGGCGTTCGTCGCCCGACGGGTGCAGAACCAGGCCGACGTCGACGATCTGGTGCAGCGCGTGCTGCTCCAGATCGTCAAGGGCCTGGATACGCTGCGCGACGCGGGACGCCTGCACGCGTGGGTCTATCGCACCGCGCGCAACGTCATCATCGACTACTACCGGTCGGCGGGCAGCCGGCGCGAACACGCGGCTGGGAATGCTGTGGACCTCGAGGCCGCTGACGCTCCGTCCGCACCGGCCTCCATGGATGACGACGATGGGGCCGCGCTGCGCGAGCTGGCCGCCTGCCTGGCGCCAATGCTCGCCCGATTGTCGTCTGCCTCTCAGGAGGCGATTCGCCTGGTCGATCTCGAGGGAGCGACGCAGCACGAGGCCGCTCGACGAGTCGGCCTGTCCCTGTCGGGCATGAAGAGCCGTGTGCAGCGCGGCCGACGGGAGCTTCGTGCGGTCCTCGAGGCGTGCTGCCGGATCGATCTGGATCGCCGGGGCGGTATCGCCGCCTACACTGCGCGCCATCCCGACGCGTGCAGCTGTGGCGGTTGCCCCGAACGCTGACCCGCTGCTTTTCCGCTGGTGTCGCGGAAGCAGTCACCGTCGCGCCCTTCGGAGTTCGTAACCGTACGAGGGAGTAGTCGAAGACGTCCTTTGAGGAGCACATCGCTCTGGTGACACGCGGACTGCGGGACTTCGGTAGACTGCACCTGCCGCTCTCGAGGACACCATGACGATGCATCGGCTTCCGAACCTGACCCGCACCTCCGTGCTCGCCGGTCTGCTCGCGCTCGGCTCGCCTGCCAGTGCGCAGGACGGCACGATCTACCCACTCGCCGCACCCGTCGAGCCCAAGGCCATTGCTCTCGGCACCGGTGGTGTCGCGGGACAGACCGCACAGGAAAGCTGGTTCCGTCAGTGGGGCGATCCGATGGCGCGCAACGTCTCCACGGCGACGTTGACGCCCTTCCTGCCGGAACCGGGCAAGGCGAACGGCGCTGCCGTGATCGTGGCGCCCGGCGGCGGCTTCCGCTGGCTGTCGATGGGCAACGAGGGTTGGGAGGTTGCGGAGGCGCTCAACGCGAAGGGCATTACCGCGTTCGTCCTCAAGTACCGACTCCAGCCGACCCCGGAGTCGCTCGACGGATTCAAGAAGTCGATGGAGCGCACCTTTGCGGCGGCCGCTGCTTCGTCCGGCGCGGCTGACGGAGCGCCCAGGCCACAGCAGCCTCGCTGGGACTTGTCGAACCAGCTCCAGGATGCCGAAGCCGCGTATGCGCTGATCGTCGGGCGCGCCAAGGAATGGGGCGTCGACACCACGCGCATCGGCATGATCGGCTTTTCGGCCGGCGCCGGCCTCACGATGCACAGCACGCTCAATTCCAAGACGATGAAGCTCGCGTTCATCGGTCCGATCTATGGCGGCATGGGCGCGGTCGAAGTGCCGAAGGATGCGCCGCCGATGTTCACGGCCATCGCCACCGATGACTTTCTCTTTCGGGGCCAGTTCGGGGTCGTCAAATCCTGGTTCGACGCGGGCAGGCCGGTCGAGTTCCACCTCTATCAGAACGGCGGCCACGGCTTTGGTCTCGGCAACCCGAACCGCACGAGCAATCGCTGGTTCGAGGCGTTCATCCACTGGCTGGACGTGAACGGCTTCCTGGCGGCGAAGACGGGCAAGTAGAGCGGGTGACCGCGCTGACACCCGGCGAGATGATGCGACAGGCGCTCGACACGCTGACGGTTGCGACGAAAGGGCGTGGGTTCTACGAGATCACGCGCGACGTCCAGGGGCACGTTACGCAGGCAGGCGTGCAGACGGGCCTCTGCACGCTCCACCTGCAGCACACCTCCGCCTCCCTGCTGATCCAGGAGAACGCCGACCCCGACGTGCGTCGCGACTTCGAGCGGTTCTTCGCACGCCTCGTGCCGGACGGCGACGCGCTCTTCGTCCACACCGCGGAGGGCGACGATGACATGCCGGCGCATGTGAGGACGGCGCTCACCACGGTGAACCTGAGTCTGCCGGTGGCTGACGGGCGGTTGTGCCTCGGCACGTGGCAGGGCATCTACGTGTGGGAGCACCGACGAGCGCCGCATATCCGGTCGGTCGTCGTCCACATCATCGGCGACGAGCAGTAGGCCCGCGACCTCGGTCCCGGTCAGCGTCGCGGTTCAGCGTTCCCAGAACGGCGGCGGCTCGACGCCCAGCGCGCGGAGGTAGACGTAGCCCTGCCCGCGGTGATGAACCTCGTTGTCCACGATGTAGAGGATCTGCCAGTAGCCGAAGCCGGTGTACTGACCAAACGACGTCAGGGTCTCCTGGAACCGCTCGATCGGAATCTGCGACCAGAACTCGCTGATCTTCGTCGTGCCCTCGTCCCACAGCCGAAGAATGTCGGCTTTCGACGTGGCCTTCGGCGGCGCATAGCCGCCCCAGTCGAGCGTGGCCAATCCGTGGGCCATCGGTCCGGCCATGCTCAGCATCTCGTTGGCGAGCTCGCCGAACGTCCTCATCCCGCCGATCGAGAACGAGAACAACTGGTCGTCTGGAAACAACTCGATGACCCGCCGCGTGAGTCGGCGGTGGCCCTGCCAGTGCTCGAGCAATGCATCGGTGGAGATGAACGTCGTTGCCTGAGATTCGTTCGTGCTGGTCATGAGTCCTCCTGCAGGTTTACCGTGTGCGGCTCTCGCTCTGAACTGACGTTCTTGCGTCAGAGCTCCTTTTCAGCAAGGCGCCGGAACTCGTCGGGAACCGAGCGCACGCTGTGTAACGCTGACCCGTAGTCGACCGCCTGCTCTCCGAAGCGTGTGCGGATCGCGTCGATCGCCTGATCTGCGCGCGACCGCGTCGCGCCCTTTCGTGTGCCAGGGCGGCGTCCCTCATCTGGACGCGCAATCGGCAGTTCCAGTTGCACGATCGACTGTGCTTCGAGATGTGACACCGAGATCGCCAACAGCGAGATCGTCTTCTCGTCAGGGTGGTCGGCAAGAGCGACGCGCACCAGGTCCTCGGCATTCTCGGCGAGAGCCCTCGTGGCAGAGATCGAGGCCGGCAGCGTGAGCGAGCGTGTCACCGAGCGAAAGTCGGCGAAGCGCACGCGCACCGTGATCGTCCGGCCGGCGAGGGACCTCGCGCGGAGCCGGGCGCCGATGCGGTCGGCGAGATGATGGAGCGTCGGCTTGAAGACGCGCTCGACCGCCGGCTGGCGTCCGAGCGCCGACTGTGCGCCAGCGGATCGCGCACGCCGACGCGTCTCGACCTGGCGGGGATCGCGGTTCCACGCGAGTGCGGTCAATCTGCTGCCGACCGCACGCCCAAGCAGTCCCTCGACGGATTGGGGTGAACTCTCTGCCAACTGGCCGATGGTGGACACGCCTATCGCGGCGAGCCGGGCCTCGGTGGCGGGGCCGACGCCCCACATCAGCGCCACGGGCAGATCGTGCAGGAACTCGAGTTCAGTGGCTGGATCGACAACGACCAGTCCATCGGGCTTGGCGACCTGCGATGCGATCTTGGCCAGGTGCTTGGTGCGCGCCACGCCGATGGACATCGGCAAGCCAAGCTCGGTGCGCACGCGTGCCCGAACGTTGTTCGCGATCTCTGCTGGCGAACCAAACAGGTGCGTGCACCCGGCAACGTCGGCGAAGGCCTCGTCGATGGAGATGCGTTCGACCGACGGGGTGAAGTCGCCCAGCACGCCGATGGCTGCGTCGCCGAGCCGCTGGTACCGGTCGAAATGTCCGCTGACGAACATGAGGTCGGGACACAGCTGCCGCGCCCGTCGTCCTGGCATGCCGCTGCTTACGCCGAAGGCCCGAGCTTCGTACGACGCCGCGAGCACGACACCGCCACCGACCGCAACAGGCTTGCCGCGCAGGCGAGGGTCGAGCAACTGCTCGACCGACGCATAGAAGGCGTCGAGATCCGCGTGGAGGATGGTGGCTGTGGAAACCATCGCGTTGACTCCTCACTCCTCGACCTCGTATGAAGCGTCATCTTCGCCTTATGTTCGCCTCATGTCAACTCCGACATCCCCGCCGAGCGCGGTCCCGCCGGCGCAGAAAGAGGTAGATTGCCTGCCATGCTCCAACCCATGCGACTGGCCGCGGCCGCGGCCCTGCTGATGCTGCCTGCCTTCGCAGGCGCGCAGTCCACCCCCATCAAAGGGGACGCCATCCTCACGCACCCGCTCGGCGTGCTCGCAGGCAAGAGCGCCGACCTCATCGCCGCCGGACAGTTCGACGCGCTGATGGCCTTGCGGGTCAAGGAGGACAAGGACGAGTGGAAGACCGCGTCGGCGGCAGACAAGAAGCAGTGGGGGGCCCGGCAGAAGGAACTCGCTCCGACGCCGGCCCTCTTCGCCGATCTCGTGCGCAAGTCCGGGCAACTCACGATCGACGGCGACTCCGCGTCGCTCGAGGCCACCACGTCGGCGGGAATGCTGCGGCAGATGTTCAGGCGCGAAAGCGGCCAGTGGCGCATTCAGATCGGGCCGATGTTCATGAGCGCTGAAGGCAGCGCGGCCGCGTCGGCGCCCGTCACCCGCGTCGAAGGGGCTGCCCTGTCGAGTCACCCCGCCAGCGGCGTCGTGCTGCAGTACGTCGATCTGCTGCACGCAGGCAAGCTCGATGAAGCCATCGCCCGCTTCGGCAGCGCGAAGGCGCAGGCCGCGTGGAAGGCGCTGCCTGCCGGCGCGAAGAAGAACAGCGCAGCGTTCCGCGCGCGCATGCTGCCTAAGCGCGTCGAGGTGGCCCGGTCGCTCGCCTCTGGCGGCGTGCTGCTCGTGGAGGGCGACACCGCCACGCTCAACCTCATCACGATGACGCCGGCAACCGCGAACAACGCCAGCGGCTCGTCGACGACGGTGGGGATTCCCCTGGCGCTCGAGCAGGGTCAGTGGAAGCTCGCACAATAGCGACGCCGATGTCGCCGGCCGGCGAGGAGTGCCGGCGCCCCAGGTGTACTCCTGACGTGACATCGATCAGCTCGCCACGACCTTGGCATCCCTGAACGACGCCGCCGGTATCGGGCGGCGCAGGCGCCACACGAACGGAATGGGACGGACGCCCGTGTGCGACACGTAGTCCGCCGCTCCCGGCGCGTCAGTCGCCTGCTGCTCGAAAGGCTGCTGCGGAAGGAGGCGTGGGTGGAGTTCGTACCACTCTGGAGCTGACCGTCGCGCCAGGCTCATCGCCCTGGTCGCGCGACGCGTAGCCCGAGAGCACCACTGTCGCTGACGCTTCGCCGTGCGTCATGTCGTGTACCGCGCGCCGCAGCCCGAACACCTCGGCCAGTGGCGCGCTGCAGCGCAGAACCACCCCTGACTTCTCCGGACCACCGTGCAGTGCGTTCTCGAGGCGGGGCCATGCCTCACGAAGACGAGGCACGTAAAAAGCGCGCGTCTGAACCACAACGTCCATCCACGGCTCGAGGTCGACCCATGTGCGGCCGCCGGGACCATCGACGAGCGCACGTCTGATGTCGACTCTGGGGCGACTGGTGGCAGCCGTGACGCTGAACTCGCGCTTCAGGGCGTCTATCACGTGCTCGACGTGGTCGTCGTCTGTACCGCCGAGATCGACCGCACTACCATCGGCCTGCCAGGAGACCTCCAGCCGGTCGTCTCGCGCGGCGAGCACGTCGACCGCACGCGCCAACGCCGCCAATGTCGTGGGCGGTATCGGCGTCAGCGTGACGAACACGAGCGCCGACGCGCGAGGGTGCGTCAGCATCGCGCCTCGTGTCGGGCGGTCAGTGCCTGCTCCTCTCGTACGACAATCGCCACGCGACGGAGATGCTGGACCAGCGCCACACAGGCCCAGCCGCCAACGAACATCGCGGCGATGAACAGCCCGACGACCAGTTCGCGCTTCTCGGCAGTTTCGGTTCGACCAAGCGCAGCATCGACGCCGGATAGCAAGAAGAAGACGAGCGCGGCCCCGAGCACCACGAGCGGCGGGCGCCACGTCGGTCTCTTCAGAAGCTGCGGCGCGAGGTACGCTTGAAGGAAACCCAGCGCCAGGAGGGCATAGCGGGTCGGATGATCGACGATGAGCAGGTCGACAATCCTGATCAGCAGTGGTGATTCGATCATGCTCGTCGCTCCAGCACCCCCTCGTACGAGCAGGGCGCGCGGCCGTCAGACCACAACGTCTCGATAGCGTTGGTACGAGTAGAGCACACGCTCGGAGAGGGCGCCAAGCGGACGGTCCGCTGTTCAGGGACATCGCGGCAGGAGCCTCATGAGTTCTTGGGCTACGAGGTGCGTCGGCTGCCACAAGGCGGCAACCGAGAACTCGCACAGGCTATTCTTGGCGGTCGTACGCGCGGTGTCGCAGAGGCGCTGGCGCACGAGGAGGTGACGAGATGTCGGCCATCCAGGTACGCGCCGCCGGCCAGCCCGACGAGCAAGCAGTCATCGACGTCATCACGCTGGCCTTCAGCACGGACCCGATGGCGCGTTGGGCGTATCCGGCTCCCGAGACGTTTCTGGGCGTCTGGCCCTTGATGGTCAGGGCATTCGGCGGCGCTGGCTTCGCTCACGGGACCGTGCATCTGATCGAAGGCGGTGGTGCGGCGGCGATGTGGCTTCCGCCCGGCGTCGAGCCGGACCTCGAAGCGCTGATGGCCCTGACCGAGCGCCATGCGCCGCCCGAGCGGCAGGTCGACATGGCACAGGTCTTCGAGCAGATGGCCAGCTATCACCCGGAAGAGCCTTGCTGGTATCTGCCGCTGATCGGCGTCGACCCCATCGCTCAGGGAAATGGTCATGGGTCCGCGCTGCTCCGTTACGCGCTCGAGCAGGTAGACCAGGCAAGAGCGCCGGCCTATCTGGAATCGTCCAATTCGCGCAACGTGCCGCTGTATCAGCGCCATGGCTTCGAGGTGCTCGGCAGCGTCCAGGCCGGCTCGTCGCCGACCGTCGTCCCGATGCTGCGCCGACCTCGCGCTCAAGTGGACCGTTCAGCGTGAACCTCGCCGGTTGCGGCCCCTGTTGCGCAGCTGGCTGTCGACCTCTCGCAGAGCCAGTCACAGACGCACCTGTCGCTCAAGCGACTGGAACGCGCGCGCCTGCTCGACGCCGAGACGGGCCGGCCCCGGCTCCGAGCCGTCGAGGAGTTCCTCGTCCATGCCGTGAAGACTGGGGCAACACAGGTGTTCCGTTCCGGGCACGCGAGTGCAGGCATCACGACGGCGGCTCACGGTTGATGATCCGCGCGTCAGGCGTGTTCGCAACCGTGACGGGACCGCTGATGTTCACCGGATGACGCTATCTCTCTTGTCGAATCGCCGCATGTTGCCGTCGTCATCGATCGTGGGAATCGTGCCGGTGGGGCGGCGTCGTGGCCGACCCACCAACCTCGCCTCAATGTGCTAGCTGACCGCGGATCTCTCCGGCGGGAAAGTCGCCAGGGCCGGTGTTCGGCGGATCCACGCCGTCGTTCGTGTGGACGTTGACGTAGGCGTCGCCGCTCTGAATCAGGGCGATGAGGTCGGATAGAGGATGCCCTGCCAGCGGGCCGATCAGATTGGCGGCGGTCAACGTTCCCTCGCCGAGGACGCCGTCGTGGCGCCCGGCGCCCGGCGCGGCGTTGCCGTAGAGAAACACGACCGCCGGCCCCTGTACGCTGAAGGCTCCGTGGTGGATGTGCGAGGCCACGACGTTGTCGATGTTGGTGGCGATCAGCCGGTACGAGAGCGACAGGCCGTCCGCGCTGACGTGGAAGATGGCCTGCCCGCGCGCTTCCGTGTCGCGCGGCGGCGTTTCGTGCGCGCCCACCATATGTGTGCTGACGTTGATCGGGATCCTGATCTCTGTCGGCGTCAGCGGATTTCCCGAACCTGTACCGGCAGATGATGCCGCAGGCGTCCCTTGCGTGCACGCGCTGCACGCCATCATCAACACACCTGCGACACACAATGTTCTCGCCTTCATCGGGAGCCTCCTGAACTTCGAGGCGTGGCGCACCAACGCGTCACGCTCGTCGAGTCCTTCATGGGGCCGGCGGGCCCCTGAATAGAGATCGCAGGCCGCCGGAGAAAGACGACACGGCCGGCCGGTGTCGGCTTTCGCGGTTCGATTCCGATCTATTCTTCGTGAGCGAAATGCCGCCCCTGGACAAGGCGCTCTGGCTGGCGCTCAGCCCGCTGCTCGATCGCGCGTTGGACCTCGAACCGCCGGCACGCCAGGCGCTGCTCGCGTCGACAGCGGAGCACGCTCCGGACGTGGCTGCCGCGCTGGAACGGATACTGGCGGAGCACGACCGCGTTCTGAGTTCGGGATTCCTCGAAGAGCCTCCCGATATCGGCGCCGACCTGTTCCCCACCCTGGCCGGACAGACGGTCGGTGCGTACCGGTTCGAACGTGCGCTCGGCGTGGGCGGGATGGGCACGGTCTGGCTGGCGCGTCGCAGCGACGGGCGCTTCGAGGGAGCCGTTGCCATCAAGCTCCTTCACCTCGCGGTGCTGGATCGCCTCGGGCAGGAGCGCTTCAGGCGCGAAGGGACGCTGCTCGCGCGCCTGTCCCATCCCCATATCGCGCGCTTGCTCGACGCGGGGGTGACGCCTGCCGGGCAGCCGTACCTCGTGCTCGAGTACGTCGACGGGATGCCAGTCGATCGCTACGCGGCGGCCCGTGCGCTGGACGTCGATGCCCGGCTGCGCCTGTTCCTGGATATCGCCGCCGCTGTCGCCCACGCGCACGAGCACCTCGTCGTGCACCGCGATCTGAAACCGACCAACATCCTGGTCGATCGCGACGGCCACGCGAAGCTGCTGGATTTTGGCGTCGCGACACTCCAGGCGGCCGACGCCGCGGCGGTGCCGACGCGCACCGGAACCGCCCTGACGCCGGAGTACGCCGCACCCGAACAGATCACGGGCGAGCCCATCACGCCGGCCACGGACGTTTACGCGCTGGGCGTGCTGCTGTTCCAGCTGATTGTCGGACGCCACCCGACTGCGGACCCGGACATGACGGAGGCCGCGGTGCTGCTCGCGCTGGCGGAACGCGACGCGCCGCGCCCGAGCGACGCGGTGGCCCGGCTGCCCGACACCGAGGGATCGGCGCGGCTCTTCGCCGAGCGCCGCACGACGCGTGAGCGGCTGCAGCGCGCCTGCAAGGGCGATCTGGATGCCATCGTCGGCACGGCGCTCAAGAAGGACGTCGCGATGCGCTATCGGTCTGTCGGCGCCTTCGCCGACGATGTCCGGCGTTACCTGTCGGGTGACGGCGTGAAGGCGCGCGGCGATTCGAGCCGTTATCGCCTGCGGAAGTTCGTTGCACGGCATCGGCTCCGGATCGGCGCCGCCGCGGCAATGGTGACGACCCTCGTGATGGCCGCGTTCGCCGGGTGGGATGTCTACCGCGACAAGCATCTCCAGCACCTCCGCCAGGAGACCCTGCCACGCGTTGTCGCCATGCAGAAGAAGACGCACTTCGCTGCCGCCTACCGGTTGCTGCGCACGGTCGAGCCGGACCTCCTCGGTGATCCGGAACTCGAGAAGACGCGCGCGGAGGTCCTCGTCCAGGCAACCATCCGCACGTCTCCACCGGGCGCCGACGTCTACATAAAGGGCTACAACGAGACCGCCGAGGAGTGGCTCTACCTCGGAAGGACGCCGCTCGAGGACATGCGGGCGCCGTTCGGCTACTACCGATGGCGGGTGCAGAAGGACGGGTACACGACGTTCGAAGGCGCCGGCCCGCTCGGGCTGAACACCATCACGATCGCGCTGCAGGCCGAGCGCACGCTGCCCGCCGGAATGGTCTACGTGCCGGGAAGCGCCGTGCAGATTCAGCAGATCAGCGTCGGGCTTCCCTCCTTCTACCTCGATACGTACGAAGTGACCAACCGCGAATACAAGCGGTTCATCGACGCCGGCGGCTATCGGACGCCGGCATTCTGGGCCGGGCCGTTCGTCAAGGATGGCCGTGAGTTGTCATGGGAAGGCGCGCTCCGCGAGATGCGCGACGCCACGGGGTATCAGGGTCCATCGATGTGGCGCCACGGCGCGTTTCCGCCGGGCCAGGACGATCTTCCCGTGCAGGGCGTCAGCTGGTACGAAGCCGCGGCGTTCGCCAAGTACGCGGGCAAGCGGCTTCCCACCGTGCACCATTGGCGAAAGGCGGCCGCGGCCAGCAGCGCCTTCTCGGACGTCATCGAGCACAGCAACTTCGGCACGAAGGGTCCAGCCGCCGTGGGTGTCTACGCGGGCATCGGCGAATACGGCACCTACGACCTGGCAGGCAACGTCAAGGAGTGGACCAGCACCGCGGTCGGCGACAAGCGCTACATCCTCGGTGGCGCCTGGAACGAGCCGAGCTACCAGTACTCCGCGACCGACGCGCTGGGGCCGTTCGATCGCGCCGTGGGCAACGGCTTCCGCTGCATGAAGCCCATCGCAAGCGCGATGCCGGACGCGCTCGATCGGCCGGTGCCGTCGGTGGCTCGCGATTACACCGGCGAGCGACCAGTGACCGACAGCGTGTTCGGCATCTATCGTAGCCTCTACGCGTACGACCGTTCCGATCTGGAGGCCGTGGTGGAGTCGTCGGACGACAGCCCGGAGCATTGGCGGGTCGAACGTGTCTCGTATGCCGCGGCGTACGGCGGCGAGCGCATTCCTGCGCTGCTCTTCCTACCGAAGTCCGCGGCGCCCCCGTTCCAGACCGTCGTGTACTTTCCCGCGGGGCAGAACCTCCAGCAGTTCCAGAAGTGGGAGATCAACTACATCGACTTCGTGCTCCGATCGGGCCGTGCGGTGCTGATGCCGATGTACAAAGGCATCTACGAACGGCGGCTCGAACAACCGATCCTGGGGCTGCACGCCGCGCGGGACCTCACGATCCAGCGCATCAAGGATGTCCAGCGATCGGTCGACTACGTGTACGCACGACGGGACCTCGACGAGTCGCGCCTCGCCTTCTTCGGCGTCAGCCTCGGCGCCGCCGCCGCGCCCATCGCGCTGGCGGTCGAACCACGATTCAAGGCCGCGATCCTCTGGTCGGGCGGTTTCGCGAGTGTCGCGAGCCTGCCGGAAGTGGATCAGATCAACTTCGCTCCGCGCGTCCGGACGCCGGTGCTCATGCTGAACGGGCATGACGACTTCACGTTTCCGGTCAAGGCATCACAGGAGCCGATGTTCAAGTGGCTCGGGACGCCCGGCCAGGACAAGCGCCACCTGCTGCACGCCGGCGGCCACATCTGTCCGTTCGAAGGGAACACCAAGGACACGCTCGACTGGCTCGACCGCTATCTTGGCGCGATCCGCTGACGTGCAGCTACGCCGTGTCCGCGGACCGCGGCCAGGATCGCCGCCTGTCAATCGTCGAGCAGCGCGGACTGGTCGGCTTGCAGGTACGTGTGCAGGATCAGCCGCGCCTTGGCCCAGTCGCGCTGCACGGTGCGCTCCGAGACGCTGCGAAGGGCTGCGATATCCGCAAACGAGAAGCCGGAAAAGAACTTGAGGTCGACGAGCTCGGCGAGCGGAGGGTCGAGCGTCGCGAGCTGGTCGAGCGCGGCACTGAGCGTGAGCAGATCGGCGTGCTCTTCCGCCGGTTGCGCGTGTGCCTCGTCGAGGCTGGTGAATGTCAGCTCGCCACCGCGCTTGCGGGCGTTGCGCGTGCGGAGATAGTGGATCACGAGCCCTCGCATGGCCCGCGAGGCGTACCCGAGAAAGCGAGCACGGTCGGGGAACGCCAGTTCATCCCGGCGAGCGATACTGAGATAGGTTTCGTGGAGCAGCGTCGTGGCGCCAAGCGTCAGAGGGCCTGCGCTCCGATGCAGATGCGACTGCGCGAGCCGGTGGAGCTCCCTGTAAAGGGTCGCAAACAGCGCGTCCTTCGCCGCGGCATCGCCGGTCTCTGCCCGTGCGACCAGCGCCGCCAGGGAATGGGAGGATGACACTTTGGGGGCAGTTTACTTCAGTCGCGGGCGACGGAGTCGTGCAGGAATTCGCTCCCATTCTCGACGAGTCGAGAGCGCCGCAGGCGAAGGAAGGCGGGTTGAGATGTGAGGACTGAAGCCCGCGGATCGGCCAGGAACGGAGCCGAAGGCGACGTGAATGGCTGGGAGGCAGGGA
>CBIHOS010000119.1:0-15362 GCA_966211945.1 uncultured bacterium
GTTCGGGGAACGGCCCCTACCATCACGCTGGGAGGGGCGCCTCCCCGAGGCGCCCGGTCATAGGTGGTGCGTTCGGGGAACGGCCCCTACCATCACGCTGGGAGGGGCGCCTCCCCGAGGCGCCCGGTCATAGGTGGTGCGTTCGGGGAACGGCCCCTACCATCACGCTGGGAGGGGCGCCTCCCCGAGGCGCCCAGTCATAGGTGGTGCGTTCGGGGAACGCGCCCTACAGATACGCCGTGACGATGAGCCAGCTGCAGGCGAAGATCAGGATCGCCGTCATGATGCGGTCGAACAGCAGCGCGTCGATGCGGACGATGATGTAGCGACCGAGGTAGACGCCGAGCGCGACCAGCGGGCAGAACGCCAGCGACCAGACGAGCGCCCGCCCCGACACCACACCGGCGGCCAGCGATCCCGGCACCTTCAGCAGGTTGATGATCGCGAAGAAGATCGTGTTCGTGCCCATGAACACGACCGGTGTGATCGGCTGCAGCAGCAGGTACGACGTGATCGGCGGTCCGCCGGCGTTGAGCATTGCCGAACTCGTGCCCGACAGCAGGCCGGCGAGTGGCCCGTGCCACGGCCGCCGCACGTAGTGTTCACGCCCCCGCCAGTGGCTGTGGATCTTGTAGCCGACGACAATCAGCCCGGCGACGCCGAGCCAGACGCGCAGCGACCGGTCGGGCAGGCCCCGCAGCAGGAAGAGACCGATCACGCAGCCGATCGCGCCGGCCGGAATCAGCGCGCGCGCGTGCTCGCGGTTCCACGTGCCCCAGTAGGAGTGCAGCGCGAAGGCGTCGCCCACCATCAGCATCGGCGTGGCGAGCGCCACTGCCGTGGCGACACTGGTGCGCTGGCTCAGGAGCAGCGTCGCCATCATCGTCGGCAGCGGACCGCCGAGGCCGCCCTTCGAGAAGCCGATGAGCAGCGCCGCGACGCACAGCATCGCCGCGTCGCCGGGCACGAGCGACCACATCTCAGCGAACCACCGGCAACGGACCGTCGAGGCCGACGCGCAACGCCGCCACGCCTTCGTCCAGACGACGGCGGGCGTCTTCGAACACGGAGGCCATCATCGCGTCGGTCAGCCGTCCCGTGTGCGTGTTCTGACGCGACGGGTGGTAGGACTGGATCACGCTCGGCGCGCCGATCGCCGTCGCGTCCACGAAATGCCCGTGCGCGAACGGTGCGGCGGGCAGTCGCTGCCCGCGGCGCGAGAGCAGGCGGCGGTAGGCGTCGTAGGCGATCCGTCCGAGCACGACGACGAGCCTGACGTCTGGCAGCGCCGCCAGTTCCGCCTCGAGGTGCGACAGGCAGCGGTCGACCTCGGCTGGCGTCGGCTTGTTGTCGGGCGGCGCGCAGCGCACCGACGCCGCGACGTACGCGTCGGTCAGGCGCAGCCCGTCGTCGGCCCGCGCCGAGGTCGGCTGGTTCGCGAAGCCGCCGGCCATCATGCCGCGCATCAGGAAGTCGCCGGAGGCATTGGTGCCGTCGCCGGTGAAGACGCGCCCGGTGCGGTTGGCGCCGTGCGCGGCCGGCGCCAGTCCCAGCACCAGCAGGCGGGCGCGCGCGTCACCGAAGCCCGGGACGGGCCTGGCCCAATAGGTCTCGTCGCGGAAGGCGGCGCGCCTGGTCTGGGCAATCGCGCGGCAGTACGTGCGCAGCCGCGGACACGCCTCGCAGGCGACGATGCGCAGGTGCGCGCCGGCGAGGGCAGGCGGCACCGGGGCCTGGTGTGGGTAGTCCACCTTCGCCACGTCTGCGGCGGACGAATCGACATGAGCCGCGGCGGGCGAGCGTCGGGGCATCGGAGACGACGAGTGAACGTCCGTGGTGCGCGCGGTCAGCGCGCGCGTGCGGTTGCGGCCTGCGCGAGGCTGTCGGCCTGTTCGTGGGCGTGGTACGAACTCCGAACCAGCGGACCGGCCTCGACGTGCCCGAATCCGAGGTCGAGTGCGATGGCCTTCAGTTCCCTGAACTCGTCGGGCGTGTAGTACCGCACCATCTCGAGATGGGCGTCGGTCGGCCGCAGGTACTGTCCGAGCGTCAGGATGTCCACGCCGACGCCGCGCAGATCGCCGAAGACCTCGACGAGTTCGGCCTTCTCTTCGCCGAGTCCGACCATCAGGCCGGTCTTTGTGGGAATGTGCGGGGCGTGCGCCTTGGCGCGCTGCAGCAGCTCGAGGGTCCGCGGATAGCGGCCGCCGCTCCGCGCCTTGCGGTACAGGCGCGGCACCGTTTCCGTGTTGTGGTTCAGGACGTCGGGCGACGCGTCGAGCACGGTGTACAGCTGATCGGCGTGTCCCTGGAAGTCGGGGATCAGCACCTCGATGCGGCACCCCGGCGAGAGCTCCCGGGTGTGGCGAATCGTCTCGGCGAAGATGCCCGAGCCGCCGTCGGCGAGGTCGTCACGGTCCACCGACGTGATCACCACGTAGTTGAGCCCGAGCACCTGGACGGCGTTAGCGACGCGGCGCGGTTCGTCGAGGTCGAGGGTCGCCGGTTTGCCGTGCGCGACCGCGCAATAGCCGCAGGCGCGCGTGCAGACGTCGCCGAGGATCATGAACGTGGCCGTGCCGTGGTGCCAGCACTCGCCGATGTTCGGGCAGCGGGCCTCCTCGCACACGGTGTTCAGGCCCAGTCCGCGCATCAGCTTGGACAGCCGGAGGTAGTTCTCGGAGCCGGGCGCCTTGACCTTCAGCCACTCGGGCTTGGGCTGCCGTGGACGAATCAGGTGCAGGGGGGCAACGGTGCTCATGCGGGACGTGGACCTGGCGCCGGCGGCGACCCGTCCGACGTCGATCGTAGCACGCGGGTTTGCGGCGGTTCAGGCCCGGTCGGCCGGAACGGCGGAGGCGGTCTGGACCATGCTCCTGACGCAGGTCACGAGCTGCTCGGGCCGCCACGGCTTCTGCAGGAAGATCGTCCGCGGCGCCATCGTGAGGTCGCCGGCCTCCTCTGCCGTGTAGCCGCTCGTGAGCAGGATCGGAATGTCGGCCCGGCCGGCCCGCAGTGTCTGCATCACGGCCCGCCCCTGGATGCCGGGCAGGGTCAGGTCCAGGACGACGAGATCGAAGGCGTCGCGCGCCGTTTCGAAGATCGACACGGCTTCCTCGCCGGTCGCCACCTCGGTGCCGCTGTACCCGGCCCGGCGGAGCGCGACGCGCGCGACGTCGCGCACCAGTCGCTCATCGTCGACGACGAGCACGCGCGACAGCGACGGCGAGACGGTGACCGGATGCTCCGCGGGCGGCGTGCCGGCGGCGGGCGAACCGGCGGCCGGGGACGAGGCGTCCACGCCGACGCGCGGCCGCACGCCGCTTGACGGCCCCGCGACGCTGTGGGCCGAAGGGAACAGCAGGGTGAACGTGGTGCCCTGGCCCCGCTGGCTGACGACGAGGATGCGGCCGCCATGGCTGCGGACGATGCCCTGGACCGCGGCGAGGCCGAGGCCGCGTCCGGCCGGCTTGGTCGTGAAGAACGGATCGAAGATGCGGGCCTGCGTATCCGCGTCCATGCCGGCGCCGTCGTCGCGCACTTCGAGCCACACGTACTCACCGGGCGACAGGCCGACAGTCCCCGGCTGCTGCGCGGCTGCCCCGTCGCGCGCCGACAGGACGCGGGTGCCGGCCGAGATGCGGATGGTCCCCGGCCCGTCGCCAATCGCGTCGGCGGCGTTGGTGATCAGGTTCATGACGACCTGGCGCAACTGCGACGGATCGCCCGCCACCATCGGGATGGCCGCGGGGAAGTCGAGCTGCATCGTCACGGTGCGCGCGATCACCGAGCCGAGCAGCTCACGCACCTCCCGCACGAGGTCGTCGAGACGGACCGGCGCGACGATGAAGCGGCCGCGGCCCGAGTAGGCGAGCATCTGCGCCGTCAGCTCGCTGGCCCGCAGCGCCGCCCGCTCGATGCGCTCGACGTGGCCGCGCCCCGGCGCGCTCGCAGGCATGTCGCCGAGCGCCAGGCTGGCTTCGCCGAGCACGCCGACCAGGAGGTTGTTGAAATCGTGGGCGACGCCGCCGGCCAGCACGCCAAGGCTCTCCAGCCGCTGGGCCTGCTGGATCCGTTCGTCGAGGGCGCGGCGCTCGCGCTCGGCCCGCTCGCGTTCGCCCATCTCGTGGCGCAGGGCGGCGGTGCGCTCGTCCACCAGCGTCTCGAGTTCCTGCTGCCGGTGACGGAGCCGGCCGAGCCGGCGACGCACCAGGCCGACCACTGCCAGACCGATCAGGCCGGACACGAGGGCCAGGAACCATGGCTTCTCGAAGAAGCGCGCCGGCACGACGAACTGCAGCGTGCGCACCTGGCCCGGCGGCGCGCCCCGCCGGGCCTTCGCCCGCACCTCGAAATCGTAAGTCCCTGGCGACAGGTTCGTGAACGACGCGGTGCGCCTGGCGCCGGCCGCCACCCAGCTCTCGTCGTCGCCCAGGCCCAGCAGCCGGTACTCGTACTGCACGGCACGGCCGCCGCGCAGCTGCGGGGCGCTGTAGGTGATGTCGACGTTGCGCCCGGCGGCCGTTGCCAGCGACTGCCACGAGACGGCGTGCTTGTCGACCAGCACCGAGTCGATCGACACGGCCGGCGCCGCCGGCCTGTCGGCCACCTCGGTCGGGTCGAAGATCACCACGCCCGCGACCGTCGCGAACCACAGGCGGCCGTCACGCGCCAGCCAGCTGAGGGGCTGGTTGCCGTCGGTGCCGTCGGTGCCGGCGACGCCCTCGGTGCGTCCGTAGTGGGTGACAGACAGCAGGGCGGATCCGCCGTCCATCCGCGCGTGGACGTCGGCCATCCGCACCACGCCGAGCCCGTCGGCGCCGATCAGCCACAGGCGGCCGGCGTCGTCTTCCATGACATCGAAGACGACATCGTCGGGCAGGCCATCGCGGGTCGTCACCTGAGCGATGCGTCCCTCGCGCAGGCGGAACAGGCCGCCGCCGTACGTGCCGATCCAGAGCGTGTCGTCGCGATCGTGGTGCAGCGACGTGACGAACAGGTTGGTCAGGCCTTCCTTGGCCCCCCAGGAGCGCACGCGGCCATCGGCCTCGATGCTCTGGAGCCCGCCGCCGTACGTGCCGATCCAGACGCGGTTGCTGACCGAGTAGATGACCCGGACCTCGCGGCTGCGCAGGCCGTCGGCCTCGCCGTAGTGCCGATACTCGCCGTTCCTGTAGCGCACCAGGCCGTTGCCGCCGAACCAGACCGAGCCCTTGCCGAAGTCGGCATGAGTCAACTCGATCGTGCGCAGCGAGAGACCGACGATCTCCGGCCCGACGCGTTCGACGATGACGCCGTTCTCGAAGCGGAAGGCGCCGCCGCCGTTGGTGCCGACCCAGATGCTGGTGGCGTCGCCGCCGGTCACCGAGGTGATGGCATTGCTCGGCAGGCCGTCGTCCTTGGTGTAGACCTTCACGTGGCCGTCGCGGATCGACACGAGCCCGCCGCCGAAGGTGCCAATCCAGAACGTGTTGTCGCGCGCCTGATAAATCGTCGTGACCGGGAAGGGCGGCAGGCCCGATCGCTCGTCGAGCAGTTCGCGGGCGGCCGGCGCGAGACGGTTGAGCCCGCCGGAGAGCGTCCCCACCCACAACGCGCCGTCTCGGTCCTCGGCGAGCGAGATCAGGTAGTCGGTGCTCAGGCCCTGGTCGCGGCCGATGCGCTGGAACGCCGCGCCCTCGTATCGGACGAGGCCGCCGCCGTGCGTCGCCATCCAGAGCGTGCCGCGCCGGTCCACCAGCACTTGCAGCACGCGTTCGGCGGGCAGGCCGTCCTTCGGGCCGAACGCCGTGATCGTCCCGCCCTCGATCCTGCCGACGCCGAGCGTCGTCGCCACCCAGATGGCGCCGTCGGGCGTCTCGGCGACGGAGGTCGCGGTCGGCGACGGCAGGCCCTGCGCGACGGAGTACTCACGGACCTCGCCGGTGCCCGAGATGCTCACGACGCCGTGTGTCGCCGTCGCCAGCCAGAGCCGCTTGTCGCGGCTCTGATAGACGACGTTGACGCCGTCGGTGGAGATCGCGGCGGGCAGGTTCGGCGGCAGCCAGCGGCGGCCGTCCCAGTAGCGCGCGCCGCGCGATGTCGAGATCCAGATGCGGCCGTCGCGGTCCTGCATGATGTCCCACACGACCTCGTGCGGGATGCCGTCGTCGCTGTCGTAGTGCGTGGCCTGGCCGTCGGCGATGCGGTAGACGCCCTGCCCGTACGTGCTGATCCACACGGCGCCATCGGCCTGCGGCAGCACGCCTGTCAGCCGCATCGTCGTGAAGTCGATCGACGCGATCCGCGGCTGCGGCACGAACTGGGCCCCGTCGAAGCGTGCCAACCCCTTGCGCGTCGCGATCCACAGGTAGCCGCGGTTGTCCTGGGCGATGCTGGTGACCGTGTTCTGCGGCAGGCCGTCCTCGACCCGCCACTGATCGACGATCAGGCGCGAGACAGGCTGGGCCGACGCGCTGCCGGTGGCCGCGACCCACAGGCAGGCCGTGACGACGAGGCCGCCGAGACGAGTGAAGAGGGAGGGCACCGCCAATGTCGAGCTTCTCAGTGTAGAACGTCCCCGCAGGGCAACGGGAACGAGAGTGCCACGTCTCGAGTCGCACCAGCACAGCGATGCCTGTGCGATCGAACCCGCCCGGGCCCTGAACAGGTGGTGCGGGCGGCGCCAGGTCGGGCCGCCGGACCTTGACGAGGCTGGACGCGCGGCGGATGCTCACCAGGCTCGCCCGGTCCGGGATTGGCAGCCCGACTCGCCGTCGTGGTGGCCGCCACGGCCGTTCCAGCGTTCCGGGCATGCACGGGAGCCGACGTGCCGCCGATTCACGACATCACCACCGACACCGACGATCCTCCCATCTTCGTCGACGTCCTGCCGCATCGCCGCGGGGCCTGGAACCCGGCCGGCTACGACGGCCCCGGTGTCGCGGCGCAGCAGCGTGCGGCCTGGCCCGATCTCGGTCCGCTCGACGTGCCAGCGTCGCGCGACCGCGTTCACGCGGCGGCTCGAGCTGAGATCGTCCACGCCGGATGGGACCTTGTCGGCGACGACGAGGCCGCCGGGCGGCTGGAAGCGATCGCCACCACGCGCTGGCTCCGGTTCAAGGACGATGTCGTCGTGCGCCTGCGTGAGCGGCCCGACGGCGGCACGCGGGTCGACGTGCGTTCGAAGTCGCGAATCGGCCGGAGCGATCTCGGCACCAATGCGCGCCGCATCCGCACGTTCCTCCGGGCGCTGCGGCGACGGATCGACGCGTCGTCCTGACGCCGCTCCGCCGGCCCCGCTATCGTTCCTGCAGGAACACGAAGACGCCGTGCTTGTTGGCGCTGGCGATGTCCAGCCGGCCGTCGCCGTCGACGTCGCCGACCACCACCTGATTGCCGACGCCCGACGCATCGTCGATCAGGTGTTTCGACCAGACGACGCCGGTGGCCGTGCGCCGCGGCTGGAACCAGTACAGGACGCCGGGCGCGTTGGGCTGCGGATCGCCGGTCGGCCCATGCGCCCAGCGGCGCTTGCCGGTCACCACGTCCGGCACGCCGTCGCCGTCGATGTCGCCGACGTCGAGCGCGTGCGACTGCGAGAAGGACGCATCGATCGCCTGCTTCACGAACGTGCGGGCGGCACCGGTCTTCTGCTGGCGGAACCACCATACGCCGACCTCGTGCGCGGCGCTCGCGACGATGTCGGAGAGGCCGTCGCCGTCGACGTCGTAGACCGCCATGTGGGCTGCGTCGGGACCGAGATCAGCCGGCACGAACGGCCACGCCGCCGCCGTGTCCTGGCCGCCGCGCCAGTACCCCCTGATGCTCACGACATCGTCGTGGCCGTCGCCGTCGATGTCGCCGACGCCGAGTCCGTGGGCGTAGCGATGGGCCGCCGGATGCGCCGGTGCGCTGATCGGATGGAACGCGAACGGCACGAACGGCGAACCGGCCGGCGCGAGCCAGCCGAGTCGATCGCCGACGCCCATGACCAGCACCTGGCCGCGGCCGGCGACCAGCCGCGTGAAGGTCGGCGATTCGTTGCCCGATGAGTCCGATACCGGATGCGTTCTCCACACGCCGCCGCGCGGGCCCGGGTTGGCGCGCCAGATCACGGCCTCGCCCGGATACCCGAGCACGATCTGATCGGGCCAGCCGTCGCCGTTCACGTCGAGGGCGAAGTTGTGGAACGCGTTGCTGAACCCGGTTGGCGCGTCGAACCGTTCGAGCGGCGCGATCTCGTGGCGCGTCCAGGCGGCCGCGGCGTCCTCCGGCTGCGCGTACCACGCGTTGCCGGCGATCACGTCGAGCCGTCCGTCGCGGTCGATGTCGGCCAGTGCGACTCCTTCGGCGCGAAACGCGCCGTCGATGATGACCTTGCGGAACGCCGGCACGCGCGCGGCCGGCGGTGCCTGCGCGCCGAGCCACGCGCACGCGGTGGCGACGATCAGGGTCGTCGACAGAGTCCAGAAGCGCATGGGCGAATTGTAGTCAGGACAGCAGGAAGGCGTGTCCTGAAGCCCTGTCGTCCTGATGTCCTGTCCTCGTGTTCCCTACCGCACGATCACGTAGCCCATGAAGTCGCGATTGAGCTGCTGGCCGGGGCGCACGTCGTCCAGGAACGGGCAGGTGCCGGTCGTGGTGAAGTTGCCGGAGACGCGGGATTCGCCGGGATTGAGGAAGCCGACCTGGTTCAGGGCCGGGCAGGCCGATCGCTCGAGGTACGGGCCGGAGAAGATCTGGTGCGTCTCCGAATCGAGGTTGCGGATCGTGACCTGCTCGCCGGGCGCCACGACGAGCACGCGCGGCGTGACGCCCTGCGGCGTGATGGTGATGACGCGATCGGTGGCCAGCGGTGTGCCGAGTGCGTTGGTGCCGGAGGCCCAGTGCTCGCGGCCCGAGTCGGCGTACATCGCGCGCTCGACCACGAACTGCGCCGGGACGGCGCCCTGGCTCTCGACGAGCGTCGCGAAGCGGCGGCCGGTGGCCTGCGGGAAGTCGTTGCGCACCGGCACGTTGGTGCGGCTGTGGGCGGCCACGGGGTAGTCGCGCGACGTCCGCGATCCATCGTCCTCGAACGACAACGTGACGCGGGCGACGCCGTCGAACGGTGACGTGTTGGCCACGAGCACGTAGGTGTCGGCCGCGGTCGGTCCGCCGAGCAGGCCGTCGGCCAGCCCCCAGCGCGAGCTGGTCGTGAGCGAACCCGGCGAGTTGTGCGCCTCCCGCCAGTTTCCAGAGGACGGGCCGGGCCACCACATCGCGCGCTCGGCGACGAACGGCCGATCGTCGACCGCCTCGAGCACCGTCGATACCGCCGTATCGGCGAGTTCCGGCGCCGCCTGGTCGACCCAGATGTTGAAGCGGCTCTTGGCCGGCACGTCATAGGTGCGCTGCACGCGCGTCCCGCTCGGGAGCAGGAAAGTGGCGCGCACCGTCAGCGGGTCGGTGGATGGATTGGCGAGCAGCAGGAACGTATCGAAGTACGGGCCGGTGGCGCCCTCGGCGAACGACCAAGTCGGGGCCGGCGTCGTGATGCCGGCGCGGGCGTGCCCCGCACCGAACAGGCGCCCGCCGGCGTTGAGGTACATGGCCCGCTCGACCAGGATGGGCGTCTCCGCGTCGGTGACGATGCGCGCGGAGACCTCGGCGCGCCGCAGTGACGCGTGCTGCGACGCGACGTCGAGCGTGGTGCGCGAGCGCGGCGGCAGCGTGTAGGTGATGGTCACCGGCGCCCGGCCGCCGCCGAGCAGGTACTCAATGGTGACCTGCGCCTCCACGGCGTTCGGATTCTGGAGCAGGTAGAACAGGCGGAAGCCGTTGATCGTCGCGCCTTCGGCGAGATACCAGCTGGCCGCGGGCGTCAGCATCGCGGTCTCGGTGTGACTGCCGTACGCGGCGCCGTCCCACGACATCGTGCGGTCCACCACGACCGGCTGGTCGGCCTCGATGATCGTCGCGAACTCCTCGTCGGCGAGGCCATCGATGACCGCCACGTCGAGTGTGCCCCGGGCAAAGGGCGCCAGCGTCAGGAGCCGGCGGACGATCGTGTCCTGACCGGGAATGTCGGGGACGCCGCAGGCGCGCTGGCAGAGGAAGCGGACGAGCACGGCGGCCGGTGCCCCGCTCGGATTGAACAGCGCGAGGCGCGTGTCGAAGGGCGCGATCGTGGCGCCTTCGGCGAGGTAGCGCGTGTGCCGGCCGAGCGGGTGGGTGCCCTGCCGGTACTCCTCCAGATTGGAGAGGCCGTCGCCATCCGGATCGGCGGAGGCGTCGCTGAGGCGCGGGTCGAGGTTGAACTGCGTCTCCCAGGCGTCTGGCAGCTGGTCGTTGTCGGTGTCGCTGCCGCCGTCGCCGCTCGACAGCCGGAACAGGAACGCGTCGGTGGGGCCGCGCCCGGGCGTGCCGGTTGCCTGCAGCGCGCCCGTGATCACCGCGCGGCCGATGCCGTCGACGGCGACCGACGTCGCATCGTCGTTGCCGCTGGTGCCGATGTAGGTCGCGTAGAGGATGGTGCCGTCGCGGACCATGACGACGAAGGCGTCGCGATTGCCGGCGTTGGCGACCTGCGCCGGCTGCAGCACCGGAAAGTTCGCGGAGGCGGTCTGTCCGGCGAGATAGACGCCGGTGGCGTCGACGGCGATGGCGCGCGTCCGGTCCATGCCAGACCCGCCGACGCGCAGCACCGCTCCCCGTGCGCCGGCTGACGAGTAAGTGGCCATGAACGCATCGAGACTCGTGCCGGTGCTGCCGGCATTGGCGGTGGCCGGGAAGTCCGGCGAGGACGAACTGCCGCCGACGTGAAGGGCGCCGGCCGCATCGAAGGCCACGGCCTGGACGGCGTCGTAGGCGGTGCCGCCGATCGTCGTCGAGAACACGAGCACGCCGGACGAGGAGAACCGCGAGATGGTGCCGTCGAAGCCGCCGCCCGCCGGGGGCGTGCTGCCGGCCCGCGGGTAGTCGGGCGAGTTGCTCGCGCCGGCGACCGCGATGCCGCCGGCGTTGTCGGCGGCAACCGCGAAGAGGCTGTCGGAGGCCTGACCGCCATGGTAGGTCGACCACTGGAGCGCGCCCGCCGGCGACAGCTTGGTGACGAAGCCGTCGAGGCCGGACGCGGTTGGCTGTCGTGCGTTGAGCACCGGGAAGTCGGTGGAGCGGGTCTCGCCGGCGACGACCAGACCGCCGTCGGCGGCGACCGCGATGCCGTGCGCCTCGTCCACGTCGGCGCCGCCCAGGTACGACGCGAACGCCAGCGCCGCGCCGCTCGGTGCGAGCGTGGCGACAAACGCGTTGGACCCCGCCGGCGCCGTGCCCTGACCTGGCAGCGGCGACACGACGGGGAAGTCGCGGCTCAGGGTGAGGCCGGCGACATGGATGCGGCCGCCGGCATCGACGGCAATGCCCCGGACGCTGTCGGCGCCGGTGCCACCGAAGTACGACAGGAACTGGACGGTCTGCCCGCTCTGATCGAGTCGGGCGACGAAGACGTCGCCGCGTCCACCCGTGCCGCCGATGCTCGTTCCCGCCAGGTCGGTGGACGTCGAGTAGCCGGCCACGTAGATCCGGCCCTGGGCGTCCATGGTCACGGCCGTCGCCTCGTCGGCGCCATTGCCGCCGATCGCGACCGAGTAGGTGAGGACAGGATCGATGACGAGCGGGCGCGCGGTGTCGTAGTGGCCGACACGGAAGCCGAACGCGCCGCCGGCCGCTTCCCGGAAGGCGACGTCGACGGGCGCCTGCCGGCCCGCGCCGTCCACCTGCCAGGCGCGCGGCGCCTCGAGGACGACCCTGGCGCCGGACGGCCAGGCGAGTTCGATCGTTCCGCGGCCGGTCAACGTCGGCGAGCCGTCGAGCCGGAAGACGATCGCCGCTGGCGCCGCACCGGGGGCGAGGTGGAAGTCCTGCTCGACGAGGCCGCGGGTGCCGCGATAGCGGACGTCGATGCCCGGGTAGACGCCGTCGAAGCCGACGATCGCATGGAGGTCGCGCCCGGTCGACGCGTTGCCTTCGAGGTAGTGGACCCGGCCGGTCGCGGCGTCGGTCCAGCGCGGCGACCGCGGCCGGGCGCCGACCAGCGACAGGGTCACGTGCCGCGGGGCACCGGGGCCATCGGGCAGCGCCAGCGTCACGGCGGTCGCCTCGATCCGGGCTGCGTACGGCCTTGCGCGCGTCGCGAAAGCGCCGTCGGCGAGGGCTTCGAAGGCCACGGGGACGGCCGCGTCGCGGGCGACCCGGACTGGGGGCGGCGTGTGGACCCTCGCCACGTCGAGGCCGTCGGCGCGGGCCGGGCGTCGAGCGGCGTCGACCACCGCACCCGACGCGAGCGACAGCAGTACGAGTCCGACGGCGCGCATACGAGGGCCAGCTCCGGGCATGTCGCCGTGGGGGAGCAACTTTCCGGCCGTTGCTACGCGAGGTAATTGGCTGGCATTTCGTGCGCCCCGGACCGTCCCCGTCCGCAAACCCGTCACGGCAGGGACAGAACTGTCGGGCCGCATCGACACGACGCGCCGAATCCGTGGGCGAAGGCAGGGCCACGGCCCGGCTCGCTGTCGGCGGGGCAGGGCGATACCCGACCGAGGGTGACCCTTGTTTCATGGCCGAGCCGCGGGTATCTTTCATTGAGCGGAACGGCGTTCCGCATGATGGAACATGGTTGGGCAGACATCGGCCGACAAGGCGCTGCATCTCCTCGAGGTGTTGAGCGGGGAACCGCGGGGCATGGCCCTGCGCGAACTCGCCCGGCAGGCCGGACTGCCGGCAGCAACCGCGCACCGGTTGCTGCTGGTGCTGCGGCGGCGAGGATTCGTGCGTCAGGAAGGCGAGGGCAAGCAGTACGTGCTCACGCTCAAGCTGCTCGACCTCAGCTTCCGGTACCTCAACGGCTCGGAACTCCGGCTGCACGCCTATCCGCCGCTCCGCGCGTACGCCTCCAGCACCACCGCGAGGGCATTCGTCTCGCTGCCAGGCGGCGAAGTCACGTACGTGTGGGGTGGTCAGGAAGACGCGCCGGCGATGTACACCGCCTACGGCAAGCCGATGCCCGGGCACTGCTCGCTGTTCTACACGGAGGACCAGCAGCGGCGTCTGAGTTGTGCCCGGTTGTGTGGTGCCGGGGACGTGACCCGGTCGCAGGAGGTGGTGCGGCGGCTGGGCGACGATGGCGCGGCCGGTGGCTACCGGCTGAATTGCGCGTGCGCCCCGGTCCTGGACTACCGCGGCGCGGAAGTGGCGCGCGTGGGCGTGTTCACCCACGGGCGAGGCGAAGGACCGCTGCACGACGAGCACGTGCCGGCGGCGTGGGACCTGGCACGGGCGACATCCGTGCGGCTCGGACATCTGCCGGCCGAGGTTCGGCCGCGGATTCCGGCAACAGTGGCAGGACCGGCTGTCCCGGTCCGGCCTGATCGGACTTAGGCCTTTCTCGAGGAGGACTCGTGGCGTACGTTATTACTGAACCCTGCATCGGTACCAAGGACGCGGCCTGCGTGGACGTTTGCCCGGTAGACTGTATCCACCCGCGCAAGGACGAAGGCGAATTCGACGCGAGCCAGATGCTCTTCATCCACCCGGACGAGTGCATCGATTGCGGTGCCTGCGTGCCGGCGTGTCCGGTCGAAGCCATCTTCGCGATGGATGAAGTGCCGGACCAGTGGAAGTCGTATATCGAGAAGAACGCAGAGCACTACCAGAAGTAGCGGCCTCGCCGGCGGGAGACGCGACGTGGCGACGCGCTGGTCCAGTAGGGCAAGTGCACAGCCGCCGCGGCGGCCAGGATGGTGGAAATGGTCCGTCACGTGTCCCGCATGCCGTCGCTGCGACAGGTCCGGCGCTGCGCCGGTTACTCGGCTGCAGTCGGAGCGATAGCCCTCGCGGCCGGCACCCTGCTGGCCGGGGCGCCTGCCACCGCCCAGAGCGAACTGTTGCGGGGACAGGCGCTCTTTGCCGACGCCCGGTACCGCGAGGCGGTCAGGTCGCTGAGGCGGGCGCGTGAGTTCGATCCGGCGCTCAGCGTGCCGGTGACCCGGACCGTCGTCCGTGCCCTGCTGCGCGTCGGCGACTTCGGCCTGGCCGAGGAGGAAGCCGGCAGCCTGGTGTCGGCCGAGGTCGGCGCCGACGATCTCGCACTGCACGGCGAAACCCTCTGGAGCATCGGCCACTTCGAGGAGGCCCGCGGCCGCTTCACGGCCGCCCTCACCCTCGATCCCCACCACCCGGCCGCCCTGCACGGCGTGTCCCGCGTCCTCGACGCGCGGGGCAAGACCGCCGACGCGCTGATGGCGGTGGAACGCGCCATCGAGCGCGAGCCCGACACCGCCGAGTTCCACCACACGCGCGCCTACTACCTCGAACGGCTGCGGCGGTATCGCGTCGCGTCCGACGAACTCGAACGCTACCTGCGGCTGTTGCCCGCCAAGGGCTTCAAGGATCAGGTCAAGCTCGCCAAGGCCCGCATCAAGTTCCTCCGCCACTTCGAGGACCGCACGCCGATGCAGATGACCGACGAGGTCCGCAACGGCGTCCACGTCATTCCGTTCCGCCTCGAACGCGAGAAGATCTTCGTCCGCGCCCGGATCAACGGCCGTCTGTCGTACGACGTCGTGCTCGACACCGGCGCGGAGATGAACGTCCTCTCCGAGGAGGTGGCCCAGCGCGCCCAGGTCTACTCGGTGGCCGAGACGCTGAGTGCCGGCGTCGGCGACATCGGCATGCGCCGGCTGAAGCTGGCCCGCATCGCCCGGCTCGAGATCGGCACGCTGAAGATCGACCACGTGCCGGCGATGATCAAGGATCCGCCGCTGAAGAAGTTCCCGTCGGCCGACATCGACGCCTTCTCACCGCTCGCGCTCGGGCTGTCGATGCAGGTCGACTACGACAAGCACGAGATTCGCGTCGCCCGCCAGCTGCCCGCGCTCGAAGGGGCGGCGACGATGGAGGCGCCGCTGTGGATGCACCGTCTCGCCACGGTCCGCGGCCGCATCAACGGCGAGCGGCCCGGCGCGTTCGTCATCGACACCGGCGGCCAGGCCATCTCGATCAGCCGCACCGTCGCCGTCGGCCTCGAGCAGCTCGGGCGCTACCGCCGCATTCCACTCCGCGTGTTCGGTTCGTCTGGATGGGACAAGGACGCGTTCCTGCTGCCCGGTGTCGACCTCGAAGTGGACGACGTGCGGATGGCGCAGACCTCGCTCGTGGTGCTGAACCTGCGCGCCCCGAGCGTCCTGCTCGGCTACGAGCTGGGCGGCATCCTCGGGCACAAGTTCCTGAGCCGCTACCGCGTCACGCTCGACATCGACGAGGGGTTGATGCGGCTGGACTGACGCGCTGAATGCCCTGGCGGGGCCGGCTGGCCCAGCCAGGCCGACACCGTCAGGCGCGTT
>CBIHOS010000120.1:0-15280 GCA_966211945.1 uncultured bacterium
GAAATCCGCTTTGAGGGACGCGCCGGCCTGTCCGCCGTAGCCTTGGCGAAGGTGGGCGGCGCGTCCCTACCTATCGCAGGGCGCTGAGGAATTCGATCAGGTCGCGGACTTCGCGCGGCGTCAGGACGAGCCCCAGCGGCGGCATCGCCGACACGGGGTCGGTGCGCTCGGCGATCTCGCTCTTCGGAATGCGCCGCACCGTGACCGGCGCGCCGACACCGACTGCGATGTCGGTGTCGGTCTCCTCGCGGAGCGTGCCGTCGACGCGCTCACCGTTCTTCAGCGTGATGCCGACCGTGCCGAAGCCTGGCGCGATGCGCGCGTTCGGGTCGACCAGGGCTTCGAACAGCTGCTCGCGCGTGAGTGCCGATCCGATTCGCGTCAGGTCCGGGCCGACGTCGGCGCCGCGCCCGCGGATCGCATGGCAGCGCGTGCACTCGGCGAGCGGGTGTTGCGTCAGCACCTGCTGACCCTTGCGGGCGTCGCCGCCGGTCAGTGAGGCCGCCCGGAACGCCTTGATGAGCGCGTCGGCCTGCTGCCTGCCCTGGAAGGCATCGAGCCGCTTGGCGAGCGCCGGCGCGCCGTCCACCTGGACGGCGTCGACCAGATCGATCTGCAGTGCCGGCGCGACGCGGCCGGCCTCGAGGTCGTCGAGGTAGGTCGCCAGCAGCGCGCGCGACTCGGCCGTCTTCAGCGTGCCGAGCACCTCGAGGGCGCCCTGCTGCTCGGCGAGTCCGCCGCTCTTGACGACGCCAGCCAGGTGCTGGACCTTGGCGGCCGGCGGCAGCGGCAGGGACGGGAGCAGCGCCAGCGCCGCCCGCCGCACCGTCGGGTCCTTGTCGGCCAGCGCCGTCTGCATCAGCACGCTCATGTCGCCGGCCTTCATCGCCTGCAGGCCGCGCAGCGCCGCCGTGCGCACGAGCACCGACGGGTCCGACGTCAGCTGCGCCTGCAGCGTCGGGGCGGCCGCCTTGGCCTCGAGGCGTCCCGCTGCTTCGGCGAGCGCCACCTTGACGTCGACTTCCGGCGTCGTCTTGGCGGCCGCGGCGGCGACGAGGCGTTCGATGGCCGCACGCGCGGCCGCACCGTCGCGAGCCGGGGCCGTCCGGGCGGGGGCGCGGCGGGCGGGCGCTGCCGGCTTGCGTGTGGCCTGGCCTGCCTGCGCGTTCTGATGAGCCGCGAACACCAGGCGCGCTCCCGCGCCATGTCCGTCCTCGTGCGTCGCGTCGTCCGCGGCGGCGTTGGCACCGCGGGCGGCCGAGACCGTCAGCGTGTCGTGGTAGAAGCCGTCCACCCGGTCCATCGGCGACGGTTCGGTCCACGAGCCGAGCGCCGACACCGCTTCGACGCGCAGTTCCATCGGGGTGCCCGCCGCGCTCGCCACCGCCTCGATGCGCGCGACGGCGTCGGCCGTGCCGAGTCGCACGTTCGCGTTGATGGCGCGCCGCAGCAGCGGTTCGCTCGTGATGGCCGACTGCCCCAGCATCGCGGCCAGTCGCGGAATCGCGGCTGGAATGCCGCCATCGTCGTTGATCGCCCGCGCCGCGTCGGTGACGACGGCGGCGTCGCCGTCGGTGAGGAACCGGGCGACGCCCGGATGCCGCAGGCGCCGGAGCGCGACGACCGCGGCGAGGCGGACACCGCGCGACGCGTGGGTCGACAACTGCTCCAGCGCCGTCGCGTCGCCGATCGACGCGAGCGCCCCGGCGCCCGTGTGCTGCAGGTACATGTCGCGGCCGTCGTTGTCGGCGAGCATCGCGACGATCGCCGCCGTTGCGGGGCGATGCGCGAGGCGGCCCAGCGCCTCGGCGGCGAAGAAGCGGGTTCGCGGCTCGCTGTCCTTCAGCAGCGGCAGCAGCGCCTCGGCGCCGCCGCGATACCGGACGTCGCCGATGAGCCGCGCCGCCTGCGCCCGGATCTCGCCGTCGGTGTCGGTCAGGAACGCCGTCAGCGCGGCCGCGTGCCGGGCCTCGCGCCGTGCCAGCTGCGCCACGCCCCACAGTCCGTGCAGCCGCGCGTGCAGGTCGTCGTGCGAGCGCGCCGCCGCGAGCAGCGGCGCGACGTCGCCGCGCCGCACGAGATCGAACTGCGCCTTCTGCCGCACCCGCATGTCCGCGTGGCGCAGCAGCGTCGCCACCGCGTCGACAGGCTTGTTGGCAAAGTCTTCGCCCAGCAGCGACTTCACTTCGGCCCGCAGCGGATGTCCGCCCCCCGTCGCCGTATCCAGCTTCCAGAGGCGGCCGTTGTTCTTCGAGTCCCAGCCCGTGATCCAGTCGGTCAGGTAGAGCGCGCCATCGGGCCCGATCTTCATGCCGACGACCAGCACGCCGCGGGTGACGACCTTCTCGACGTCCTTCTTGAAGCCGGCGCCGTCGGGCTTCAGCGTGAAGCCGTAGACACGGGCGTTGGGTGCGGCGCCCGGGAAGCTCGAGACGAAGAAGTAGTTGGCCCACGCGTCCGACAGCGCGGTGCCGGGGTTGTACGCCATTCCGGACGGCCCGGCATGCCAGTTCTCGATTGGCGCCAGCAGATGGGTGGCTTGCGCCTCGTGGCGCGGCTTGAAGTACTGCTCGCGCATCCAGACGTTGTAGCGGTTGTTGCGCGCGTCGGTGTACTTGCCGTACTGCCAGTTGGACCGCCAGCCGCTGTCGGATCCGAACGGGAGGTACACGAGACGTTCGGCCTCGCCCTGATGATCGCCGTCGTTGTCGACGCTGATCAGGTTGCCGCGATCGTCGAACGAGAACTCCTGCAGGTTGCGGATGCCGGTGGCGAACACCTCGAAGCCCGAGCCATCGAGTTCCGATCGCAGCACCGCGCCCTGGTTCGGCAGCGTCCAGGTCTTGCCGGCCTTGTCCACGACGTGCAGGCCGATGTCGCCGACCTCCCAGTACAGCCGCCCGTCGGGGCCGACCGTGACGCCAGACACGCCGTGCCCGCCGAAGGCCGGGTGCGTGTTGAAGCCCTCGGCCACCGTGGTCCGCTTGTCGAACACGCCGTCGCCGTTGCTGTCGTGCAGCCGGTAGACGCCCGGCGGCACGCCGACGATGACGTCGCCGCCCGGCTGGGTGAGCACGCCGCCCAGGATGTCGAAGGCGGGATCCTCGTTGAAGCCCTCGAAGGCGATCTGCGACTGATCGGCGCGCCCGTCGCCGTCCGTGTCGCGGATCCGGTAGATGCGCTCCTTCATGAGCGTGAGGTCGCGGATGTCGCGCGAGCCGTCCTGATTCAGATCGGTGATCCAGCGGTTCTTCTCGCTGTTGGCCGGCGCCATCACCTTGCGGTAGAAGGCGCGCAGGTCGGCCATGCTGCGCAGCGTGTGTACCGTCGCCATCCAGTCCTGGTGGCTCCGGATGTCGAGCGGCATGTTGTTGCGGGTGGTGCTGGTCACGTACATCGTGCCGTCGGGATCGAGGTCGATCGCAACAGGGTCCACGAGCAGCTGTTCGGGCGCCCAGAGCGACAGGTCCAGTCCTTCGGCCAGTTCGACCTTCGTCTTGCCGCGTGCCTCGGCGGCAAGGCGGGCTGCCTCTTCCCGGTCGAGGCGGACGGTGTCACCGAGCGTCTTCTGCGGTTCCGGCGCCGGCTGCGCCCCGCGCAGCAGGACACCGGAGGCAAGCGACACCACGAGGAGGGCAGCGGCAGAGGGCCAGCGTTGCGACATGGGGATCTGGCTGATTTCTATCACGAGTGCCGGGACGGCGGACGGGGTCGATTACCATACGGCCCGAACGGGGGACAGTGGATGTCGAAGACGCTGAGTGTGCTGGTGGCGGCAGTGTGCCTGGCCGCGGCGATGACGGGCCGTGCGCAACCGGCCCGCACCAAGGTGATGCTGCTCGACGGTGAGAGCGGCGGGCCGTATCACAAATGGCAGATGACCACGCCGTTGATCAAGGCGTCGCTGGAGGAGACCGGGCTGTTCCAGGTGGACGTCGTGACGGCGCCGGCAGCCACCGGCGTCCTCTCCGACTTCCGGCCAGACTTCGCGGCCTACAAGGCGGTGGTCTTCAACTACGACGCGCCGGACGAGCGCTGGCCCGAGCCGCTCCGCGCGTCGTTCGAGCAGTTCGTGAATGGCGGCGGCGGCGTCGTGGTGGTGCACGCGGCCGACAACGCCTTCTCGGGATGGAAGGCGTGGAACGACATGATCGGCGTCGGCGGCTGGCGCGGCCGCACTGTCGCGTCGGGGCCGTACTTCTACTACAAGGACGACAAGCTGGTGCGCGACCCGTCCGACGGACCCGGCGCCTCGCACGGGCGACGCACGCCGGCGCTCATCGAGACCCGCGCCGCCACGCATCCGATCATGCGCGGCCTGCCGGCCGCATGGATGCACCAGGGCGACGAGGTCTACGCGCACCTGCGCGGCCCGGGCACCAACATGACCATCCTCGCCACCGCGTGGTCCGAGCCGTCCAACAACGGCACCGGCCGCGACGAGCCGATGCTGATGGCCAGCACGTTCGGCAAGGGACGCGTCTTCCACACCGCGATGGGCCACGACATCGTCGCCATGAGTTGCGTGGGGTTCGTGACGACGTTGCAGCGCGGCACCGAGTGGGTGGCGACGGGCGCGGTGACGCAGAAGGTGCCGGCGACGTTCCCGTCGGCGAAGACGGTGAGTTACCGCACCGATCTCAACGCGCTCGACCCGAACTACGCGCGCGGCCTCAACTCGCTGGATCCGCCGCCGCCGCCGCGGAAGTAGCGCGACGAACGCCGAACCCGTCACGCGCGCCATCGAGGAACGCGGCCTGCCGTCACCTCTTCGACAGCCGTGGCGGGCGCACGCCCTTGAGCGTCGCGCCCGACACCGGCACGTACTCCAACTCCTGACCGGCGTCGACGGCGCGCAGCAGGACACCGCCGCGGCTCATGTCGCCGCGGCCGACGAACGTCGCCGGGAACAGCAGCCGCTCGCCGAGGATGTCGAGCAGCGGCCGCGTGTACTTGGGCGACGCGACGCTGCCGAGCAGCACGACGTCGCCGGGCCACTCGGCGGCGATCGGCACCAGGTCGCGGATCAACGGCTCGAGATACCGCGGATCGGCCGGGTCGATGTTCACGCGCGCCAGGGCGTCGAACGTGTCGATCGTGATCGGCGTCTCCGGCGACAACAGGCCGTGGCACGGCGTGATCACGTAGGTCTGGCCGCGAGCGAACCGCTCCGCATAGGCGAGCTTGCCGCGGAAGTAGAGGCCGCTGATGAAGCGGTAGACCTCGCCGATGGGCGCGCCGACGGGTGATCGCAGACGCATCGCGACGTCGACGTTGACCGACGTGCGCAGGAGGTGGCCGCGCCGGCCGGCCGGGTTGGCGGGGGAGAGCAGGAACAGCCGCGGGCTCATCGAGGGCGGCGGGCCGACGCCGAACGTGGCTTTGCGAAAGGGATGGCTCCGCACGACATTGTCCGGGCATCCTGCGTTCGACGTCGGGAAGCGGAGTCTATCGCAGTCGAGCCCAGCCGTTGCAGGCTTGCAGAACCGTCGAGCTGTCGGCGTACCTGCTGTCGAGCTGCAACTCGACAATCACCGCCCGGGTCGGCGCAGCTCCGGTCCGAGCCGGGACAGCTGGATGGAGTCGGGACGACGGGACGGCTGGACGGTGACGGGGCGCCTGGCATCACGGCGCGCTGCTGGCCCGCGTCGCGCGCCAGGCGGTCTGCTGGCCGCCGGCCGTCCGCGTTCCGGTGATCGTGGCGCCGTCGACCGTACCGATATACGACGCGTCACCGATCGTGAACGCAATCGCCGCGCCGGTGACGGTGCCGCCCTGCAGCGTGCTGCCGCCGGCCGCGCCGGTCAGTTCGCCGGACACCTTCTGGAAGTGCTGGTCGAGCCGCAGGCGCATTCCATCGTCCAGACGCCATTGGCCGCCGACCTGAGCCGGCACGATCCAGAGGAGCGCCGTGCACCACGCGGTGCAGTCCTGGCGCGTCCGCCGATCGTCGGCCGGCCATTCGGGCATCGCGAACGTGTTGGACACGATGCGCGTGCCGGGGCGCAACTGCAGGAACTTCGGCTGCAGGCGGCGCATGTTCTCGGTGAGCAGGAAGAGCGCCATGACCGAGGCGTCGCTGATGTCGGCCTCGTACATGTCGCCTTCGACGAACGTGGCGCGCTGCTGGACGCCGGCCTCGTAGGCCCGTCGTCTGGACAGCGCGACCATGTCCGGGTTGAACTCGACGCCGCGCGCCCGCGCGCCGCGGCGCGCCGCCGCGATCACCATCCGTCCGTCGCCCGAACCGAGATCGACCACCATGTCGTCGGCGGTCACCTGCGCCATGTCCAGCATCAGGTCGACCATCACCTCGGGCGTGGGCACCCACACCACGTCCTTGCCGGGCTGCGCGAACAGCGGTTCGAAGGTCTGCGTGGCCTGGGCCGCGGCCGTGGCCGGCGCGGCCGCGAGGATGGCGGCAGCCAGGAGCCGGCACAGGCTCCGCGCCGCGGGCGGTCGGCAAACGGTCACCAGCCGATGCTACGACAACGGACGGCACCCTGGCACCAACCCGGCCAGTGCGTTCGGCCGCTGGCGCGCGTTGAGTGGAGACAGGAGTGGACGCGCGTCCACGGGACCGAGGGGAGTTAATGTCGAACCAGTGCTATGCCGCCGACGCGTTCCGGCTCCGGTTCGGCGGACGGCCCCTCGCCCGCTTCTCCCGGGTCAGCGCGCTGCAGCGTACCAGCACGGTGCTGTCGTTCCGCGACGGCACCGATCCGCAGCACGAACGCAAGGCGCCGGGCCAGACGTCCTTCGCGCCGGTGACCTTCGAGGCCGGCCTCAGTTGCGACGCGGAGTTCGATCGATGGGCCGGCCTGCTGGAGGTGCCCACCTCGCCGGCACCCGGGCCGCACCGCGATCTCACGCTCGAGATCTACGACGAGAACGGCAGCGTGGCCTTCGCGTGGCAGCTGCACCGCTGCTGGGTCTCCGACTTCCAGGCACAACCAGCCGTGGACGCCGCCGGCCGCGCCATCGCGATCACGACGCTGCGCGTCGAACACGAAGGATGGACGGTCGCGCCCTAGCCTTCTACTTCTTCAGCAGCACCTTGCCGCCGACCATCACGAAGCGGACGTCCTGGTAGGCGCGGACGTCCTCGAGCGGGTTGCCGGCGATGGCGATCACGTCGGCCAGCAGGCCCGGCTCGATGGCGCCGCGATCGGTGACGCCGAGCACCTCCGCGGCCACGGTCGTGGCGGTGCGGACGGCATCGATGGCCGGCATGCCCAGCGCGGTGTACACCGCCAACTCCTTCGCGTTGTCGCCGTGCGCGTACACCGCGGCATCGGTGCCGAACGCGATCTTCACGCCGCGCGCCATCGCCTTCTTCAGGTTCTCGCGCGCGACCGGCAGCACCGACTCCGCCTTCGCCCGGATCGCCGGCGGCAGCGCGTCCAGCTCGATCGCGTCCACCAGGTACGTCGTCGGCACGAGATACGTGCCGCGGCTCTTCATCAGGTCGATCGCCTCGTCGTCCAGCATCGAACCGTGCTCGATTGACGTCACACCGGCCCGGATCGCCGCCTTGATGCCCGCCGTGCCATGCGCGTGCGCGGCGACGCGCATGTCGTGCCGTGCGGCCTCCTCGACCGCGGCCTTCAGTTCGGCTTCGGTGTACTGCTGCGCGCCGACGCTCGGCTCGAACGACAGGACGCCGGCCGTGGCGCAGACCTTGATCACCTTGGCGCCGTGCTTGATCTGGTAGCGCACCGCGCGCACCACGTTGTCGACGCCGTCGGCGACGCCGGAGCGCCAGTCACGCTCCTGCAGGCCCGGCGCGAGGCCGGTCGTGTCGCAGTGGCCCCCCGTGATGCCCAGCGAGTGACCGGCTCCCACGATGCGGGGCCCCGGCACGAAGCCCGCGTCGATGGCCCGCATCAGCTTGACGTCCACGAAGTCGGCGCTGCCGAGGTCGCGAACGGTGGTGAACCCGGCCTCGACGGTGCGCTTCGCGTTTCTCGCGCCACGGAGGGCCGAGTCGACGGATGTCTCGGTCACGCCCCGCATCACCCAGTTGCCCTCGATGTCCGACGACAGATGCGTGTGGAGATCGATGAGGCCCGGCGACAGCGTGACGTCGCCGAGGTCGATGACCGTCGCACCGGCCGGCACCGCGCCGCCGATCGACGCCACCCGTCCGTCCTGCACCACGACGAGCGCCCCCTGCACGATCCGGCCACCGCGCACGTCGAGCAGGCGCGCCGCCCGGAGCACCGTCGGCGGCGAGGATGCGGCTGGCGCTTGTGCGGCGGCCGCCCCGGTCATCCACAGGGACGCGACACACACGGACGCCACTCGCACGGCGGCCAGGACACGACAATGCACGGTGATCACGCGGTGCCTCCAGGGGAAGGCGCCATGATAGGCGAAACCTCGACTATTCTCTTGCCCATGACGCGAACCAGAGTCGTCACCCACTGCCTGCGGGCGGTGCTCGGCGCCGGGCTGCTGCTGCCTGCGGCAATGCCGGCAGCGGCGCAGGTCGCCGCCCCCGTTGCCGGCCCGATGGCCGCCCCCGCCCAGGCCGATCACCTCGACGTGCCCGACAACGACGACGGGTTGCCCGGGCGCGGCCCGATCCGCCGCTACGCGTGGTTCCGGAAGCTGTGGCACGACAAGCGCGCCGCCTGGGCGGTGCAGACCGCGCAGGATCAGGGTGCCGTCGTCCTCCTCGGAGATTCGATCACGCAGGGCTGGAACGACCGGCTGCCCGCCGCGTTCCCGGGGATGAAGGTCGCCAACCGCGGAATCAGCGGCGATACGACGCGCGGCGTGCTGCTGCGCCTGCGCGGCGACGTGCTCGCGCTCAATCCGAAGGCGGTCGTGCTGCTCATCGGCACCAACGATCTCGAGGAAGGCGCCCGCCCGGAGATCATCGAGAGCAACGTGCGCGAGATCCTGACCGCGTTGCGCGCGCACGATCCCGACATGCCGATCGTGCTGTGCCAGGTGTTCCCGAGTTCGGCGAAGATGCGTCGCCCCGCCGTGCTGATCGAGGACGTCAACGCCAGGCTGATGGCGCTCGCGAAGAACGACCCGCAAGTGCTGCCGCTCGAGACCTGGCGCCTCTGGGCCGGCAAGGACGACGACGCGCCGATCGCCGAGTTCCCGGACCTCCTGCACCTCAACGACGCGGGCTACGCGCGGTGGGCGGCGGCGCTGCGCCCGGTGTTCGAGACGCTCGGCGTGCTGCCGGTCCCAGCCGACACGTTCGCGGTCGAGCCCGGCTTCGAGCCGCTGTTCAACGGCCGCGACCTGACCGGGTGGGGCTACCGGCCGACGACCGAGGCAGAGAAGGCCTCTGCTGCCCGCTGGGCCGCCTCCGATCCGAACGCCGCGCTGTGGCCGGTCGTGACCGAGGCGTCCACGTTCGACGGCCGTACTGCCTCGCCCGACGGGCGCTTCCGGGTCGTCGGCGATCGTCTCGTCGTGACCGCGCCGGCCGAGGGCCGGAAGATCCAGCAGATCTGGACGACCCGCGAGTTCGGCACCGATTTCGTGCTGAAGCTGGAGTTCCGTGCGACGCCGTACGCCGACAGCGGGCTGTACGTCCGCGGTCCGCAGCTGCAGGTGCGCGACTACCGCATCGCCGGTCCGTTCACGGCGTTGACCCGGTATCGATCGCAGGACTGGAACGAGCTGGTGGTGACGGTCCGCGGCGGCGCCGTGTCGGCGACGTGCAACGGCGAGCCGCTCGACGTGAAGATGACCGTGCCGCCGTCGGGCCCGATCGGCCTCGAGGGCGACCGCGGCCAGATGGAGTACCGCCGCATCCGGGTGTCGGCGACCGTCCCCGCGCCGTAGGGCGCGGGGCCATCTCGGACCGCTCGGCGAGCGGTCCCTACCTGACGGCCTAGCCCGATAGGTAGGGACGTCCCGCCGGGACGTCCGATGGTCCCGCGTTCGTGTACAGTGCGCGGCATGTGTATCGGGCTCTCGGCTCAACGGTCGGCCATGCTGCTCGCCGCCGCGCTCGTCGGCACCGCCGGCCTCGGCGCCGCCGGTGATCAGGTCCCCGCGACACCGCCGCCCTCGGCGCCGGCCAATCGCGCACTCCGCTTCGAGCGTCAGGAGATTCGCGGGACCTACGGCGTCGGCTACGCCGTGAACGTCGCCGACATGAACGGCGACACGCGTCCCGACGTGGTGGCGATCAGCGGCACGCAGGTCACCTGGTACGAGAACCCGACCTGGCGCGAGCACGTCGCGCTCGAAGGACAGACGCCGAAGGACAACGTGTCGTTCGCGGTGCACGATATCGATCGCGACGGCCGGATGGATGTGGCGATCGCGGCAACCTGGAACCCGCGCGACACCAGGGGCGGCGGCACGCTGCACTGGATCCAGCAAGCCGCCGCGGGGGCGCCGTGGACGTTGCGCGACGTGTCGAGTGAACCGACGCTGCACCGCATCCGGTGGGCCGACGTCGACGGCCGCGGCGGGCCCGAACTCATCGCCGCGCCGCTGCACGGCCGCGGCACCGCGCCGCCAGACTGGAACGGCCAGGGCGCGCGTCTCATCGCGTTCACGCCTCCCGCCGCGCCCGCCACCGCGCCATGGAAAGCCGAGACCATCGACGACACGCTGCACATCGTCCACAACTTCACGCCCGTGCGCTTCACGCGGCAGGATCGCGACGAACTGCTCGTCGCCAGCCGTGAGGGACTGCACCTGCTGACGCGCGGCGATGACGCCGCGTGGACGCGCCGCCGCATCGGCGAGGGCGCGCCCGGCGAGATCAAGGCCGGCCGCGTCGGCGGGCGCCGCATGCTCGCGACCGTCGAGCCCTGGCACGGGACATCCGTCGTCGTCTACCGCGAACCGGACGGCGGCGCCGCGTCCGATGCCTTGTGGCCGCGGACGACGATCGATCCGTCGCTGACCGGCGGCCATGCGCTCGCCTGGGCCGACGTCGACGACGATGGCGACGATGAACTCGTGGCCGGCTGGCGCGACGGCACGGGCGGTGTCGTGGTCTACGACGTCAGCCGCGACGGCGCGCTGCAGTCGCGCACGCCCGTCGATCTGCAGGGGATGGCCACCGAGGACATCGTCGCGCAGGATCTCGACGGCGACGGCCGCCCGGACATCATCGCGTCCGGACGACGGACCGCCAACGTCGTCATCTACTGGAACCGTTCGGCGGCGCGCTGAATCGAACGCGCGACGCCACGGCGATGCCCATGACGAAACCCGCACGCGGCGCGCCGCGCCGCATCCGACTGTCGTCGGAACGCGAGTCGATGCTCGTCGAAGCCATCCAGGCGCACTTCGACGGCGAGTTCGACGAGCCACTGAGCGAGTTCCGCGCCCGCGCGCTGCTGGACTTCTTCATCCGCGAGCTCGGGCCGCCGGTCTACAACCAGGGCGTGCGCGACGCGGTGAGCTACGTCCAGCAGAAGCTCAACGACATCGAAGGCGACGTGCACGAGATCGAGCCGACGCGCTGACCGGGTACGATGCCGTGATGGACGGCTCGCGGCGGCATCTCTCCCTGCTGCGGTCCTACACCGCCGCCGACGCCTTCACCATCGGCAACGCCGCGTGCGGCACGATCGCGCTCTTCCTGTGCCTCGAGTACCTGGCCGAGCGCGAGGTGCGCCACCTGTGGATCGCGCTGGCCCTGCTGCCGCTGGCGCTCGTGTGCGACGTGCTCGACGGCTACGTGGCGCGCCTCGACCGGCGACGACAGTCGTGGCTCGGCGCCGACCTCGATTCACTCGCCGATGTGATCTCGTTCGGCGTCGCCCCCGCCGTGCTCGGCTACACGCTCGGGCTGCGTGGCGGTTGGGACATCTTCATCCTCACGTACTTCGTCGTCTGCGGCGTCAGCCGCCTGGCACGCTTCAACGTCACGTCGGCGGCCCTGGCCGACGTCACGACCGGCAAGGTCCGGTACTTCGAAGGCACACCGATTCCGACGAGCGTCCTCATCGTGGCCCTGCTGGCCGTGGCGCTGGGCACGGGGCACGTGCACGACGGGCTGTGGTTCGGCGCGACCAGCATCGCCGGCGCCGGCTGGCATCCGTTGTCGCTCGTCTACGCGGCCAGCGGCAGCGCGATGATCAGCGCGACGCTGCGCATTCCCAAGCCATGACGCACCGCGAGTCGCTTCCGTGGCAGTATGCCGCCGTGTCGACCGGGCGGGAGCCGATTGCCCTCAGCTGGAGTGGCGGCAAGGACAGCGCGCTGGCGCTGCAGGCCTTGCGCGCCGATCCGCGCTACGACGTCGTCGCGCTGCTGACGAGCGTGACGCGCGAGTACGACCGGATCAGCATCCACGGCGTGCGGCGCACGTTGCTCGAGGCGCAGCTGGCGGCGCTCGGCCTGCCGCTCGTCGAGATCGCGCTCGCGCCGCAGTGCTCCAACGATGCGTACGAGACCGCCTTCCTCGACGCCGTCGGGCGGCTCCAGGCAGCCCACCCCGGCGTGGCGCGCATCGCATTCGGCGATCTGTTCCTGGAGGACGTGCGGGCCTATCGCGAGGGGCTGCTCGCGCGCGCTGGCGTCTCCGGCGTCTACCCGCTGTGGGGACTCGAGACGGGCGCGCTGGCGCGTCGGTTCGTCGCCGCCGGTTTCGAGGCGCACCTGGTCTGCGTCGACACGACGCAGCTCGACGCCTCCTACGCCGGCCGGCGGTTCGACGCATCGCTGGTCGCGGACCTGCCGCCGAGTGTCGATGCCTGTGGCGAACGCGGCGAGTTCCACACCTTCGTGTCGGCCGGGCCCGTGTTCACGGCACCTATCGCCGTCACGCGCGGCGACGTCGTGCTCCGCGACGGCCGCTTCGCGTACTGCGACCTCACTTGAAGGGACGCCTCCCCGAGGTCGCCGGCCTGGTCGGCCGACCGTCGCCGTCGAACGCAGGTAGGGGCGCCTCCCCGAGGCGCCCTGATGTCGAGCACGGACCACCCACGGCATAATGCGGGGCACGCTCGCGGGATGGCCCCGCGCGAGGAGAACCCCGTGGCAGGACGACTGCAAGGCAAGCGCGCGCTGATCACGGCGGCCGCGCAAGGCATCGGCCGCGCGAGCGCCGAAGCCTTCATCCGCGAAGGCGCCCACGTCATCGCCACCGACATCAACGCCGACGCGCTCGCGGCCCTTGCCGGCGCCGAGACGCACGTGCTGGACGTGACCGACGCCGCGCCGATCGAGGCGCTGGCCGCCCGCGCCGGTGCCGTCGACATCCTGTTCAACTGCGCGGGCATCGTCCACGGCGGGACGATCCTGGAGTGCACCGACGCGCAGTGGGACCAGGCGTTCGCGATCAATGCCAGGGCCCAGTTCCGGATGGTGCGCGCGTTCCTTCCCGGCATGGTCGAGCGCGGCGCCGGCTCGATCATCAACATGTCGTCGGTGGCCTCGAGCGTGACCGGCGTGCCGAACCGCTGCGCCTATGGCGCCAGCAAGGCCGCGGTGATCGGGCTGACCAAGTCTGTCGCGGCCGACTTCGTGGCGCGCGGCGTGCGCTGCAATGCGATCTGTCCGGGCACGGTGGAGTCGCCGTCGCTCCGCGACCGCATCCGGGCCCAGGCCGCGGCCAGCGGTCTCGACGAGACCGAGGTGCTCGCCGCGTTCCAGGGGCGACAGCCGATGGGCCGGCTGGGCACGCCCGAGGAGATCGCGATGCTCGCGGTCTACCTGGCCTCCGACGAGTCCGCCTTCACCACCGGTGCCGTCTACGTCATCGACGGCGGCTGGACCACCTGATGGCCGGGCCCGTCGACCTCACCGCTCTCGCCCGCGAGGCCATGCGTGCCCGTGGACTCGCGCCGGACTTCCCGCCGGCCGCGCTCGCGCAGGTCGCCGGCCTGCGTCCGGCTGCCGCCAGCGGCGAGGTGATCGATCGGCGGCAGCTGCCGTGGTGCTCGATCGACAACGACGACTCTCGCGATCTCGATCAGTTGACGGTGGCCGAACGGTTGCCGGACGGCCGCACGCGCGTGCACGTGGCGATTGCCGACGTGGACGCCCTGGTGCCGCGCGACTCACCGGTGGATGCCCATGCCCGCCAGAACACGACCTCGGTGTACACACCCGGCCGCGTCTTCGCGATGCTGCCCGAGCGGCTGTCGACGGACCTCACCTCGTTGAACGAGGCCCAGGATCGCGTTGCGGTCGTCGTGTCGTTCGCGGTCGGCGCCGATGGCTCCATCGACGATGGCGTCGTGGCACGGGCCGTCGTCCGCAACCACGCGCGGCTGACGTACGACGCGGTCGCGGCATGGCTCGAGGGCGATGCGGCGCCGGCAGCGGCGGTCGCCGAGGTTCCCGGTCTGGCCGACACGCTGCGCCTGCAGGACGAGGCGGCGACGCGCCTGCGCGACCGCCGCCGACGCGACGGCGCGCTCGATCTCGAGAGCACCGACGCGCGCGTGGTCGTGCGCGACGGCAAGGTCGTCGGGCTGGAGAGCGACAGCAAGAACAGGGCCCGCGAGCTCATCGAAGACGCGATGATCGCCGTCAATGGCGTCACCGCACGCAGCCTCGACGCGCACGGGCTGTCGGCGATTCGCCGCGTCGTCCGGGCGCCGCGCCGCTGGGATCGACTGCAGGTCGTTGCCGCGAAGGCGGGCGACCAGCTGCCCGACACGCCGGACCCGAAAGCGCTCGGGGCGTTCCTGGCGCGGCGGCGTGCCGCCGATCCGTCGGGGTTTCGCGAGCTGTCGCTCTCGGTGCTCAAGCTGCTCGGGCGCGGCGAGTACGTGCGGACTCGGCCTGGCGAGGACGCCGGACACTTCGGACTCGCGGTGCAGGCGTACGTCCACGCGACCGCACCCAATCGGCGCTATCCCGATCTGATCACGCAGCGGCTGATGAAGGCCGCCGTCGGCCGCGCCGCCTCGCCGTACGGCGACGACGAACTCGAGGCGCTCGCGCGGCACTGCACGGTGCAGGAGGACGCGGCCGACAAGGTCGAGCGGCAGATGCGAAAGGCTGCGGCCGCGCTGCTCCTGTCGGACCGGGTCGGCGAGACCTTCGACGCGATCGTCACCGGCGCGTCGGACAAAGGCGTCTACGTGCGGACGCTGAGGCCGCCGGCCGAAGGACGGGTGATGCGCGACACCGCCGGCCTCGACGTCGGCGAGCGCGTGCGGGTGACGCTCGTCGCGACCGACGTCAGGCGCGGCTTCATCGATTTCGTACCGGCGAGGTGACCGGCGCGGCCGCGCCGCCCAGACTCACCCGCGCCAGGCGTCCGCCCGCACCCGACGCATATGCGACGCGGCCGCCCGGCGCGACAGTGAGCGCGTCGTAGCCCTCTCCG
>CBIHOS010000121.1:0-15236 GCA_966211945.1 uncultured bacterium
CGATCGTCCCGATGTTGACGTGCGGCTTCGAACGGTCGAACTTCTCTTTCGCCATTGCGCCTGATCTCCGGTTCTACGGGTCCTGTACGGAACGGTCCCTACTGCTTGGTGCCCTGCATGCGGGCGATGACTTCCTCGGCGACGTGGTTCGGCGCCTGCTCGTACCGATCGAAGTGCATCGAGTACGTCGCGCGGCCCTGGGTCCGCGACCGCAGGTCCGTGGCGTAGCCGAACATCTCCGACAGCGGCACGCGCGAGGCGACGATCTGCGTGCCGCCCAGGTCCTCCTGCGACTGGATGTGCCCGCGGCGGCTGGCGATGTCGCCCATGATGTCGCCCATGTACTCCTTGGGGACGACCACTTCGACGCGCATCACCGGCTCGAGCAGCACCGGCCGGGCCTTCTTGGCCGCGTCCTTGAACGCCATCGAACCGGCGATCTTGAACGCCATCTCGTTCGAGTCCACGTCGTGGTACGAGCCGTCGTACAGCTCGATGCCGACGTCGTCGATCGGGAAGCCGGCGAGCACGCCGGTGGTCAGCGCTTCCTTGATGCCTTCGTCGATCGGCTTGATGAATTCCTTGGGAATCACGCCGCCGACGATCTTGTTCTCGAACAGATACCCTTCGCCCGGCTGACGCGGCACCAGCCGCACCTTGGCGTGGCCGTACTGGCCGCGGCCACCGGTCTGACGCACGTAGCGGCCTTCGCCCTCGGCCGCCATCGTCAGGGTCTCCTTGTAGGCGACCTGCGGCTTGCCGGTGTTGGCCTCGACGTTGAACTCGCGCTTCAGGCGGTCGACGATGATCTCGAGGTGCAGCTCGCCCATGCCCGAGATCACGGTCTGGCCGGTCTGCTGGTCGGTCTTGACCCGGAACGTCGGGTCCTCCGCCATCAGCTTGCCGAGGCCGACGCCCAACTTCTCCTGGTCGCTCTTGCTCTTGGGCTCGATCGCCAGCGAGATCACCGGCTCCGGGAAGTCCATCGACTCGAGGATGACCGGCGACTTGTCGTCGCAGATCGTGTCGCCGGTCATGACCGACTTCAGCCCGACGGCGGCAGCGATGTCCCCGGCGTAGACCTCCTTGATTTCCTCACGCTTGTTGGCGTGCATCTTCAGGAGGCGGCCGATGCGCTCGGTCTTGCCCTTGGTCGAGTTGAGCACCGACGAGCCCGACGTCATCACGCCGGAGTACACGCGGATGAACGTGAGCTGACCGACGAAGGGGTCGGTCATGATCTTGAAAGCCAGGGCCGAGAACGGCGCCTTGTCGTCGGCCGCGCGCTCGATCTGCTCCTCGGCGTTGTCGATCGCCACACCCTGGATCGCCGGCACTTCGATCGGCGAGGGCAGGAAGTCCACGACGGCATCGAGCAGCGGCTGGACGCCCTTGTTCTTGAACGCCGAGCCGCAGATGACCGGCACGAACGGCGCCTCGGCCCGCTGGTGCACCGACTCGTTGACGCGCTTGCGCAGCGCCGCCTTGATCTCGTCCTCGCTGATCTCGCCGCCGCCCAGGTACTTCTCGAGCAGCGCGTCGTCGGCTTCGCTGACCTTCTCGAGCAGCTGCTCGCGGTAGACCTGCGCCTGGTCGACGAGGTCGGCCGGGATTTCCTCGACCACGTACTCGGCGCCCATCGTCTCGTCCTTGTACGTGATCGCCTTCATGCGCACCACGTCGACGACGCCGCGGAAGCGGTCCTCGGTACCGATCGGGAACTGCAGCACGCAGGGGTTCCCCTGCAGGCGCGACTTGATCTGATCGACCGTGCGCTCGAAGTTGGCGCCGATACGGTCCATCTTGTTGACGAAGCAGATCCGCGGCACGTGGTACTTGTCGGCCTGGCGCCACACCGTCTCGGACTGCGGCTCGACGCCGGCCACCGAATCGAACACCGCCACCGCGCCGTCGAGGACGCGGAGCGAGCGCTCGACTTCAGCGGTGAAGTCGACGTGGCCCGGCGTGTCGATGATGTTGATGCGGTGCTCGCGCCAGAAGCACGTCGTGGCCGCCGACGTGATCGTGATGCCCCGCTCCTGCTCCTGCTCCATCCAGTCCATCGTCGCGGTGCCTTCGTGCACCTCGCCGATCTTGTAGGTGATGCCGGTGTAGAACAGGATGCGCTCGGTCGTGGTCGTCTTGCCGGCATCGATGTGGGCCATGATGCCGATGTTGCGCGTGCGACTGAGTGGTACCTGACGAGCCATGGATCGAGTACTCGAGAAAGAAAACGAAATTCTGAACTCATGAAATTGTGAAATTGCTGAATTTCAGAATTTCAGAATTCCACCGACGGGATCGGAACTACCAGCGGTAATGGGCGAAGGCCTTGTTGGCCTCGGCCATCCGGTGCGTGTCCTCGCGCTTCTTGACCGCACCACCGCGCATGTTGCTGGCGTCGAGCAGTTCGTTGGCGAGCTTCTCTTCCATCGTCTTGCCGTCGCCGCGCGACCGCGAGTAGCTCACGAGCCAGCGAATGGCCAGCGACAGCCGGCGGTTGACGTTCACTTCGATCGGCACCTGGTAGTTGGAGCCGCCGACGCGCCGCGACTTCACCTCGAGGCTCGGCTTCGTGTTGTCGATCGCCTTCTTGAAGACCTTGAGGGGCTCCTCGCCGGTCTTCTCCTGGATCATCTCGAAGCTCTTGTAGAGAATCCGCTCCGCCGTGCTGCGCTTGCCGTCGCTCATCACCGAACCGATGAACTTGGTGACCAGCGTGCTGTTGTAGAGCGGGTCGGGCGTGACCTCGCGCTTGGCAATCTCTCGTCTGCGTGGCATCTCAGTTCAGCTCCTGCTACGACTTGGGCCGCTTGGCGCCGTACTTGGACCGGCCCTGCCGGCGGTTCGCGACGCCAGTGGCGTCCAGCGTGCCCCGCACGACGTGGTAGCGGACACCCGGGAGGTCCTTCACACGGCCACCGCGGATGAGCACCAGCGAGTGCTCCTGCAGGTTGTGGCCGACGCCCGGGATGTAGGTCGTCACTTCGATCTTGTTCGTCAACCGGACGCGCGCCACCTTGCGGAGCGCCGAGTTCGGCTTCTTGGGCGTCTGAGTGAACACCCGCACGCACACCCCACGCTTCTGGGGGCTCTCCTGCAACGCGGGGCTCTTGGTCTTGTCGATGACCGCCTCGCGGCCCTTCCGAACAAGCTGACTGATGGTCGGCACAGTGACTCCACCTGCAGTGCGCATCCCGGGGAACGGCTCGACGAGCCGCACGCCCGAACAGACGCGCATCCGGGCACGCCTCGTCAGACGTGCCCGTTCGGACTTGCCTCCGCGCCGCCCAGCGAGCGACGACACGGCGTCCCGGGCCTGGAAGCCGACATTACGCCGGCCTGGCACCCGGGACTGGGTACCCTACGAATTCGAAGTTGTCGCGTCGCGGTCCGCCCCGTGGGACGACCGCCCGGATGTGCCCGCCAATCCCGCCACCCCATCGATATCGAGGGGCAGCGCCACGGATCCGGGCCTCACTTCGCGTGGCTCGTGGTCAGATAGGGTGTCCTGACCCCGACAAAACCTTGCGAGCCTATCATGACGCTGAGGCGACGTGCAACCCCCGCGCCTGGCCGGCGGTAGCAGCGTGGTCGGGCTGAGCTGTCGCTCTGCCCTTGCCTCTGCCATCCCCCGCGGGCTCGCGGCGAACGACCAGAATAGCACGGCTATCGCTCGCTGCGGTTGCCAGCTACCACTTGCGCGCGACGACGCGCATGTTGGACGTGCGGCCGGTGATCCACCGCTGGACCGTGTCCAGCCCGCCGTACGCCATCAGCGCCGGCACCGACCGCTCCGAGAGCAGCGCCGACGCCCAGCCCCAGCGCGGCGAGTCGCGGACCAGGTTCTGCATCGTGTGGGCCCAGATGAACGGGCTCAGCAAGTACTCGGTGCGCTCGACCCGAAGGCCCTGCTGCTCCAGCAGCGACGTCAGCGAGGCCCGCGTGTAGAGCGACCAGTGACGCGGACAGTGCCAGCCGCCCCAACGGTCGGACGGCACCCAGTCGCGGTCCCACGATCCGACCGAGGGCGTTTCGATCAGCAGCAGCCCGCCTGGTTCGAGCAGCGCCGCCGCCTTGGCCACGCAGGCCCGCGGGTCGGCCAGGTGCTCGATCACCTGGTTCATGATCACGACGCGCACCGTGCCGGCCGGCCACTCGAGCGCCTCGAACTGCGCGCAGTGCATCTCGATGCCCGTACGCCGCAACGCCGCGCAGGCCTCTTCGGAGATGTCGATGCCGACCACGCGCCACGACGGATCGCCATCGCCCTTGATCGCCTGGAGCAGCTGCCCCTCGCCGCACCCGACCTCCATGACGGTCGCCCCGGCTTCGGCCAGCCGCCGCAGCATCCGGACCCGCCCGCCCTGCACGATCGCCCGCAGCCGCGTGGTGACCGGACCGAGAAACGCGGCATACCGGTAGTACGACGGCGGATAGATGATGCCGAGCGTGTGCGGCGCCGGCCGGTTCCGCAGGTAGGTCAGGCCGCAGCCCCGACAGCGGACGAACACGAACTCGTTGGTGCACGTCGCGAATTCGTGGTCGCGGGATCTACCGACCTCGTCGGCCTCGCGGCTGCCGCAGGTGCTGCAGGCCGCGTCGACGGTCTCGATCAGCATCAGGACCGCACCAGGACGCGCTGCCGGGCCCTCGCATCGGCCAGCACACCGAGGATGGTCCCGGCGATCGACCGCGACGACATCGTCGGTTCCAGGTAGCCGACCTCCTCGAGGCGGGCGCGCACCCGTGGCAGGTGACAGGCCGGTACCTGCGGGAACAGGTGGTGCTCGACGTGCAGGTTCATGTTGAGCGTGTAGAAGAACAGCCGGTCGACCGGGTTGGGCAGGTGCGACCGAACCGAGCACTGCCCCTCGAAGCGGCCGATGTGGACGTGCTCGCAGAAGGCGCGGATCCGGCTGAAGAACAACCCGAACGTCGCCGCCGTGGCCGGGTACACCAGGACCAGCCACGGCCGCCGGCCGCCGCCCGTCGCCAGTGCCGCGATCGTCAGCTGGCACACGGCGATCGCCGCGATCTGCGCGATCGGACTCACGATCGGCCTGACCTCGCGGGCGCCCGACCGGCTTGGCCCGCCATCGTCCACGCCATCGGCGGTCGTGGAGGCCGCCGCCACCGACGATGGCGCCGCGCCGCGGCCGCGCAGCGCAGCGACCACCGCCGCCATCGCTGCAAACGCCAGGCGCAGCGCCTGCGCCCCGAGCAGCGGTTTGAAGAGATGGAACACCAGGCGCCGAGGCGGTGCCTCCTGCAGGGTCAGGTAATCGGATTCTTCCCCGTCTTCGTCGGTGCCGCAGTGCCGGTGATGCTGCCAATGGGCCCGGCAGAACGCGTCGTAGCTCGTGACCAGGAAGCCGCCGGCGACCAGGCCGACCCGATCGTTCGTGCGCCGCGCGCCGAACAGCGTCCGGTGACAGCACTCGTGCATCAGGATGGTCAGCTTGTAGACGTACGCGCCGACGATCGGGACGACGGGCGTCATGCCCATCACGCCGAACCGGTCGACGAGCCACGGCAGCGCCGCGACTCCGCCGGCCAGCACGCCGAACAGCACGACGACCGCCCGCCAGCCGTACACGTCGTCGGGCACGTACCAGTCACGCGGCGCGACGACGCCCTTCGGCCGGATGAGGCCGTGGACCAATGCGACGCCAGGAGGAGCGGCTTCGGCCATGCGTCTACTTGCCGGCTGGCGCCTCGAACGCGCCAGCGGCGATCTCCGGGTTGACCTCCAGCCGCTTGACCGTGACCTTCTGCGCCGGCGTGCCGCCAATCGACGCCGTCCGGGCGTGCGGCACCGACAGGCTGCCGGCAGCACGATAGTCGCCGTACTCGGTCAGCACGTCGGCCGGCGCGCCGCTCGGTCCCGTCCCGCGCGCCTGCAGGCTGCGGACCTGCCCGGTCGCCGGATCGATGCCGAGGGTCACCGTGTCGCCGTCCATCTCGACGCGCACGAGCGTCACCGGCGTCTCCCCCACCTTGCCGTCGCCGGCCGCCGTGGCCTTGAAGGTCGGCTGCCCGCGGCGCTGCAACAGGAACACCGGACTGCGCTGCACCTGCTTCAACGTCTGCAGGCGCTGTGCCTCGGGCAGCGGCTGCGATCCCTGCGGCCCGCCCGAGACCGATCCTGTCGCACCCGAGACGCGCAGGGTCATCGTGCCCATCGGCGTGACCATCTCCTGCTTGATCCGGTCCGGCAGCGCCACGAGCGTCGTCGACTGCAACTCGACCTCGCCCTGCGGCGTGACCACCACGACACTGCTCTCCTCGCGGTAGGCCTTGACGGCGTCGAGCGCCGCGGCGCCGCCGAATGCCGTGACCGCCTTGTCGATCAGCCCGCGGGCCGCTTCGCCCGCTGCGGCGGACGGCGGTGCAGCCGGCGCCGCCGTCGCCGGCGCTGCCGACGGCGGCTCTGGGATCGTGACGTCAAGCGTGGTCACCGGCCCGAACGTCGACAGCGGCTTGTCGCGCCCTTCGGTCGGCCCGACCACGAGGATGGCGAACTGATCGGGCTCGATGTACTGCCTGGCCACGCGCGCGGTGTCGGCGGTGGTGACCTTCTCGATGCCGACGCGATAGCGCTCCAGCCAGTCGCCCGGCAGGCCGTAGTACTCGTAGGTGACCTGCTGGCCCAGCACCTGCTCGGTCGTCGCCGAGTTGAAGACGAACGAGTTGAGGATCGACTGCTTGGCGCGCGTGATCTCCTCCTCGGTCGGCGGCTCGGCGATGATCCGTTTTGCTTCGGCGATCAGCGTCTCGACCGTCTCGGCGGTCGTCGACGTCTTGGTGCTCGTGCTCATCGAGAACGGCGCGATGCGGGTGTATCCGCTGCCGACCGCGCCGCCCACCGAATAAGCGAGCCCCTTCCTGGTGCGGACCGTGCCGAACAGCCGCGACGTGAAGCCGCCGCTCAGCACTTCGTTGAGCACCGACACGGCGTAGTAATCGGGGTGGGTACTCTTGAGCGATCCCATGTGGCCGATACGGATCGACGACTGCGCGACGTCGTTCTTGACGACCTCGAAGACGCCGGCCGTGGACGTCGGCCGCGGATCGGGGAACGTGATCGTCTGCTTCGGGCCGCGCGGCCAGGATCCGAAGATCCTCGTGATCGCGGCCAGCGCCTCGGCCTGCGTGATGTCGCCGTGCACCGCCATGATCGTGCGATCGGGATGGACGTATTTCGCGTGCCACGCGACCAGGTCGTCGCGCGTGATCCGCTGCACGTCGGCGTAGGTCATCGGCCGCGCGAACGGCGTGTCCTCGCCGTACATCAGTTCGCGGAACTCGCGGCCGGCGATGCCGTTCGGGTCGTCGTTCTGCCGGGAGATGCCGGCCTCGATGCTGCGGCGCGCCACGTCCATGCGGCCCTGATCGAAACGCGGCTGGCGGATCACGTCGGAGAACACCTGCAGCACGTCGGCGAAGTCCTGCTTCAGGACGCTCATCCCGGCCGACCCCACGTCGTCGCCGATGCTGGTCTCGATCGAGGCGGCGCGGCCTTCGAGGAACCTGTCGAGCGCGTCGGGCGCGAGCGCGGCGGTGCCGCCGCTGCGCATCTGCGAGCCCGTGAGTCCGGCCACACCGTTCTTGTCGGCGGGTTCGAGCAGCCCACCCGTCCGGAAGCGGGCCGAGACGCTCACCAGCGGCAGCTCGTGATCCTCCATGACGAGCACGACGAGGCCGTTGGGCAGCACCGTCCGGGTCGCCTTCTTCAGCGAGAAATCCGGAAGCGGCGGGTACTGCAGTTGGTCGACCGTCGCGACCTGTGCGGCGGCCGGCGTGCCGCCAGCCAGCAGCGCCGTGCCCAGGACGGCGATCGTGAAAGCGCGCAGGCGCGTCATCGGGAGCCTCCGGCGGCGGCGGCCGGTGCCGCTTCGTTCTCGAGCCGGGCCACGGTGCGGTTGCCCGGCTTGAAGAGGGTGCCTGCCACGCGCCGGATGTCGGCCTTGGTCACGGCGTCCATCTTCTCGACGTACGTGAACAGCGCGCGCCAGTCGCCGAGCAGCGTCTGGTACGTCACCAGTTGCGAGGCCAGGCCGGAGTCGCTGTCGAGCGACCGGATCAGGTCGGCCTTCGCGCGCGTCTTGAAGCGCGTCAGTTCCTCGTCGGTGACGTCTTCGTCCACCATCCGCGCCAGTTCGGCCCGCAGGGCTTCGGCGACCGTGTCGTTGCTCACGCCGCGGGCCGGCACGCCGAGCGCGATGAACAGGTGCGGATACTTCACCCCCGGCAGGCCGCCACCCACCTGCGCGGCGACGGCGATCTTCTGCTTCTCGACCAGCGACGTGTACAGCCGCGAGGTGCGGCCGCGCCCGAGGATCTCGGCAATCGCGTCGTACACCGGTTCGTCGGGATGGGTCGCGGCCGGCTTGTGGTACGCCTCGAAGTAGTACGGCTGGGCGCGCTCGCGCAGGGTGATCGCGAGTTCCGCAGTCTGCGGTGGTTCGATGGTCCGCAACGGCGGCGGCTTCTCACCCTTCGGCAGGCGGCCGAAGTACTTGTCGAGCACCGGGATGATCTCGGCGGCCTTCACGTTGCCGACGATCGCCGTGACCATGTTGGCCGGCACGTAGTACTCGCGGAAGAAGCGCTCGGCATCGGTCATCGTGAAGCGCTGCAGGTCGCTCATGTAGCCGACGGTCGGCTGCTTGTACGGGTGCGCCAGGAAGGCCGTGGCGAGCAGCCGTTCGATCAGGCGGCCGACCGGCTGGCTCTCGGTCCGCATGCGCCGCTCCTCCATCACGACGTCGCGCTCCTTGTAGAACTCGCGGTACACGGGGTGCAGGAAGCGCTCGGACTCGAGATAGGCGAACAGCTCGAACTTGTTTGTCGGCAGCGAGTAGTAGTAAGTCGTCGCCTCGGCATTGGTGCTCGCGTTCAGGCCGACTCCGCCCTCCCTCGACAGCACCTCGTCGAAGGCGTTGGCCACGACGAACTCGTCGGCCGCCGCTTCCTTCGCCTTGAACGCCTTGTGCAGTCGCTCGACCTCTGCCGGGTCCGGTGCGACCTTGGCCCGCGCCGCCTCGTAGGCCTGGTAGGCGGCCTCGAGCTCCTCGATCGCCACCTTCTCCTTCGCGTAATCCTTGGTGCCCAGGCGCGGCGTGCCCTTGAACGCCATGTGCTCGAACATGTGCGCAAGGCCGGTGATGCCGGGCACTTCCTGCGCCGACCCGACGTCGACTCGCGTCGCGAACGAGAAGACCGGAGCGCCCTCGCGCTCCAGGATCAGGAACGTGTAGCCGTTGGCGAGCCGGTGGACCGTGAGGCGCTTCTCGAACGACGCCAGATCCTGGGCCGAAGCCGGACGCGCCCCGGCCACGACCAGGGCAGCGACCGCGGCACACGCCGCCTGCCGGAATGGCTGGCTGAACTGCATGGCGAACTCTCCCCCTGGCCGCCGTCGCTCCGGCGGAGCCACGCGGACTGTCGGAGCCGGCACGGCCCCGCCCCATTATGACTTCGGCGAGCGCCCCGCGGGCGCCGGCCGACGCGGCGTGCGCTTGCGCCGCCACGAGGGTTACCAAACAATGGGAGGCACACCGCTTCCCGTCCATGGACGTGCTGCCCACGCATATCAGCCAGTACGAGATCAGCCGTGTGCTCGGACAGGGCGGCATGGGGATCGTGTACCTGGCCTTCGATCCGGCGCTGCATCGACAGGTCGCCCTGAAGGTGCTCCGGACCGACAACGAGGAGCAGCGCGAACGCTTCCGGCGCGAAGCGCGCATCGTCGCGCGCCTCCAGCATCCCAACATCGTCGCCATCTACGGCGTGGGGGAGCACGAGGGACACCCGTTCATCGCGATGGAGTACATCGCCGGGGAACCGCTGTCGGAGGCCGTGCGGCGGCGGGCGCCGTGGGGCCTGCAGCGAAAGCTGATGATGGGCGCGGAGATCTGCGCCGGCCTGGCGTTCGCGCACCGTGCGGGCGTCATCCACCGGGACGTCAAACCCTCGAATCTCATCGTCAGCAACGGCTCCGGAACCATCCGCCTGCTCGATTTCGGCATCGCCCGCGGTGCCGACGCCGGCGCCACGATGGGCCTGACGATGCAGGGCAACATCGTCGGGACGTTGAACTACATGTCGCCCGAGCAGATCACGGGCCGGCCGATCGACCACCGCAGCGACGTGTTCGCGGTCGGTCTCGTGATGTACGAGCTGATCACGTACCGAAAGGCGTTCCCGGGAGACAACCTCGCGACGCTGACCTATCGCATCGTGCACGGGTCGCCCGACCCGATCCGCACGCTGCAGCCGGATGCCGACGAGGAACTCTGCGCCGTGATCGATCGGGCGATGGCGCGGGAGCCCGACGCGCGCCATCCCCACCTGGACGCGATGCGCGCCGACCTGATTCGCATCGCGGCGCGACTGTCGCCGTCGGCCGCCACCCGTCTGGCCCCCGACGACAGCGGCGAGCAAGGCCTGCCGCCACCGCCGGCGATCTGGTCGCGCGCGCTGGACGCGACGTCGAACCTCGAGGGCCCCGAGACCCCCGGGCCCATCGCGGCGACGGTACCCGCCGCCGGTGTCGAACCTGCGGCACCGGACCGGCTGCGCCGCGCCTGGCCCGTTGTCGTGGCCGTTGCCGGCATCACGCTGGGCGGGGCGACGGCGTTGTGGCTCACCTCGGGCACGCCAGAGCCCGCGCGGGTCGAATACCGCAACCGGCCCGCCGGCGAGCGGAAGACCTTCCCGCAGGAGGACCCGCTGCGCCGGGCCGCCAACGACCCGATCGGGCCGCCGGACCTGACGCCAGGCACGGATGTCGCGGCGGCGGTCCCGCCAGCGGTCGCGGCGCCTCCGCCGGCATCGCCACCGGCATCGCCCGGCGTCGCCGAGGCGCCGGCCCGGACAGCGACCCGACCGACCGCACAGGCGCGCCCTCCAGCCACCGAGCAGGCGCGACCAGGCGTGACGACGACCGCCCCACCGCGCGCGATTCCGCCGGCGCTCCCGTCAGGACGCGAGTCCGCGGCGGCCACGGAAGCCGGAGACCCGGCCCCGGCGACACCAGCGGTCGTGGCACCACCGCCTCCGGCGACCGTCGAACCGCGCCCGGTCCCGGCCGGACCGACAGACGAGGAGCAAGTGCGTGCCGTCCTCGATCGATGGGCGCGCGCGTATTCCTCGAAGGACGCGCAGGGCGTCGATGCGGTGCAGCCCGGCAGCGCCGCCGCACTCGAGAAGGCGTTCTCACAGATGCGATCGGTGGACGTCGCCCTCTCGGGATGCCGGGTCGAGGTGCAGGACACGCGAGCCACCGCGGCCTGCACCGAGCGGCTGCGCACCGAATCGATCGTCGCCGGCGGCAACCGGGATCAGTCGCGCGCCAGGCAGTTCACGCTGCAGAAATCCGACGGCCGCTGGCGCATCGCCAGCACGCGATTCGGACGATAGGTCACGAGGCGGTCCGGCCCTCAGAACGTGTAGTCGAAGCCGATCGTCGTGGTGATTCGGCTGCGCAGGCCGCCCTCGGTCAGCGGCACCAGTACGTGCGCGGCCAGCAGTGCGCGCGAACCAAGGTTGTACTTGGCGCCAATCGCGGCCAATCCCAGCGTCAGGCTGCCCTCGCGCGCCTGGAACTCGCGGAACGACGGCGACTCCAGCGCCGGCGACAGCGGCGCCTGGCCCTGCGGCGTGTACGTGAAGACGCGCTGGCCGACGTCGAGGCGGCCGACGTTCCGCAGCGTCCGCCCCATGAACTCGCCGAGCAGCGTGAGCCGGTCGGTCGCGGCGTATTCCACGCCGCCGTTGAAATGCAGTTCGTCCGGCGGCGCATCGGACGGCAGCAGTGCCTGGACGAGATCCAGATCGTCGCCGATGTAGGTCGCGGCACTGGTACGGCCGCTGAACGTGTAGCCGACGTTGACATGCTGCGCGAAGCGGTCCGTGCCGGTAGACAGCACTACGCCGAGTCGCCCCTGCAGCGATCCGGTGCCGAGCAGGTCCTCGGCTTCGCCCGTGGGCAGCCGCAGGTCGAAGGTCGCGGCCACTCCCTGGGCGCCGACCTGGTGGAGGTTGTACTTGGTGCGCAGCACCACGTCACCGATACCGCTGGCGCTGCGGCCCTCCGTGAACGTCTTCTTGGAGACGTCCGCATTGGTCTGGAACGTGTGGACGTGCGGGGTGAACGCGGTGCCCAGCCGCACGATCTCGGCGGCGGCGCTGGCCTCGAGATCGACGCGGATGACCGGCACGGCAATCCCGACGTCCCATCTGTCGGTCAACCCGTATGTGGCAAAGAACGCCGCCGTGTCGGTGGTGGCCCGGAGCGAGAGACGTACGGTGACGATGTCGGATTCGAAGCCGGGGTTGAGCAGGTTGCCGTCGCCGGCGGCCTGCAGGCCGACCTGTGCCGGGCAGCAGTCGTTGTGGGGCAGCAGAAACTGGATCGAGCCGTCCTCGAGATCCTCGCCCTCGAAGCTGTCGAACGACGTGCGCTGGTAGGTGAAGCCGGTCGACAGCCGGCCCTTGCCGACCGTCAGCGACCGCTCGCCGAACGACGGACCGAAGCTGCGCGTGCTGCGCACCGGCAGGCCGGTGGCTTCGTCGGTCCGGAAGGAGAAGGCGCCGCTCGAACTACCGATCGGGAACGTCGCAAACTGCGTGGCCATCAACCGGTTGAAGTTCAGGACGACTTCGGCCGCATCGACCTGGAAGCGCTCACCCGACCTCGGATCGGTGCCGACGAACTGCTCGTTGAGGGGCGAGAAGTGTGCGTCGTGAGGTACCGGCGTGCCTGCGTCCAGGCGGATGCCGTTGAGAATCAGGTTCGGCAGCAGCCCGGCTACCCCCCGAGGGGCCTGCGCGCGGACCGTTGTCGCACCGACGCAGAGCAGGGCCAGCGCACCCGCCACACTGAAGAATTTGCTCACGGATCCCTCCCTCGTTGCCTCACACAACGGCCGAGAGGTCCGGCGCGAACGCTGACTCTTCCGTAGCAGACGGGCCGACAAAAACAAAACGGGCGGGACGCATGGCGCGCCCCGCCCGTGAATTGTCGGCCGTGCCCGGAGAGCGGGCCCTGCCTACTCCACCACTTCGCCGCGTTCGCGGTCGAGGAGGTCGTCGGCATCCGACAGATAGTCGAGATCCCGCTCCAGCTCCGCGTCCTCCGGGGACGGCGGCGGCGGTGGCGGCGGCGCATCCGACGGGATGTGCACGTGCCGGTAGGCATAGAACCCGGTGCCGGCCGGAATCAGGCGGCCCATCGTGACGTTCTCCTTCAGGCCGCGCAGGCTGTCGACACGTCCGGAGATGGACGCCTCGGTCAGCACGCGGGTGGTCTCCTGGAAGGACGCCGCCGAGATGAACGAATCGGTCGAGAGCGATGCCTTCGTGATGCCGAGCAGCATCGGCCGACCCTTGGCAGGGACGCCGCCGCCGGTCACCACGCGCTCGTTCTCCTCGATGAAGCGGAACCGATCCGTCACATCGTCGATCAGGAACTCGGTGTCGCCGACATCCTCGATCTTCACCCACCGCATCATCTGCCGGACGATGGTCTCGATGTGCTTGTCGTTGATGTTGACGCCCTGCAGACGGTAGACCTCCTGGATCTCGTTGACCAGGTACTTCTGCAGTTCCCGCTCGCCGAGCACCGCCAGGATGTCGTGCGGATTGCTCGGGCCGTCCATCAGCTGTTCGCCGGCGCGGACGCGATCGCCGTCCTGGACGTTGACGTGCACGCCGCGGGGCAGGCTGTACTCCCGCGGCTCGCCGCCCTCTTCCTCGGGGACGATCATCACCTTGCGCTGGCCCTTGACGATGCCGCCGATCTTGACGATGCCGTCGATCTCGCTGATCACGGCAGCCGCCTCGCGGGGCTTGCGGGCCTCGAACAGTTCCACCACCCGCGGCAGACCGCCGGTGATGTCCTTGGTCTTGGTCGTCTCGCGCGGAATCTTCGCGAGCACCGCGCCCGGAGTCACCGTGTCGCCATCGTCCACCATCAGGTGGGCGTGCGACGGGATGTGGTACTTCCGGAGCACCTTGCCATCGAGGTTGCGGATCTCGACGAGCGGCTGCTTCTTCTCGTCGATGCCCTCGATGATGATCCGGCGCGACATGCCGGTCACCTCGTCCACTTCCTCGTGGACGGTGACGTCCGCGATGATGTCCTTGAACTTCACCGTGCCCGCCTCCTCCGTGAGGATGGAGAACGTGAACGGATCCCATTCGAGGAGCACCTGGCCCGGCTCGACGCGCTGGCCATCGGCGACCCGCAGGCGGGCGCCGTAGATCACCTGGTAGTGCTCGACGTCGCGGCCCTTGTCGTCGCGGACGATCAGGACGCCGTTGCGGTTCATGACGACGAAGTCGCGCAGACCGCCCTCGACACCCGACTCGACCGACGAGATGTTCTCGAAGCGCACCGTGCCGGAGTGCCGTGACTCCTGCGTCGACTGCTCCGAGATGCGCGAGGCCGTGCCGCCGATGTGGAACGTGCGCATCGTCAGCTGCGTGCCCGGCTCGCCGATCGACTGGGCGGCGACGACGCCGACCGCCAGGCCCATCTCCACGGTCCGGCCGGTGGCCAGGTCGCGGCCGTAGCACTTGGCGCAGACGCCGCGCCGGCTGGCGCAGGTGAGCACCGAGCGGATCTTCACCATCTCGATGCCGGCTTCCTGGACCACCGTGGCGAGATCCTCGTCGATCTCGTCGTTGGCCTTGACCAGCACGTCCTTGGTGATCGGGTCGATGACGTCCTCGAGCGTGACGCGCCCGATGATCCGGTCGCGCAGCGGTTCGATGGTCTCGCCCGCTTCGACGATCGGCCGCGCCTCGATGCCGTCCATCGTGCCGCAATCGTCCTCGTGGATGATCACGTCCTGGGCGACGTCGACCAGACGCCGCGTCAGGTAGCCCGAGTCGGCGGTCTTGAGCGCCGTGTCGGCCAGGCCCTTGCGGGCGCCGTGCGTCGAGATGAAGTACTGCAGCACCGTCAGCCCTTCACGGAAGTTCGACGTGATCGGCGTCTCGATGATCTCGCCCGACGGCTTGGCCATCAGGCCGCGCATGCCGGCCAGCTGGCGAATCTGCTGCTTGGAACCACGCGCGCCCGAGTCCGCCATGATGTAGACCGGGTTGAACGACTGGCCCGAGCGGTCGCGCTCCTCCATCTCGCCGAACATCTTGTCGGCGATCTTCTCGGTCGCTTCCGACCAGAGGGCGATGACCTTGTTGTAGCGCTCGCCGTTGGTGAT
>CBIHOS010000122.1:0-15196 GCA_966211945.1 uncultured bacterium
GCCTCGTGCCGCGCAGCGCCTGGGGCGAACGTCCGCTCGTCGTGTGCCCGCCGCGCACGCGCACCCGATCGGGACGCCGAACGGCGGAACGCTGAACGCTGAACGCCGAACGAGGAACGACGAACGACGAACGACGAACGACGAACGCCGAACGGCATACCCGATACCCGATACCCGATACCCGGCACCCGGCACCCGGTACCCGGTACCCGGTACCCGGATCTAGTGAGGCCAGGTGAGCAGCCACCAGACGAGCCACACGCCAAGCAGCAGCGGCAGCGCGGCCATCATCAGCAGCACGATGACGATGGTCCAGACGAACCAGGCGTCGGCCCGTGTGTGCGGCACGCCCGGGCGCGCGTGCCGTTCCAGCAGGCGCATGTTCCAGGTGTTGGCGCGCCAGAAGATGTCGGCGACGTTGCCCAGTCCGGGGACCAGGCCGAGCATTGCGTCCACGATCGCGTTGATGACCATGCGGGCCTGGACGAGGCGTGGCACGCCCGAGCGGTAGGCCTGCACGAGGATGAGCACACCGAACAGCGGGCTGCTCAGATCGCCGAGCCCGGGGACGAGTCCCACGATCACGTCCCAGCCGAAGCGGACGTTGGTGCCAGGGATGCGGAACGCCTGGTCGAGCAGGTAGCTCCACTGGCGCAGGCGCTCCATGTGACGGTCCTGCTCGAGGATGTTGGCGCGCGCCTGGCGGTCGTCCACCCCGTGATCTTAGCCACAAGCCCAAGGCCCAGCCCGAAGGCCCAACCCAGCCCGAAGGCCGAAGGCCCAAGGCCCAAGCCCCGCATCGCGCCTTCGATCCGTATACTGCTGGAGATGCTCTCGGCCGCCCGCCTTGCCTCGGCGCTCGCGCTCGTCGTCGCCCTGATCGGTCTGCCGATGGCGTCGGTGCTGTGCGACGTGGTCTGTCCGACGGCGCAGGCGCAGGGGCACCTGCGGCGCGACGCGCGTGCCCCGAGGCTCGAGCCCATCCATGCCGCTGCGGCGTGTCACGACGCGGGGCAGGACGAAGCATCGACACCAGCGCAGACGCACGGACAGCCGGAGGCGGCGACGGCCACCGCCATCTCGCATGCCTCGCCGGGACATGGCTGCGACCATCCGACGGTGGCGACGGCTCCGTCGCCCTCGGCCGGCATGCGGATGCTGCCCGCGCCGACGGTGGCGGCCTTCCGTGTCGCCGCCTTCGACGCACGTGTCACGCGCGTGTCGGCCGCGGCGATGTCTCCCGATCGTGTGGCCGGCACCCGCGCCCGCGCCGCCGGCGCCTTCTCTCCAGTCCTGCGGATCTGATCCGCGCTCCGCCCACGTTCACGGCCGCCGCCCGATCGTTCGAGCCGGGCGCGCGACCACTCGTGTGATCGCGGCCGAGGCCGCATCTCTGGCGGCGCGGCACGCGTCGCGGAATCTCACTCATGTCTCACGTGCAGGGGCGCGAGCGCTCGATGCTCACGCCGTCTCGTCGTCAGTTCGTCAAGGGGCTTGCCGCCGGGGGTGTCGTCGCGGCAGGCGGCGCCATCGCACCGTCGGTGGCGTTTGGCCGCACGCAGGCGCCGGGCCCCCGGCAGCCCCACGCCACGCTGTCCGGACCGGACGTGGACCTGACGATCGGGACGTCGCAGGTCGATTTCACGGGCCGGTCGCGCCCGGCCCTCACCGTGAACGGATCGCTGCCGGCGCCGCTGCTCGAGTGGCGCGAAGGCGACACGGTCACCGTGCGCGTGCGCAACACGCTCGACGAGGACGCCTCGATCCACTGGCACGGTCTGGTGCTGCCCGCCAACATGGACGGCGTGCCGGGCCTCAGCTTCGACGGCATCCCGGCCGGCGGCGACTTCACCTATCGCTTTCCCCTGAAGCAGGCCGGCACGTACTGGTACCACAGCCACTCCGGCTTCCAGGAGCAGCAGGGGCTGTACGGACCGCTCGTGATTCGTCCACGCGAGGCCGACCCGATCGCCTGCGATCGCGAGCACGTGCTGATGCTGTCGGACTGGACCGACGACGACCCGGCCCGCATCCTCCGCACGCTGAAGAAGGAGTCCGACTACTACAACTGGCGGCAGCGCACCGTCGTGGATCTGATGCGCGACGTGCGGCAGCACGGCTGGGCCGACACGATCGCCGATCGCGCCGCGTGGGGCCGCATGCGGATGAGCGCCGCCGACCTCGCCGACGTGACCGGCAGCACCTACACGTATCTGCTCAACGGCACGGCGCCGGCCGGCAACTGGACCGGGCTGTTCCGCCCGGGCGAGCGCGTGCGCCTGCGCGTGATCAACGGGTCGGCGATGACCTACTTCGACGTGCGCATCCCCGGACTCGAGATGACCGTCGTCGCGGCGGACGGCCAGCCGGTGCGGCCGGTCGTGGTCGACGAGTTCCGCATCGCCGTCGCCGAGACCTACGACGTGATCGTGACGCCCACCGGCCGCGAGGCCTTCACGGTGATGGCGCAGGCGATGGACCGCACCGGCTACGCCGCCGGCACGCTGGCGGTGCGCGAGGGCGTGCGGGCGCCGGTCCCCGCGCTCGACCCGCGTCCCGTTCTCTCGATGGCGGACATGGGGCACGGGCACGGGCAAGGGCATGGGCATGGGTCGGGAACCGGGCACGGCGGGCCTGCCACGGCGATGCAGGCGCACCCGGCCAGCGAGGACGGCAATCCGCTCGTGGACATGCAGGTGATGCAGCCATCGTCGCGACTGGACGACCCGGGCATCGGGCTGCGCGACAACGGCCGGCGCGTGCTGACCTACGCCGACCTCCGGAGCGCGTTCGCCGATCCCGACGGGCGCGAGCCGTCGAGGACGATCGAACTCCACCTGACCGGTCACATGAACCGGTTCGTGTGGTCGTTCGACGGGCGCAAGTTCTCGGACGCCGCGCCCATTCGTCTCGTCTACGGCGAGCGCGTGCGCATCGTGCTCGTGAACGACACGATGATGACCCATCCGATCCACCTGCACGGGATGTGGAGCGACGTCGAGGACGACGAGGGCCGCTTCATGGTGCGCAAGCACACGGTGGACATGCCGCCGGGCAGCCGCCGGTCGTACCGCGTGACCGCCGATGCCCTCGGCCGCTGGGCCTACCACTGCCACATGCTGTTCCACATGGAGACCGGCATGATGCGCGAGGTGCACGTCGTCGAAGGGGACGCGTCGTGATCGGCCGCGGCTCGTGGGTGCTCCTCGTCGTGCTGACGGTGGCGCGGCCGGCGTTCGCGCAATCGGACCAACACCAGCACCAGCACCCGCCGGAGCATCAGCACGAGGCTCCGCCCGTCCCTCCGCCCGCGGCCGTGCCGGCGAAGCCGCCGCCCTCGGTCGTACCGATCACCGACGCGATGCGGAAGGCGGCGTTTCCCGAGGTCCACGGCCACGCCACGCACGATCGTGCGATCAACAGTTTCGTGCTGTTCGAGGCCCTCGAATGGCGCGCCGGGCGCGGCGTCGATGCGCTGGCCTGGAGCGCCACGGGTTGGGTCGGCGGCGACATCCACCGCCTGTGGGTCCGCAGCGAGGGCGAGGCGGCCGGCGGCGACGTCGGCGACGCCGATGCGCACGTCCTCTACGGGCGCGCCGTCGCGCCCTGGTGGGACGTCGTCGCGGGCGTGCGCCAGGACGTCCGGCCGGGTGCGCGGACGTGGCTGGCGGCCGGTGTGCAGGGGATCGCCCCCGGCTTCTTCGACGTGGAAGCGACCGCCTACGTATCCGACGCGGGACAGTTTGCGGCGCGGCTCGAGGTCGAGTACGACGTGCTGCTGACCAACAGACTCGTCGTGCAGCCGACGCTCGAAGCCAACCTGTACAACCGGAGGCGCAGGCAGGGTGTCGCTGTCGATGGCCTGGCGAACGAGAGGTCTGGCGCGGCGAGCGGCTTCGGTGAAGGCGAGGCCGGTCTCAGGATGCGCTATCACCTGCGGCGGGAGCTGGCGCCCTACATCGGTGTCAGTTGGGTGCGCCGCTTCGGGAACACACCGGAGCCGCGGGCCGACGACGGCACCGGCGGCGCGCGCCTCACGACCGGCGTGCGGTTCTGGTTCTGATGGCGCCGGCGGCGGCTACTGCCGGGGGACCACCTGCACGACGACCCGTCCCGCGTGTTCGGCGGCGACCAGCGTGTGGCCGTCGAACGCCGCGATCGACGGAAACGTGCCCGCCCCCACCAGGCGGGTCGTGGTCTCGCGCTGCAGCATGATGCCGTCGCGCGTCGTCCAGGCGAGATCGACGCCGCCGGGCGCCAGCGCGAGCACGGGATCGCGGCCGATGCCGACGAGACGTTCCGGCTCGAGCGGTCTCGAGAGATAGATGCGGTCCTCGCGCCGCCACGTACTGGTCACGCCCTTGCCCGTCAGGGCGACCGCGCCGCCGTCCATCGGGCACGCCTCCAGCGGCCAGGTGCCGGTGCCCAGCTTGACGGGCGCGGTGAACGCGCGGCCGTCCGTCGACCGCACGACGTGCATGTCGCGCGCGCCCCGCAGGTGGTTGCGGAACATGATCGCGATCGCCTGCCCGTCGAGCGCCACCGAGGGATGGCAGCACTCGCAGACGGCGCCGTCGGCAGACTCGGCGGCCAGGACGTCGGGCTGCCAGGTCAGGCCGTGATCGCGCGAAACCGCGGCATACACGCGGGTGCCGGGCTTGCGGAGGTCGAGCCATGTGACGACGACCAGCCCGTCGGGCGACGCGGCCATCCCGTGCAGGCCCTCGCGGGCCGCGGCCGGCACGTCGTTGACGACGACGGCCGGCGACCATGTCGCGCCCTGATCGCCCGATCTGTAGATCACGACGTCGCCGTCCTTGCCGCCGCCCTGTGCGCCGGCGACGAGCGACACGAGGACGCTCGACGCGGTCACCGCGATGCGCGGGCCGCGCCGCATGCCTGCCGCCATGCGCCCGGCCGGCACGATCGGCGTGGCCTCGCGGAAGCTGCGGCCGGCGTCGGCCGACCGCAGGACCGCCACGCGCGCGCCCTGGACCACGGCCAGGAACACCCGCTCGCCGTCCTGCGCGAACTGCGGTTGGGTACCGGGGATCGTCAGCGGCGCGACGCTGCTCCGAGAAGCCCGTTGTCCCGCCGCGGCTCCGGCGTGGAGCCAGCCGCCAGACGTCGCGAGCACGGCGGCGATGATCAGGGTCAGCATGCGGGCCTCAATAGCGGCCGTAGATTTCGAGCGCCTTCAGCATCGATTTCTCGCGCTGGATGATCGGCAGCATCTTCGACTCGCGCGCATCGTAGTCCTTCAGCAGGGCCACGACCTGGTTGGCGGCGGCCTGCGGCACGACCACGACGCCATCGCCGTCGCCGACGATGAAGTCGCCGGGCGTGACGAGGATCTCGCCGCAGCGGACCGGCGTCTGCTTGGACACACTGACCATCCGGCCGACCGACGTCGCCGGACTGATTCGGCGGGCGAAGACCTTGTGGCCCATCGCGCGGATCTCGGTGACGTCGCGGATGGCGCCGTCGATGACCGTCCCCTCGAGCCCGCGCGCCACGGCGGTCGCGGCCATCAGGTTGCCCATCGCGGCGATCTCGAGGCCGTCCTCCATCACGTAGACCAGCACGCTGCCGGCTGGCGCCTCGTCGAGGATCTGCAGCAGGTAGTTGGGATAGGTCCGGGTGTCGCTCTTGAGGACAGGGCGGACCAGGGCGGTCCAGGCGCGCCCGACGATCTTGCCGGTGCCGATGGGTTTCATGTCCGACGACATCCAGCCGCGCGCCCCGGTGGCGGCTTCGACGGCGTCGGCGATGTTGCCGGTGCTGTTCTCGGGCCGCCGGAGGGCAGCGATGACCTGATCGGGCGACAGCGTCTGCACGGCCGCCGGGGCCGGCGGCTGCGGCGAGGCGGGGACGGTCGCGGCCGGCGGAGCCGGTGCGCCAGCGGCCGGGGCCGGCGCCTGCGGCGCCCGCGCCAGCGAGGCGGCGGTGATGACGGGAATCACGATCGCGGCGACGACGACCGCGGGGACCGGACGAACGGACATGACGGGAAGCCTCCTGAGCCCTGTGCTATAACACGCGGCCATCGGTTGGAGTAATCCGTCGGGAGAGTTTTCAGCGTGTCTACCTGCGCACACACATGGCTCCGGGGCGTCTTCGCCCTGGTCGCGGCTGTCGGCATCGTCGCCCCGGCGACGGCCCAGACGGCCTATTCCCTCGTGATCAAGGGCGGACACGTCCTCGACCCGAAGAACGGCCGCGACGGCGTGATGGACGTGGCCGTCGCCGACGGCAAGATCGCGGCGATCGAACCGACGATCGACGCCGCCAAGGCGCGGCGGGTCGTCGACGCGCGCGGCCTCTACGTCGTTCCGGGGCTCATCGACCTGCACGCGCACGTGTTCTTCGGGACCGAGGCGGACGCCTACCTCAGTAACGGTCCGACCGCGGTGCCGGCCGACAACCACTCGTTCCGCAACGGCCAGACCACGCTGGTCGACGTGGGTGGGGCCGGCTGGCGGAACTTCCCGCAGTTCAAGGCACAGATCGTCGACACGGCGCGCACCCGCGTGCTGTCGTTCCTCAACATCGTCGGCGCCGGCATGCGCGGCGGTCCGGCCGAGCAGAACCTGGCCGACATGGACGCCAAGCTCACCGCGATGCGCATCAAGCAGCATCCCGGGCTGATCGTCGGCATCAAGGTGGCGCACTACATGGGGCCGGAATGGGATCCGGTCACGCGCGCGGTGGCGGCCGGGACCGAGGCCAACGTGCCGGTCATGGTCGATTTCGGCGGCAACAACCCGCCGCTGTCGCTGGACGAGCTGCTGAACACGCACCTGCGCCCCGGCGATCTGCTCACGCACATGTACGCGCACGTCCGCGATCGCCAGCCGATCGTCGACGCTCAGGGACAGCTCGAGCCGTTCGTCGTCGCCGCCCGCAAGCGCGGCGTGCTGTTCGACGTCGGCCATGGCGGCGGCAGCTTCCTCTGGCGGCAGGCCGTGCCGGCCACCAAAGCGGGCTTCTTCCCCGACGTGATCAGCACCGACCTCCACACCGGCAGCATGAACGCCGGCATGAAGGACATCCTCAACGTGATGTCGAAGATGCTCGCGCTCGGCATGCCGCTCAACGACGTGATCGGCGCGAACACGGCGAGGGCGGCCGCCGTGATCAAGCGCGACGACCTGGGCCACCTCGGGGTGGGAACCGAGGCCGATATCGCCGTGCTCGCGGTGCGCAAGGGCGAGTTCGGGTTCATCGACTCGTCGGGCGGTCGCATGGCCGGCACGCAGAAGCTGGAATGCGAGGTGACGGTGCGGGCAGGGCAGGTGGTGTGGGATCTCAACGGCCGCGCCGCGCCGCTGTGGACGGACATGCCGGCGACGCCGCAGGGTGTCGGGTCCGGACGCCGGCGCGCGACCTCGCGGGAGCGTGAGTGAGACGCCACGCGCTGGCGCTCGTCGTCTGCCTCGCCGGGGCGACCGTGGCGGCGGCACAACCGGCGCCGACCGCGCGCCGGAGCATCCGGCCGGACGGTGTACCGGCCGATCGGCCGTACTCGCCGGGCGTGCTCGTCGGCAAGACGCTGTACATCGCCGGTCACCTCGGGCTGCCGGGCGACGGGCCCACGCGGGCAGACATGGCATCGCAGACGCGCCAGGCGATGGACGGCATCGGCGGGGTGCTGAAGGCCGCCGGTCTCGGGTACGAGCACCTGGTGAAATGCCACGTCTACCTCGCGAGCATGGACGACTACGCGGCGATGAACGGCGCGTACGGCTCGTACTTCAAGGACCGGGTGCCGGCCCGCACGACGATCCAGGCGGCGGCGCTGCCGTCGGCGGCCGGCGTCGAGATCGGGTGCATCGGCTACGCCGACCTCGGCGGCATCTCGGTGGTGCGGCCGCCGGCCGGGTCGCTGCCGGCGCCGCTCGGTCCGTATTCGCCGGCGGTGTGGGCGGGCGACACGCTGTACGTCTCGGGCATGGGCGGGCAGGACCCGGTGAGCAAGGCGGTCGGTGAAGCTGTCGACGCGCAAGTCGGGCAGACCGTCACGAACATCACGACGACCCTCGAGGCGGCCGGGCTGTCGATCGAGAACGTCGCGTGGACGCAGGCGTACGCGACGCAGCTCGGCGAGGCCGCCGGTCTGGCCGCGGCGCTGGAGAAGTCGGTGAGCAAGGCGTCGCCGCCAGGCGGCCTCGTCGTTGTGCCGCGGCTGCCCGGTCCGATCCGGGCCGAACTCACGTTCGTGGCGACGCGGCCGTCCAGTTCCGGGCACAATTTCGGCCTGGTGTGGCCGGAGGCGTCGGCGCGGGCGTCGCGCCGCGGCGGCACCATCTACGTGAGCGCCTTCGCGATTCCGGGCCGCGCCGACATCACGGCCGAAGCGCGCGAGGTGTTCACGCGGCTCGGCACGCTGCTGCGGCAGGGCGAGGCGAGCCTGAAGGACGTGGCGCAGGTGACGGTGTACCTGAGCGACGTGGCGGACCTGCCGAAGGTGAACGCGGTGTTCCGCGAGATGTTCCCGGCCGATCCGCCGGCCCGCGTGACCATCCAGGTGCAGCCGCAGGGCAAGGAACGGCTGCGCGTCGCGGCGATCGCCGCGAAATAGCGCCGAACGCCGAACGCGGAACGATGACGTGAAAGGCGTACGTAGGTAGGGACGCCTTCGAGGAACCAGCCAGGAGATGACGATGTTGACCCGACGGACCTTTTTCGAACGGCTTTCCACGGTTCCGCTGATCGGCGGCTTGGTGGGCGGCAGCGGCGCGGTGGCGATGGCCGCCGGCGCCAGCAAGCGCGACTACTTCAAGGAACTCGGCGTGCGGCCGTTCATCAACGCCGCCGGGACCTTCACCGACATGACCGCGTCGCTGATGCCGCCAGAGGTGATGGAGGCGATCAATTACGCGTCCAAGCACTTCGTGCCGCTCAGCGAACTGCACGACCGGGTCGGCGAGCGGATTGCCACCCTGGTCAAGGCCGAGGCCGCGATGGTCAGCTCCGGCGCCGCGTCGGCGATGACGCTCGGTACGGCCGGCGTGCTCACCGGCACTGACGGCCAGAAGATCACCGATCTGCCGAACCTGACCGGCATGAAGACCGAGGTCATCATGCAGAAGTCGCACCGCTTCGGCTACGACCACGCCGTGCGCAACACCGGCGTCAGGATCGTCGAAGTCGAGACCGCCGAGGACCTCGAGCGGGCGATCACGCCGCAGACGGCGATGATGCTGTTCTACAACAACAACAACTCGGTCGGGCAGATCCGCGACGAGCAGTTCGTCGCGCTCGGCAGGAAGCACGGCGTGGTGACGATGAACGACTGCGCCGCAGACGTGCCGCCGGTCGAGAACCTGTGGAAGTACACGGCGATGGGCTTCGACCTGGTCGCCTTCTCGGGCGGCAAGGGAATTCGCGGACCGCAGAGCGCCGGCCTGCTGCTCGGCCGCAAGGACCTGATCGCGGCGGCGCGCGCCAACGCCGTGCCCAACGGCAACGCCATCGGCCGCGGCATGAAGGTGAACAAGGAGGAGATGCTCGGGATGCTGGTGGCGCTCGAGCGCTTCGTCAAGCTCGATCACGCCGCGATGGACAAGGAGTACCGGCGCCGCGCCGACATCGTCCTGAAGAGCCTCTCGGGCCTGCCGGGCGTCACCGCCGAGATCACCGTGCCCGAGGTTGCCAACCACGTCCCGCACGTCGCGGTGAAGATCGATCAGGCCGCCGCCGGCATCAGCGGCGGCGAGGTCTCGCGCAAACTCCGCGAGGGCACGCCGTCGATCGGCGTCCGCCCTGGACAGGAACTGCTGATCGGCGTCTGGATGATGGAGCCGGGCGAGGAGAAGATCGTCGCCAAACGGCTCCGCGAGGTGTTCGAGAAGAAAGCGTAGGTAGGGGCACGTCCCCGACGTGCCCTGACAGGGCGGCTCGGGGAGCCGCCCCTACCGATCGAATGCGGAACCCTCAATGCGCAATGTCGAAACCCGCTGATCTCGACATTGAGCCTTGCGCATTCGGCATTGTGCGCGGCGAGCCCGTGGCGAGCCGCTCAGAGAGCGGCGATGCAGTCGATCTCGACGAGCGACTTGCCGGGGATGCCGCCGTAGGCAGCAATCGTCGTGCGCACCGGCGGGTTGGCGCCGAAGCGGCCGCGGTACATCTCGTTCATCCCCGCGTAGTCCTCCAGGTCGTGCAGGTACACGTTCACCTTCAGGACCTTGTCCATCGACGACCCGGCCTTCTTCAACTCCGCCTCGAGTGAATCGAGGACGGCCTTGGTGTGGACCTTGATGTCACCGGCTTCGTGGTAGCCCTTGCCGGCGATGTAGACCAGGCCGTTGTGCACCTTGTGCCCCGAGAACAGCGGTGGCTGCTTGGGCTCGGCCTGCTGGGCCTCATCGGGGCCGGTGATGATGCCGTTGGTGTCGGCGGTGGCAGCGTGTGCCTTACCCCCAAGGAGGCCCGCGGCGGTGGCGCCGGCGGCGGCAAGGAGCGAGCGGAAGGCGGAACGGCGCGAGGTCTGCGAACCAGCTGCTGACAAGGCAATCTCCCTGGGAGGTGGGCCGGAGTCCGGCGCGTTGTGGCGATGGGCGGGGTGCCCGCGACGCGAGCGCGAGGATAGCGGCAAGTACGCTCGTCCGACAAGCGCCTGGCCCGCCTCGCGGTGATCGTTCGCGGGCCTGCAGGTGCGCCGGCAGGGGTGGCTCGCCGCGCCGCCCTGGCAGGGCACGGCGCGATCGAATTGGCGCGCCGCGAGACAAATCGTCCCCGCGATGCGGTGGACCCGGTCGTCCCGATCGTCGTCACTGTCACATGGACGTCGCATCGGAATTCGTTTATCGTGAGCACCTCTTCAGCAGTTTGAAACGCCGCACCACAACGGGTGGCCGGCGTTTCAAAGCGAACTGGCGTACCCGGGAGTGCCGCGCGTACGGACACGACGTCCGTGCTCGTCGTGACTCGTGCGCCAGCGGTATGAGAACGGGAGGATGCGCACGTGCTCCGAATCCTGTGGTCTGCGGCCCTTTGTCTTCTCCTCGCCACGCCTGCGGCCGCGCAGCTCGCGTCGCAAACCGGGCTCGTGGGCACGGTCACCGATTCGGGCGGCGGTGTGCTCCCCGGCGCCTCCGTCACGGCCGTGAACGTCGGCACGCAGGCGACGCTGACCGGCGTGACCAACGAGGCGGGCGTCTACCAGTTCAACGCCATCCCGCTCGGACGCTACGAGGTGACGATCGCCCTGCAGGGGTTCCAGACCTTCAAGGCGACGAACATTGTCGTCGGCGGCAATCAGGTCGTCCGTCAGGACGCCGTGCTGAGCGTCGGTGATCTGTCCGAGACGGTCACCGTCGAGGCGGCGAACACGACCATCCAGACCGATCGCGCTGCCGTGTCGCAGACGGTCGAGGCGCGTGCCGTCACCGACCTCCCGGCCAGCGGGCGCAACGTCTGGCAGATGGCTGCCACGACCCCGGGGGTGCTGCGCGGGAACACGACCGACATCGGGCTGTCGTTCCGCGGCGCCGGTCAGCGCGAGATCCAGAACAGCCTGACCATGGACGGCATCAACGCGACGTCGAACCTGCTGGCGATGACCAGCATGCGGCCGATGGCCGACGCGGTCACCGAAGTGCAGGTGCAGACCGGCAGCACGTCGGCCGAATACGGCTCGTACCTCGGCGTCCACGTCAACGTCGTGACCAAGGCCGGCACCAACGCCTTCCACGGGGCGTTGTTCGAGTATTTCCAGGACGACTCGCTCGAGAGCCGTGGCTACTTCGACAACCCGAACCTGCCCGAGCCGCCCAAGCGGAGCAATCAGTTCGGCATGCAGTTCGACGGTCCGGTGATCATTCCCGGCCTGTACAACGGCACCAACAAGACGTTCTTCATGGGCGCCTACGAAGGCCTGCGGTCCGAGCGCACCACCAGCCCGATCGGCTCGATGCCGACCGAGCGCATGCGCCGCGGCGACTTCGGCGAGGTGGCGACGCAGATCGTCAACCCGTTCACGAAGGTGCCCTACCCGGGCAATCAGATCCCGCTGTCGCAGTTGTCACCCCAGGCGCTCCGGTTGCTGCAGTACTATCCCGTGCCCAACCTGCCGGGCACCGCCAACAACTACCAGGGGCCGGTGCTGACCGAGAGCAACAACGACCAGATCCTCGCGCGCGTGGACCAGAACGTCGGCAGCGCCGCCCGGCTCTACGTGCGCTACAACTGGGTCGACGCCTTCGACGGCTTCGGCGCGCTCAGCCCGACCGGCGGGCTCTATCAGCCGCGCCTGAACAAGAACACGCTGGGCTCGTATCAGCAGACGATCTCGCCGACGCTGCTCAACGACTTCCGCATCGGCTATCACCGGATCGACTTCGATTCGCTGAACAACTTCACCCTCGACGGCAACGACAGCGCCGGGTCCGACCTCGGCATCCCCGGTTTCGACGGCGACGTGCGCTACGACAACCCCGGCATCCCGTCGATCGGCGTGTCGGCGTTCTCCGGCCTCGGCAACGGCGGGACCAACTGGTATCAGTTCGACACGACGTTCCAGATGTCCAACGTGCTGTCGTGGACCAAGGGCACCCACAACATCCGCACCGGTTTCGACCTGCGGAAGATGGCGACCGGCCGGCGCGCCGCCAACAGCCCGCGCGGCGCCTTCTCCTTCAACGGCCAGATGACCGGCTATTCGGTGGCCGACTTCATGACCGGCGTGCCCAACTCGGTGGGCACGCCCGTCGACCAGGTGCAGGGGCACGTGGGCCAGTGGCGCAACGGCTTCTTCATCAACGACGTCTGGCAGGCGACCCGCAACATGACGCTGAGTCTCGGGCTCCGCTACGAGCGCAACACGCCCGTGCAGACGTACGAGGGGCTGGCGTCGATGCTCGATGCCTCGCAGACCCAGATCATCCCGACGTCGTTCCCGGCCGTCGGCTTCGAGTTCCATGAGCCGAACACCAAGGACTGGGGGCCACGACTCGGCGCGACCTATCGTCTCACCGAGAAGACGGTGCTGCGGGCCGGCTGGGGCATCTACTACAACCCCAACCAGATGAACTCGTTCACGTTCCTGACCAACAACCCGCCGATCGCCGCCGAGTTCACCTTCAACAACACGCCGGCAAATCCGACGCTCAGCTTCGAACGACCCTTCGGCGTCGTCGGGCCCGGCGGTCCGCCGAACATGATCACGCCGAACCGGCACCTGCCCAACGCGCGCAAGAACCAGTGGAGCGTCGACCTGCAGCACGAGATCTTCGGCAACTCGGTCGTCGAGGTGCAGTACCTGGCCTCGCGCACGAAGAACCTGGACCGGAGCTACTTCAACAACACGCCGCAGCCCGGTCCCGGTGCCATCGACCCGCGCCGGCCCAACCAGCTGTTCCGTTCGATCCGCACGATCCAGAACGACCTCATCGCCAACTACGACGCGGTCAGCCTGGTGGCCCGTCGACGCATGACCAACGGGTTCCTGCTCAACGCCCACTACACCTGGTCGAAGACGCGCGACATGGCGACGCACTCCAATGGCGGCGGTGCCATCGTCAACAACTACGACATCTGGAGTGACTACGGCCCGGCCAACTGGGACGTGCCGCACCGACTCGTGGTCAGTTACGTGTACGAGCTGCCGTTCTTCCGCGACTCGAGCAACCTGCTGCTGCGCGGGCTTGTCGGTGGCTGGCAGATCGCCGGCGTCTCGACCATCCAGAGCGGCACACCGCTCAACGTCACGATCCAGCCGGATCAGGCGAACATCGGCGTCGGCAGCCAGCGCCCGCAGCTGGTCGACAGCAGCGTCGAGCTGAGCTGCCAGGCCAACCCGAACGGCCTCGGCTTCGTGGGCTGCATCGACCCGGCGGCGTTTGCGCTGCCGGCCCCGTTCACCTTCGGCAACACGCCCCGCAACTACCTGCGCGGCAAGAAATTCAGCACGACCGACCTGTCGCTGATGAAGAACATCACGACCGGCGGCCGGAGCCGCATCCAGTTGCGCGCCGAGATCTTCAACCTGTTCAACCAGGTGAACTGGGGCACGCCGGGCACCACGTTCGGCGCGGCGAACTTCGGCACGATCGCATCGGCCGACAGCATGCGCCGGGCGGAACTCGGCGTGAAGTTCCTGTTCTAGGCCGCCGACCTGATCGGTCGGCGCCGGTTGAGGGGCAGCTCGGGGAGCTGCCCTACCAACCACCGCAGGTCATGCTGGTAGGGGCGCCTCCCCGAGGCGCCCTGAACTCCATCCTCTCGACGTACCATCCACTTCCATGAGCTCGACATCCCTTCCCGGCGGCTGGACGCGCCGGCAGACCTTCCGCGCCGCGCAGGCGCTTGGCCTCGGTGCGCTGGTTCCAGGCGCAGCGGTCGCGCAGGGCAAGAAGGTCGCGGCGCCGGCAGGACCGGCGGCCGCGGCGTCCTCCGGCACCGCACTCTACGGCGCGCTCGGCGTTCGTCCGATGCTCAACGCCCGCGGCACCCTGACCATCATCGGTGGGTCGATGGAACTGCCCGAAGTGCGGGCGGCGAAGTCGGCGGCCAACCAGCAGTACGTCAACCTCGAAGAGTTGATGGAAGCGGCGGGGAAGAAGCTCGCCGAACTCACCGGCGCCGAGTGGGGCATGGTCAGTTCGGGGTGCGCGGCGGCGATGACCCACGCCACGGCGGCCTGCGTGGCTGGCGGCAATCCCGACCTGCACGTCCGCATTCCGGATCTGCGCGGTTTCCGCAAGAACGAGGTGATCATCCCGACCCACTCGCGCAACGTCTACGACGCGTCGGTGCGGGCGGTCGGCGTCACCGTCATCGACGTGAGCACGCCGGAGGAACTGGCGCTCGCCATCGGTCCGAAGACGGCGATGATCTACTTCTTCACGACGCCGCGCAACGAGACCGGGCCGCTCTCGCTCGAGGCGATCGCGGGCATCGCCAAACCGCACGACGTGCCGATTCTCGTCGATGCGGCAGCCGAGATCCTCACGGTGCCGAACATCCACCTGCAGCGCGGCGCGACGCTGGTCGCCTACAGCGGCGGCAAGATCATCCGCGGTCCGCAGAGCGCCGGCATCCTTCTCGGACGCAAGGACCTGGTCAAGGCCGCGTGGATCCACAGCGCCCCGCATCACGGCTACGCGCGGGCGTTGAAGGTCGGCCGCGAGGAAGTGGTCGGCATGGTGGTCGCGATCGAGAGCTGGGTGAAGCGCGATCACGGCGCCGAGTG
>CBIHOS010000123.1:0-15130 GCA_966211945.1 uncultured bacterium
CCTCACGCGACTCAGTTCGTCGGGCCTCGCGAACGTCACGAGCGGCGGCGGCCAGGTGCCGGTGTTCCGGGTCTCGGCGCGGTAGGGCCGCGCGACGCGCCTCACGTCGATTTCAGAATTGCGAATATCAGAATTTCATCACCACCGCCAACCGTCGCGGCGCTGAGATGGTGTGAAATTCTGCAATTCTGCAATTCTGCAATTCTTAGAAGTGCCGCCCGACGTACTCCCACATCATGTGGTGCCAATAGGGCCAGTCGTGGCCGCCCTGCGCGCCCCAGTCGTCGAGGTGATGCGGGATGTGGCGCTGGCGGAGCACCTCGGCGAAGCGGTAGGTCTCTTCGGGCCGCTCGAACGGCCCGTGGCCGGTCGCCAGGTGGATGTGCGACGTCGCGATCTGCTGGTAGAACCACGGCTCGGTGATCGCGCCCAGGTAGTCGATGGGGTTGTTGAAGTAGAAGTTGTCGTCGTACATCCCGTCCATGAAGCGGCGCATGTCGTAGACGCCCGAGAGGGCGAAGCACCACTTGAAGGTGTCGGGATGCTTGAAGGCGCTGTTGGCGGCGTGGTACGCGCCGAGCGAGGCGCCCATCACCGCGATCGGCGGAATGCCCTTGCAGTGGTCGTGGATGAACGGCACGACCTCCAGGCGGATGTACTCGTCGTACTGCTTCTGCATCCAGCTGCGGTGGTACGGGTGGGCGCCGCGATTGTAGAAGGACGTGTCTGTCGCCGAGCGGACGCAGAAGACCTTGATGCGGCCCTGTGCGATGTACGGCGACAGCGTGCGGATCATCCGCTGCCCTTCCATCTCCCACTCGTCGCCGCCGCTGGTCGGGAACGCCAGCACCGGCGTGCCGTAGTGGCCGTACACCACGAGCCCCATGTCGGACCCCAGCCGGGGCGTGAACCACTGGTGGTACTGGCGCTCCATGCTCGCCGATCAGACCCCGGAACGACGCGACCTGTCCAGCGCGTTCGGGCCCTGCCCCTGCGACATCAGCTCTCGGCGCGTTCGAGCACGACTTCCGGATCGAGCACGACGTCGACCTCCGCGCCGTCGACGCTCGTCGCACGCAGCGTGTAGGTGCGACGACGCGTGCCGGTGCCGATGGCGTAGGGCAGCGTCTGACACACCGAGGTCACCGGCGTCTCGCGCGTGATGCGCCCGAACTCCACTCGCCCACGCTCGCCCTCCGCGCCGCAGCCGGCCGTGCCGAAGCCGAGCGTGCCGGCCTCGAACTCCAGCCGCACCGTGACCACGGCGCTGCAGCGATTGACCACGTTGAAGCCGAACGCGACCGGCGCGCCGGTGGCGGGCTGCTGCAGCGTCTTGACCGGTTCACGCGCCCAGTAGCAGTCGCTGCTGCCAATCTGGCGGCTGCGGTCGGCGCGGGCATCGCTGCCAGGCACCAGGCAGGCCGTGATCGACGACCATGAATCGCGATCGCACGCATCGGCCTGCGGGTGGCCAGGGACTGGCGGCTGGGGGTGCGTGTGCCTGAGGCACAGCACGAGCGCGACGATCGCGACAACCAGGGCCAGCCAGGCTACGAGCTTGTGCATCCATGCCTCCTGCCGTGATACACGGCGTTCATCCGACCTTCACGAGCGGCGCGAGCCGCGGGACGTCGCGCGCGAAGCCGAGCACGTCCACTTCGAGCAGGCGCGTGATCGGCGCCCGGCGTGCCGCCAACTGCTCCAGGATCCGCGCCGCATCGGCGATGGCGCCGCAGATCACGTGGGCGTTGGCGGCTGCGCCGAGCACGACGGGATTGCCCGCGGCGACGCGTTCGGCCTGCGCCGCGTAATCGCGGGCCGATCGGCACGCGCCGGCGCGCGCCGAGACGTAGGCGGCCGACCCGAGCAGTCGCGGGTTGCCTTTCTCGATCTGCAGCTGCGACTCGATGAGCCGCAGGCTGTCGGCGAATGCCGCGCGTGACTCCGGCCACCGCGACCGCCGCAGCAGCACGTCGCCGAGGTTGCGGTGCATCGACGGATTGTTCGGCTGCAGCCTGACGGCCTCGCGGTACCGGCGCTCGGCGGCCGGCCAGTCGCCGCGCTCGTAGAACAACGTGGCGAGGTTGGTCGTGGCCGACGCCGACGGCCGCAGCGCGAGCGACGCCTCGTATGCCGCGATCGCCGCCGCCGGATCGCCGCGCATCTGGTGCGACGCGCCGAGCATCTGGAATCCCCACGCGTTGTCGGGCTGCAGCGTCGTGAGCCGGCCGAAGCTGACGGCGGCCTCGGCGTAGAGTCCGGCCTCGAACAGCACCCGGCCGAGCGCGCGGTGATGTCCCCACACGCCTGGCTGCAGCGTCAGCGCCCGCGCGATCAGCTCACGCGCCGCCGGAAGATCGCCGCGGGCCGCCGCCACCTCGCCGAGCAGGCGCAGCGCGTAGTCATCGTCGCCGTTGCGGGCCAGCACCGCCTGCAGTTCGCGTTCGGCCGCGCCCAGATCGCCGGCGGTCCGCTCGACGAGCGACAGCGCGATGCGCGTCTCCGGCGCATCGGCGTCGAGCGCCAGCGCTTCCTGCAGTGCCCGTTCCGCAGCGGCGAGGTGCCGGGGGTCGCGGGTCGCGTGATAGGCGAGCCAGCCAAGGCGGCCGAGCTGCGCATGGGCCCGCGCGAACGACGGGGCCTGCGCGACCGCGCCCTCCAGCAGCCGGCGGGCGTTGTCGAGATGGCCCGGCGTGTCGGGGCGCTCGAGATACCGCAACGCCTGCGAGTAGTCGCCGAGCACCCGGTCGTCGATCGACACCTGCCGGCCAGTCGCGCCAGGAGCCGCGGCCGGCGCCGTCATGTCGCGCGCGAGCGCCTGCGCCGTCGCCGCCGCGAGCGCCGGCAGCGCGTCGGGTGATCCGTATCGCGTCAGCGTGCGCTCGCGCGCGCGCGCGTGCCCCGGCGCCGCCGCGCGCGCGGGCCGCGGGTGGGGTGAGCCGTAGCGCGTCTGGGGGCGTCGGCGCCGGCGCGACCCCACGTCGAACACGGCAATCGTCAGCCGCGACGACGCGCCGACGCGCGCCAGCGTGGGCACGAGCACGTGGGTCGCGCCGAGGCCGCCTGCCTGCGCGAGCAGCGCCGCGCGGTCGCCCGTCGCGCCAGGCATCGGCTCGGTCAGGACGCGAACGCCGGGCTGGGCCTGCAGCTGTTCGACCAGCAGATCCGCAGCCGCCGTCGACATCGTGGACGCCGAGGGCGGATCGACGCGCGCGGCCACGGCCAGGCGCGGCGGCGTGCGCGGCGCGCCGGTACCGGCATCGCGCACGAGCGACCAGCCGCCGCCGACGCAGCCCGCCGCCACCAGCAGCGCCGCGGCTGCCATCGTCGTCCGGCGATGGCGGACGGTGCCGGGAGCCAACGGCGCGCCGCGCAGCCGAGCGAGCAGCGCACCGGCATCGGCAGGGCGATCGGCAGCGCGCAGCGCCTGGGCCTCCGCGGCCACGGCCCGCACGGCGCGGTCGGCGGCCGGCGGGCAGCCCTGCCACACGCAGGCGTCGAGCATGTGTTCCACGAGCACGCCGAGGCTGTAGACGTCGGCAGCCGGCGTGGGACGCTCGCCGCGCAGCACTTCGGGCGGCGCGTATCCTGGCGTGAATCCGGGATTACCGGTCGCCGCCCCCGAGCGCTGGGCAGGCTGCGTGAGCCGCGCGATCCCGAAGTCGAGCACCTTCGGCCGGCCATCCCGCGTGACGATGATGTTTGCGGGCTTCAGGTCGCAGTGGACGATCCCGGCGCGGTGCGCTTCGGCCACCGCTGCGACGATGGCGAGGAGCACGAACAGGGCGTCGGCCGCGGCGGGCGCGCCGTCCAGCCAGGTGTCGAGCGGACTGCCGTCCACGAACTCCATCACGAGCGTCGGCGGCGACCCGGGCAACAGGTCGTGGACGGCGGCGATCCCGCTGTGCTGCACACAAGCCATCGCCCTGGCTTCGTGCAGCGCGCGCCGCCACGTGTCCTGGTCGCCGGCGTTCAGGCCGGTCAGCTGCTTGAGCGCCACCTCGCGGCCGAGCATCGTATCCACGGCGAGGTACACGCAGCCCATGCCGCCGCACCCGATCCGCTGCACGACGCGATAGCGCTCGCTGACGAGTGTGTCTGGCAGCAGCACCACCGACCGTGATGCGGATCGCGCGGCGGGCGGCGTGTGGAGCTCGGCGGCGGCGGCGCCAGCCGGCCAGGCAGCCGGGCGCAGCGAGGGCACCTGCGTGCTCATCTCGACGGGCTCCGCCGCCCGGGCGGACACGACGCCGGGCTGCCGGCTAACTGGGCCATGGCCGTGCTCTCGACATCCTCGCGGGTCGCGGGGTTTGCCTCAGGGGTCTGTCTCCTTCAACGGTGAAGTGCGCCTCGGCGCACAGGGCCGGGCTTGGCTGGCGGGGGACAGCTGAGGGCCCGGCTTGACCGCACGGGAGTCGACGGCCTACGCTGCCCTTTCGGGCCACGCGTCCGATCCCATGGCTGACCACGGAATCACGGACGACCAGTACGAACTGCTCGGCGAGGCCGGGGAATGCTGCGTCTACCGGTGCGAGCACGGCTGCCTGCACCTGCAGATCGGCGACCTGAACCTGCGCATCGAGGACGACCGCTTCGCCGAACTGGCCGAAGCGGTGACCGCCGCCACCCAGGCGGCGCCGTCGCTGCTCCGCTGGACGGCCACCGGCAGCGGCCAGGCGCACTAGCGCCGCCAACCTCCCATCAGCTCGACGAGGCTCTGAGCCGGCGACCCGGCTCGCACGAGTCGAATTCGCGTCCCGCGGCGAACGTCCTCCCGCTCCAGTTCGTCCCAGATATCACCGCCTTCATCCCGGAACCGTTGTGGTCGGGAGTGCGAGCGGGATAGGACGGGACGTGATTCGGCTCAGCCGCATGTCCTTTCCCACCTCGCCTCTGGTGCCTGCCGGTGACGGTCCGCTCGACGCGGGCGGCACGGCGGGGGGGAGCGGCCTTCGATCCGCCGTCGTGGACACCTTGCGCATGCCGAACGCCTCCACCACCGAATCCATCGAGCGCCGCGGCTGGTTGCTGCTCGCCGCCGTCCTGGTCGTGCTCAGCCTGGTCACGATGCCGCAGCTCGCGCTGCAGTACCGCATGCGCGGCGTCGACCTGCCGCTCGCCGAGGTCGTGTTCTCGGGCTTTGCGACCTGGCTGCCGTTCCTGCTGCTGGCGCCGGCGATCTTCACGATGGCGCGGCGCTTCCCGCTCGAACCCGGGAACTGGCGGCGGTCGTTCGGCGTGCACATCCTCGGCTCGCTGGCCGTGTGCGTCGCGTATGCCGGCTGCCGCTGGGCGGTGAGCCACATCCCTCTCGTCGATCCGGCGCCGCTGCCGTTCTCGTGGCTGCTGGTCTCGCAGTTCTACCTGGCATTCCAGTCGTACTGGGTGCTGGTCGCGGTGCACCAGGCCTGGCACAACTACAAGCGGTTCCGGGATCGGGCCCTGCGTGCCTCGCAGCTCGAGGCGCGGCTGGCCAAGGCGCAGCTCGAGGTGCTGAAGGGCCAGCTGCACCCGCACTTCCTCTTCAACACGCTCAACGCGATCTCGACGCTCGTCCACCGCGACGCCCATGCCGCCGACGAGATGATCACGCAGCTCAGTGACCTGCTGCGCCTGTCGCTGGACTCGATTGGGGTCCAGGAGGTGCGCCTGGGACAGGAAGTGGAGTTCCTGAGCCGCTATCTGGATATCCAGCGCACACGCTTCCAGGACCGGCTGAAGGTCGACGTCAACGTCCCGGAACACCTGCTGCAGGTCTTCGTACCTAATCAGGTGCTGCAGCCCATCGCCGAGAACGCCATCAAGCATGGCCTCGCCACGCGTCCCGAATGCGGACGAATCGAGGTCAGTGCGCGACGGAGCGGCCATTGGCTCGATCTCGCGGTGCGCGACGACGGCCCGGGGTTCCGCCTGGGTCCCGAGGGTCTGCCGATGCGCGGCATCGGCTTGCGCAACACCCGGGAGCGGCTGCGCGAGTTGTACGGCCCCGGCGCCGTGCTGACCTTGTCCAACCACCCCGATGGCGGAGCCGTCGTGCGGCTGCGCCTGCCGATTGGCGACGCCGCGGCACTCTCCGCGTCTGTCGAAGGAGTCTCTGCATGACCCTCCGTACCCTGGTCGTCGATGACGAACCCCTCGCACGCGAACGCGTGCGGATGATGCTCGGGATGCACGACGATGTGGCGGTCGTCGGCGAGTACGGCGACGGCCATCAGGCGATCGACGCCATCCGGACGCAGCGGCCGGACCTGGTGTTCCTCGACGTGCAGATGCCCGGTGTCGACGGCTTCGGCGTGCTGCGCGCGCTCGAGGGCGAGGTGCTGCCGTACGTGGTGTTCGTCACCGCGTACGACCAGTACGCGCTGCGCGCCTTCGAGGTCCACGCCCTCGACTACGTGCTCAAGCCGTTCAACGCCGAGCGCTTCTCGGAGGCGCTGCAGCGGGCTCGCGCCGCGATCGTCAAGCGCGACGAAGGCGAGGTCGGCGTCGATCGCGACCGCCTGCGCTCGCTCGTCGCCTCACTCACGGCCGAGCACCGCGAGAAGCAGCGGATCGTCGTCAAGTCGTCGGGCCGCGTGTTCTTCGTGAAGGTGGACGACATCGACTGGATCGAAGCCGAAGGCAACTACGTGCGGCTGCACATGGGCGCGCAGTCGCACCTGCTGCGCGAGACGATGAAGGGGATGGAGTCGGTGCTGGACACGTCGCAGTTCATCCGCATCCACCGCTCGACGATCGTCAACGCCGACCGGATTCGCGAACTGCAGCCGCTGTTCCACGGCGAGTACGCGGTCATCCTGCGCGACGGCACCCGCCTGGTGGCCAGCCGCGGGCCGGACAACCGGCTCAAGAAGCTGCTCGCCGAGGCGACGATCCACGGGTAGTACCGGGTACCGGGTACCCGGGTGCCGGGTTCGACGGGTGCCGGGTTCGAGGGGACGGTAGGGGCGCCTCTCCAGGCGCCCCTTGCTGTTGTCGGCTGTCAGCGCGCCCGACGGCGGCGGACGAGCACGGCGACGCCGGCCAGGCCGAGCAGCGTCAGACTCGCAGGCTCGGGCACAGTGCCTTCGAGCCGGAACGCGCGGTCCCGGCCGACGTGGATGACCTCTGTCGGCTGCATCTGGGCGTTCAGGCGGATCTGCTTCGTCACATCGTTGCCCGTGCCGGAGGGGTTGGCCGATCCGAGCCAGCCAAACCACGGCTCGTACTGCGACGACAGCGCCAATGGCGAAAACCAGTAGCGAGTGTGACCGGCCAGCGTAACCGCGGTTGGAAACGTCACGGTCAGGTCGTAGACCACGACGTTATATCTCTCCGGCCCGCCGAAACCGAACTCCCCGGTCACCACGGGCGCCAACGACACACTCCCCGCTCCAATGATCTGCGACGCGATGGCGGCGCCAGGCACTCCCCCGTTGTCGGTGAAAAAGCCCATGTCCCACGACGTGGCGTCTGGCGCGGGTGCCGGTGCCGGCGTCTCAGGGCCAAGCCAGAGGCCACGGAACGTGACGCTCTCGACGCTGACGCTGTTGAAGATCTCGAAGTCGTCGAATGTTCGGAAGCCGCCAGTCGGCGCGAACTCGGAAACACGTGCGGACGACATGTCGAACGGCTGCGAGTACAGGACGTCGGCGTGCGCGCCCACGGGCAGCGCAAGCACACAGGCAGTGAACAGAACACGTTGAAACACGAGCAGAACTCCTCGATGGCTCAGACCCGGACGCGGCCGGACGACAAGGCATTTGGCAGTCACAGACTCAAACGGTGACCGCAGCCCTCGCCGAACAGCCCGGCGCACACGGCGCGAGAGCCGTCCCTACCTCACCGTCGCCCTCGTGTACGGGAACTCGATGTGCACGGCAGGCTTGCCGGGCTCCTGTTCGTCGAACCACGCCAGGAGGGCATCGGGTCCCTTCTTCTCGTAGCCGACCCTGACGACGCGGCCGGCGTCCTTCATCTCGAAGACGACGCGCGTCGGCGTGCGCTCGGCCGCGACCAGCGACGTCGAGGCGTCCTTCTCCTCCATGCCGCGGAAGTCCTGGTTGAAGTGCTTGATGCGCAGCGAGAAGGGCGACGGCGCGGCCGGCGTGTCGATCAGCTGCATGAACTCGAGCAGCCAGCGGCCGTTGGCGCGCTGCCAGCGGAAGCTGCCGATCATCATGCCGCCGCGATCGGGCATCCAGACTTCCTCGACGAGCTCGCCGCTGGCGGTCTTGCCAACCCAATGGCCCGTGAGCCAGGCCACATCGGCCAGCGACGTGGCCGACGACGATTGCGCCCGCGAGAGGGCGGCCACCAGTGGAATCGAGGCCGTCGTCACCACGAGCAGCACGAGCGCGAGCATTCGGCGCATGCAGATCCGCCCCCTGCGTCCGCCGGCGCAGACGCGACGATGCGAGTGAGGCGTCGAGTCTACATCGGCCGCCCGATGCCGGTCGCGACAGGACGCGAAGGCGACGGGGCGCGAAGGCGCGCCCCTCGCACGTCAGGGCAGAAACGGGAACAGGCGCTTGATGTCGGCCTGCGACGGACGCGCGCCGTACTCGCAGATCTCGAAGGCCTCGGCCTGCTGGACTTTCGCGGCGGCTTCCTTGCCGTACCACTTCTCGAGCGCCGCGCGCACGGCGGCGTTGGGCGTGTTGGCGCGATCCTTCTTCAGCCACTCGCGCCGCGCCTTGACGTCCTTGGGCACCTGCTCGAGACGGTGCGCATGCCACGGCAGCCACTCGTAGACCTGCGACACGTGGGCATCCAGTGCGTCGATCTTCTTGTCGAACGTGTCGGTGATGTCCACGGCGATGTCGGGCGTGAACGCCTGCGGCTTCTGGAAGCCGTCCTGGTAGTACAGGAACACCGGGTTCTTCGTGAGGGCCGGCACTTCGGTGAGGATGTTGGGCACCGTCACCATGAACGCCGCGTCGCCGAGCAGGACGCCGGTGTAGCGGTGGTCCGGATGGTAGTCGTTGGGGCGCGGTCCGAGCACCAGATCGGCCTTGACCTCGCGGATCTGCCGGATGATCTGTTCGCGCACGTTCAGCGACGGCACCAGCTCGCCATCGTGGTTGTCGAGCACCACGTATTCGAGACCGAGCCGCTTGCCGACTTCCTGCGCCTCGGCGCGACGGCGCGCCGCCAGGATGCCGCCGCCCATCTCGTGGTGACCGGCATCGCCGTTGGTCACCGACACGAAACGGACCTTGTGGCCCGCCGCAATCCACTTGGCCGCAGTGCCGGCCGACCGGATGTCGCAGTCGTCGGGGTGCGCCCCGAACATGATGATGCTCAGCTTGGCGCCGGCCGGCGCCGGCTGCGCCGCCGCCGACGAAACGCCGGCCGCGAACACGGCGAGGGCCGGGAGAAACAAGAATCGGAGAGACACGAGGGAGCTCCTGAGGTCGACAATCGATCAGGACGCCTCGGGGAGGCGCCCACCGGCAGACACGCGCCTGCGTGCGCAGCCTACATGGGCCGCGCCCGCATCGCAATCACAGGTCCTGTCCGGGGACCGGGTATCGGGTACCGGGTACCGGGTACGGCGAGCAGGGCCGAGGCCCAAGGCCCAGCGAGGATGTGCTACCTACGATCCTCGGAGTTTCCACGCATGCGCAAACTGCTTTCGCTCGTCATGACCGCACCCCTGCTCGCCGCGACGGGCACCGCCCCGGCCCAGCCCGCTCCTCCACCCGCCCCGGCGGCCTACCCGCAGACGAAGACGGTCACGCAGGTCGACGACTACTTCGGGACGAAGGTCGCCGACCCCTATCGGTGGCTGGAGGACGACAACGCCGCCGACACCAGGGCCTGGGTCGAGGCGCAGAACGCCGTCACCTTCGCGTACCTCGAGAAGATTCCGGCGCGCGCCGCCATCCGGCAGCGCCTGACCACGCTGTGGAACTACGAGCGCTACGGGCTGCCGCGCAAGCGCGGCGACTTCTACGTGTTCACCCGCAACGACGGCCTGCAGAACCAGGCGGTCTACTACCGCACCCGCAGCCTCGACGCGGCGCCCGCGGTGCTGCTCGACCCGAACACGCTGTCGCCCGACGGCACCATCGCGGTGGGCTCGACGACGTTCTCCGACGACGGGCGGTACATGGCGTACTCGCTCTCCGAGAGCGGCTCCGACTGGATTCGCTGGAAGGTCCGCGAGGTGGCGACCGGCAAGGATCTCGCCGACGAGATCCGCTGGTCCAAGTTCTCCGGCGCATCATGGCTGAAGGACGGCTCGGGCTTCTTCTACAGCCGCTACGACGCACCGAAGGACGGCGAGGCGCTCACCGGCGTCAACAAGAACCAGAAGGTGTACTTCCACAAGCTGGGAACGCCGCAGGACGCGGACGTCCTGACCTACGCACGGCCCGACCAGCCCGACTGGGGCCTCGGCGCCGACGTCACCGACGACGGCCGGTATCTGCTGATCTACCAGAGCGAGGGCACCGATCCGCGCAACCGGATCTTCGTGAAGGACCTGTCGCAGCCCACCGCGCAGGTGCAGCCCTTCCTCGATCAGTTCGACGCTCTCTACAACATCGTCGGCAACGACGGCGCGACGTTCTACGCGCTGACCAACCAGGGCGCGCCGCGCAAGCGGCTCGTGGCGATCACGCTCGGCCAGGCCTCGCCGTCGGCGTGGAAGACGCTGATCGCCGAAGGCCCGAAGCAGGACGTCCTCGACGACGTGACGATGGCCGGCGAACGGTTCGTGGCGACGTGGCAGATCGACGCCCAGAACAAGCTGCGCGTGTACAACCTCGACGGACGCCTGGCGCACGACGTGGCGCTGCCGACGATCGGCGCCGTGCAGTTCAGCGGCCGTCGCGAGCAGGCCGAGGGCTTCTACGCGTTCTCGTCGTTCGCCTACCCGACCGCGATCTTCCGGCTCGACGTGCCGAGCGGCCGCAGCAGCGTGTTCAAGCAGCCGAAGGTGGCGTTCGACCCGGCGCAGTACGAGACGACGCAGGTCTTCTACTCGTCGAAGGACGGCACGCGCGTGCCGATGTTCCTGACCCACAAGAAGGGACTGCAGAAGAACGGCGCCAACCCGACGTACCTGTACGGCTACGGCGGCTTCGACATCTCGATGACGCCCGGCTTCCGCACCGAGAACCTGGCCTGGATGGAGATGGGCGGCATCTACGCCGTGGCCAACCTGCGCGGCGGCGGTGAATACGGCAAGGCCTGGCACGACGCCGGCCGCCTCGCCAACAAGCAGAACGTGTTCGACGACTTCATCGCGGCCGCCGAGTACCTGATCGAGGAGAAGTACACGTCGACGCCGAAGCTCGCAATCGGCGGCGGCAGCAACGGCGGCCTGCTCGTCGGTGCCGTGATGACGCAGCGGCCCGAGCTGTTCGGCGCGGCGCTGCCGGCCGTCGGCGTCATGGACATGCTGCGCTTCCACAAGTTCACGATCGGCTGGGCGTGGAAGTCCGACTACGGCAGCTCGGAGACGAAGGAGGGCTTCGACGTCCTCTACAAGTACTCGCCGCTGCACAACCTGAAGCCCGGCACCGCCTACCCGGCGACGATGGTCACGACCGCCGATCACGACGATCGCGTCGTCCCGGCTCACAGCTTCAAGTTCGCTGCGACGCTGCAGGCCGCGCACAAGGGTCCGCAGCCGGTGCTGATCCGGATCGAGACGAAGGCGGGGCACGGCGCCGGCAAGCCGACCAGCAAGCTGATCGAGGAAGCCGCCGACAAGTGGGCGTTCCTCGTCGCGAATCTGGGCGTCTCGGTGAAGCCCGCGGGCAGTAATTAGGTAGGGGCGCCTCCCCGAGGCGCCCTGTCGGTGTCAGGCCTGCTCGGGGAGCGGGCCCTACCTACGACCCTCACGGGGCTGGCTGGTACAGCAGTCCCTTCTCGCGCAGCAGCGGGTCGTCGTACGTCGCCATCCACGTGCGCAGGCGCCGCTCCAGTTCCCGCCGGCGCTCCCGCTGGTCCGGCACGTTCCACAGATTCTTCCGCTCGCCGGGATCACCCTCCAGGTCGAACAGCTGATCCTTCGTGGTCGTGCCGTAGGAGCGTACGAGCTTCCAGCGATCGGTGCGGATCATCCGCAGGTGAGCGATCGCGTAGTGGTGGATGTCGTACTGTCCGAACACCGCGTCACGCCAGTCCACCGGCGCCGTGTCGCGCAGTAGCGGCGTGATGTCGCGGCCGTGGCGCGGCGCGTCGGCCGGCAGCGGCACGCCGGCCAGCGACAGGACGGTCGGATAGACGTCCTCGAAGCTCACGAGGCTGTCGACGACACGGCCGGCGCCGATGCCGGGGCCCCGCACGATCAGCGGCGGACGCAGCGACTCCTCGTACATGTTGGGCATCGTCGGGCCGTTGACGCCGCCGGCGATCCAGGTGCCGTTCCCCTTGGTGTGCAGGCCGTGGTGGCCGATGTTGTAGCCGTGATCGCTCGTGAAGATGACGACGGTGCGGTCGATGAGCCCGGACGTCTCCAGTGCTTCGAGCAGGCGGGCGATATTGCGATCGACCGAATGGATGCTCGCGTAGTACTCGCGCGTCCACTGCCGCACCTGCGCGGCATCGAGGCCGGGAAACACGGGAATCGAGACCTGCGCGTCGCGGAACGGCGCGAGGTCGTGCTCGGGCACCGGACCGTACGGCGTGTGCGGCGCGCGGAAGTGCAGCGACAGCGCGAAGGGACGGTCGTCGCGGGCCCGCAGGAACGCGAGCGCGGCGTCGGTCATGACGTCGGGCTCGGCGCCGGGCACCGTCAGTGACTCGCCATCGACGTCGATGCGGGGGTTCATCGGCTGGGTGCCGCCGCCGAGGAAGCCGTAGAACGACCCGTAACCATGCCGTGTCGGATGAAACTCCGGCTTCGAGCCGAGGTGCCATTTGCCGACCAGCCCGGTGCGGTAACCGGCCCGCTGCAGCGCCTCGGCCCACGTCGTGAGTCGCGGAGGCAGGCCGACGCCGGCCTCGTTCTCTTGCGGATTGATCCAGTCGGTGATGCCGACCTCGGTGCCGTAACGGCCCGACAGCAAGGTGGCGCGGCTCGGCGAACAGACCGGCGACGGCGTGAACACGCGGCTGAACCGCACGCCCTCGCGGGCGAGCCGGTCGAGGTGCGGCGTGCGTGCGTCGGCGTTGCCGTACGACCCGAGGCTCCAGTGCGCCTGGTCGTCGGTGACGATGAACAGGAGGTTCGGCCGCCCTCCGGCAGACGCAGCCGCCGGCTGGTCATGGAGCGTGGCCGCGGCTGGCACCGTGACTCGCAGCGCGCCAATCGCCAGGCACGCCGAAAGCAGCGCCAGGCCGCCCCGGATCACGCAGTCGCCTTCTTCAGGGCGTCGCGCGTGAGCGCCTGCACGGCCAGCACCATCGACTTGAGGCCAAGGCCCTTGCCCATCGAGATGTTCTGCCGGAACACGCGCTCGACGATGCCGGGATCGAGGGCGAGGACGTCCTCGGCCGGCTGGCCGGTGTAGACGCTGTCGAGGATGGTGGCCAGCGCCTTGGCGGAGATGCCGCTGGGGTTCTCGACGGCGAAGTGCAGTTGCAGGGTGCGGTCGGGCCGCAGCGAGGCCCAGACGTACGCCTCGGACTCACACTGCGGCACCTGGTGACCCTTCGGAAACGGCCGCGTGGCAAGCTCCGGCGGCACTTCCTTGAACTTGTCCGCGAACCCGATCAGCAGGTCGGCCCGGCTGGACGGGTCGGCGAACATGTCGAGCGTTTCCTGCAACTCGTCGAGCTTCTCTTGCGTCGTCATCTTCGCGACAATCGGCGCGTTCGGGGAACGCGCCCTACCTTTCTGGGCCTTTTTCGACCGGCACGCCGACGAGATTGCCCCATTCGGTCCAGCTGCCGTCGTAGTTCCTGATCTTGTCGAAGCCGAGGAGATACTTCAACGTGAACCACGTGTGGCTGCTGCGCTCGCCGATGCGGCAGTAGGCGATCGTCTCCTGACCGGGATCGAGGTGCTTCTCGTCCTGGTAGATGGCGCGGAGCTCGTCGGCGGTCTTGAAGGTGCCGTCCTCGGGGTTCACGGCGCGGGCCCACGGCACGCTCTTCGCGCCAGGGATGTGGCCGCCGCGCAGCGCCCCTTCGTTCGGGTACTCGGGCATGTGCAGCTTGGCGCCGGTGTACTCGTCCGGCGAGCGGACGTCCACGAGCTGGCCGCCGGCTTCCATATGCGTCAGCACCTGCTCACGGAACGCGCGGTGCGGCGCGTCCTGCCGGGTCGAGGCCACCGGATAGGCCGAGGCGGGGTAGCTGGGCACCTCGCGGGTCAGCGGCCGCCCTTCCTTCTCCCACTTCAGTCGGCCGCCGTCGAGCACCCTGGCGTTCGTGTGGCCGAACAGCTGGAAGACCCAGAAGGAGTAGCAGGCCCACCAGTTGTTGCGGTCGCCGTAGAAGACGACGGTGGTGTCGGGTGTGACGCCAAACCGCGAGAGGAGCGCGGCAAACGCCTCGGCCGAGATGTAATCGCGGCGCAACTGGTCGTTCAGGTCGGTGGTCCAGTCGATCTGCACGGCGCCGGGAATGTGGCCCGACGGGTAGACCAGCGGGTCTTCGTTGGATTCGACGAGCCGGACGTCAGGGTCTTGCAGATGCTCGGCGACCCACTCGGTGGAGACGAGCGCCTCGGGATGCGCGTAGCCCTTCTCGGTGACGGTCATGAGTGCATGCTACTCCGCCTCGTGCCGCATCGCGCCGATCGTGAAGGTGACGGCGGCCACGGCGAGCAGCACGCCGCAGGACGGCAGCATCTCCGCCAGGGTGAAATCGCGCCAGATGGCGCCTTCGAGTCCGACGATCGCCCAGCGGACCGGGCTCACCTGGCTCACCCGGAGCATCCAGGGCGGCATCATCATCAGCGGGATCATCGCGCCGCCGATGAGGAACATCGGCATCATCACGGCCGGGCCCATGCCGCCGATGCCGTGCTCGGTCTTCGCCATCGACGCCAGCAGCAGGATGACGCCGACAAAGGCCGCGGCGGTGCAGAGAATCGCCAGCAGCAGCAGCGGCCACGACGAGGGGCGGACGCCGAACGCCCCCACGCCGAGCAGCAGCAGCGCCGTCTCGACGAGGACGATGGCGATCAGCGCGGCCAGCGACTTGCCCGCCAGCACCTGGGCCCGCGACACCGGCGCCACCTGCAGGC
>CBIHOS010000124.1:0-14970 GCA_966211945.1 uncultured bacterium
GATTTCCCGGTTCTCGTCCCCCCGGTGTTATGCTGTTCCGTCGCGGTGCGTTCCCTCCCGCGATCGCCTGAATCCGGTGAGGTGGCCGAGAGGCTTAAGGCGGCGGTTTGCTAAACCGTTGTAGGGGCTTAAACCTCTACCGAGGGTTCGAATCCCTCCCTCACCGCCAGCTGTTCGCTCCGACGGGTGGCCGGCACCCGGCGTCACGGCTGGCAGGCAGCACTCCGGCCCAGGCAGTCACCGCTCGTCCAACGCTGCAGCGTTCACGTCCGTCACGTGCCAGAATCGCCCTCGTCTGCCCCGCCACGCGTCCGCTTCGCGCCCTCGCCCACCGGATACCTCCACGTGGGCGGCGCCCGCACCGCGCTCTTCAACTGGCTGCTCGCGCGCCGGGGTGGTGGCACGTTCGTGCTCCGCATCGAGGACACCGACATGGACCGGTCGTCCGACGAGATGGTGCAGGGCATCCTCGACGGCATGCGCTGGCTCGGCCTCACCTGGGACGAGGGCCCCGATGTCGGAGGTCCGCACGCACCGTATTTCCAGTCGCAGCGTCTGGCCCGGTATCGCGAGGTGGCCGCGCGCCTCGTCGCGGCCGGCCACGCGTACTACGACTACCGCGCCGCCGGGGCCCGCCCGCAAGGCGAGACGAGCGAGGCCATCTCGTTCGGCCCCAAGCAGTACGAGGAGACCAGCATCAGCCTCGACGCGGCCGATGTCGCGGCACGCGAGGCACGCGGCGACGCGCGCGCGGTCCGCTTCAAGGTGCCGCCTGACGGCCGCACGACGTTCCTCGACGCGGTGCACGGCGAGATCGGCTTCGACAACCGCGGCATCGAGGACTTCGCCATCCTCCGATCCGATGGCGTGCCCACCTACCATCTGTCGGTCGTCGTCGACGACATGGACATGCGGATCACCCAGGTGATTCGCGGCGACGACCACATCTCGAACACACCCAAGCAGGTGTTGTTGTACGAGGCGCTGGGCGTGCCGGTGCCCGGCTTTGCCCACGTGCCGCTGATTCTCGGCGCCGACAAGAAGCGGCTGAGCAAGCGTCACGGCGCGACCTCGGTGATGGACTACGCTGCGCAGGGTATCGTGCCCGAGGCGATGGTCAACTTCCTCGCGCTGCTCGGGTGGTCGCCAGGCGACGACCAGGAACTGTTCACGGCCGACCAACTCGTGGCGCGCTTCGATCTCGACGGCATCAGCGGCGGCAACGCCGTCTTCAACCCCGAGAAACTCGAGTGGATGAACAATCAGCACATCATGCGTCTCCCAGACGATGTGCTGCTGGCGCAGGTGCGGCCGTGGCTGGAGCGTGCCGGCCTGTGGCGCGAGGCATTCGACGGCGATCAGCGCGCCTGGATCGTCCGCGCCCTGGCGCTGCTGCGGCCGCGTGCCAAGCGGCTCGGTGACATCCCCGAGGGACTGGCGCCGCTGATGTCGCCCGTCGTCTTCGAATCGACGGCCGCCGCGAAGCACCTGACGCCGGAAGTGGCGCCCGCGCTCGAGACGCTGGCCGACGCGCTCGCGACGCTGGCGCCGTTCGACGTCCCGACGATCGAGCAGCGTGTCCGCGCCACGGCCGCAGCCGCTGGCCTCAAGGCCGGCCCGTTCATGCAGGCGGTGCGCGTGTCGCTCACCGGCCGGACGGTCAGTCCCGGCCTGTTCGAGACGATCGAGCTGCTGGGCCGCGAGGAGAGCCGGTCGCGCATCCGCGGCGGTGCCCGCCACGCGCAACTCGCCTGATCCGACACGATGCGAGCCGCAGATCTCCATCGCCAGGCGTTCGATGTCCTCGTGGTGGGCGGCGGCGTCATCGGGGCCGGCGTCGCTCGCGACGCCGCCCGCCGCGGACTGCGCGTCGCGCTCTTCGAGCAGGAGGACTTCGGCAGCGGCACCTCGTCCGGGTCGACCCGGCTGATCCACGGTGGCCTGCGCTACCTGGAGATGCTCGACTTCGGACTTGTGCGCCTCGACTTACGGGAGCGCGAGATCCTGCTGCGCATCGCGCCTCATCTCGTGCAGCCGCTCCGCTTTTTGCTGCCGTTCTACGGCACGACGGCACTCACGCGCCTGAAGATGCGCGCCGGCATGTGGCTCTACGACGCCCTGAGCTACGACCGCAGCCTCGAGGGGCACGCGATGCTGTCGGCCGAGGCGGCGCACGATGCCGAGCCGCGTCTGGTGCGCAACGGCCTGCAGGGCGCCGCGGCGTACTCCGACGCACAGGCGTCGCTGCCCGAGCGCCTCTGCCTCGAGAACATCGTCGACGCGATGGAGGCCGGCGCGGTCGCGTGCAATCACGCCCGCGTCGTGGCCGCGGTCGTGTCGGATGGGCGGATACGTGGCGTACGCGTGCAGGACCAGATCGCGCAGCGCGAGGTGGAAGTCAGCGCGCGCGTGGTGGTCAACGCGGCGGGGCCGTGGTTCGACAGGCTGGCGCGGGCGCTGCAGGCCAACCCTCGTCAGCGGGTGCGCACGACGCGCGGCATCCACGTTGCCTGCCCCAATCCGCCCAGGCACGCGCTCGCGCTGCCGTCGGCGGTCGATGGGCGCCTGGTGTTCGTGATCCCGTGGCTCGGGTACACGTGGGTCGGCACGACCGACATCGACTACGACGATGACCCCGCCGACGTCGCGGCGACGCCGGCGGAAATCGCGTACCTGCGTCGATCGGTCGAGCCGTTCGTCGGCAGCCTGGGTGACGTGCTCTTCACCAACGCCGGCGTCCGGGCGCTCGTCCGCCGCGAGGGCCATGCGTCGGCAGTGACGCGCTCGCACCAAATCATCGCCGAGCAGGATCCGGTCGGCCTCGTGTCGATCATCGGAGGCAAGCTCACCGGCTATCGTGCCATCGCCGCCGAGGCGACGCAGCGCGTGTGCCGGCTGCTCGACCACCGGTCGCGTGGCGTCACGGCCCGTGAGCCGCTGCCCGGCGCCCGTCCGCTGCTCTCGCGCGAGCCCGACGTCCTCGACGCGGCGCAGCGCGAGCACCTGCAGATGCTGTACGGCACCCGGCGGGCCGAAGTCCTGCGGCTCGTTGCGCAGCGCCCCGACCTCGGTCGCGTGCTGATGGCTGGCGAACCCGACGTCGCCGCCCAGGTCGTCCACGCCGTCCGTCACGAAGCGTGTGAACGCGTCGCCGATTTCGTGTTTCGCCGGTCGCGCCTCGCCTTCACGCCGCACCGGGGCCGTCCCGCGCTCGGCGCTGTCGCTGCCGCGATGCGCGAGGAGTTGGGCTGGTCCGATCAGCGTGTGGCCGACGAACTCGCCCGCTGCCGCAAGCTGCTCGATCGCAGCGACGGCGATCATCCGACCGGCGGCGAGTCCTTCGCGCAGCTCGAGTAACAACTGGGGATGGCGTTCAGCAGGATGTAGCGGCCGGCGAGGCTGTTTGTGCGACGATCCCGACCCGATGCCCAATCCCACCGCGGTGCCCGTTCGGTTCACGCCCGAATCCTGTCTGAAGGCGACGCGCCTGCTGGCCCGCCGCGACCCGGCGCTCGCCCGCCTGGTCAAGGTGCACGGCACCTGCGGGCTCGGCCAGCGGATTCCCCGCAACAGCTTCGCGGCGCTGGTTCGCGCCATCGTCTTTCAGCAGCTGTCGACCGGTGCGGCGACGACCATCTACAACCGCGTGCTGGCAACGATGAACGCGCGCAAGTGCCCGCCGCCGGCGACCTGGCTGGCGCTGCCCGAGGCGCAACTGCGTGCCGCCGGCCTCAGCACGCAGAAGACGAAGTACATCCTCGACCTGTGCCGGCACGTCACCGACGGCTCGCTCGACACACGCCACCTGCACAGGCTGGGCGACGAAGAGGTCATCGAGCGGCTGACGCAGGTGAAGGGGATCGGACGCTGGACCGCGGAGATGTTCCTCATGTTCCACCTCCAGCGCCCCGACGTCCTGCCGCTCGGCGACCTCGGCGTCGTCACCGGATTTGCGAAGGTGTATGGCAACGGCACGAAGCTGACCGCGGATCAGATCAACGCGATCGGCGATGCGTGGCGGCCCTATCGCAGCATCGGCGCCTGGTACATGTGGCGCGCGCTCGAGGCGTGAACGGTGTTCCAACGCCGACGTGTTCGCCGAAGCTCTTGCCTGGAGTTCTTCTCTTGAAGTCACGCGCCCCCGCTGTCCTTGCCGCCGCCCTCGTGCTTCTGGTCGGCGTGGTCTTGACCGCCCAGCAGCAGCCGCCGCCGACGCCGGGCCCGACTGGCGCCGCGACCGACGCCCCGAAGAAGGAGCCGGCCTGGGACGTCACCGCGCCGCTCGGTCCGACCAGGACAGTGGCGTTCGAGACCGACGAAGGCACCTGGATGAACGTCGACGTCAGCCCCGACGGGCGGACGATCGTCTTCGATCTCCTCGGCGACATCTACACGATGCCGATCGAAGGATCGGGCGCGGGACTGGCGACGCGCATCACCGACGGGCCGGCCTTCGACATGCAGCCGCGCTTCAGTCCCGACGGCTCGCGCATCGCGTTCAGCAGCGATCGCAACGGCTTGTGGAACGTCTGGCTGATGCAGGCCGACGGCAGCAAGGCGTCGCTGGTCTCGAAGGAGAACCGCTGGTTCGTCAACAGCCCGACCTGGGCACCCGACGGCCAGTCGATTTACGCGCGCAAGCATTTCGTGCGCCAGCGGTCGCTGGGCTCGGGCGAGATCTGGCAGTTCCACGTCAGCGGCGGCGACGGCCTGCAGGTCACCGAGAAGAACGGCTGGCAGAAGGACGCCGGCGAGCCCGTGATCTCGCCGGACGGCGCGACGCTGTACTACAGCAAGGACGTCACGCCCGGCGAGACCTTCGAGTACAACAAGAATCCGTTCGGCACCATCTACGCGATCATCCGCCGCGATCTGAAGACCGGCAAGGAGCGCGCGGTGGCGTCGGCGCCGGGTGGATCGATCGCACCGCGCATCTCGCCCGACGGCAGGACGCTGTCGTTCATCCGCCGCGTCGATCTCGGCAGCCGCCTGTTCGTCCGCGACCTCGCGACCGGCGTCGAGCGCAGCGTGTTCGATGGCCTCGACAAGGACCTCCAGGAGGCCTGGGCCGTGCACGGCGTGTATGCCCAGTACGCCTGGACGCCCGACGGCAAGGGATTCGTGATCTGGGGCAAGGGCGGGCTCTGGCGCGTCGATCTCGCGGCCGGGACCGCGGCCCGCATCCCGTTCCGCGCCAGGGTCGAGCAGACGGTCAACGAGCCGTTGCGCTTCAGCCGCGACGTCCACAGCGACACCTTCAAGGTCCGCATGCTCCGGCACGTGCGCGTCGCGCCCGATGGCAGGAGCGTGGTGTACAGCGGGCTCGGTCACCTATATCTCCGTGCGTTGCCCGACGGCACACCGAAGCGGTTGACGCAGGACACGGCGCACGAAGCGTGGCCGTCGTTCTCACCCGACGGCAGATGGGTGACGTACGTGACCTGGGACGACCAGGCGTTCGGGCGGCTGCGCGTCGTCGGCATCGACGGCCAGGGCGGTCGCGACGTGATCGCCACGCCCGGGCACTACACGCAGCCGTCGTTCTCGCCGGACGGCGCGTCGATCGTCTATCGCGCCGCCGGGCCCGACTCGGATCGCGCGATGACGCATGCGACAGACCCCGGCGTGTTCGTCGTGCCCGCCGCCGGCGGCCCGCCGGCAAAGGTCACCGACGGGGGCCAGGAGCCGCAGTTCAACCGCGACGGCACCCGCATCTTCCTGCGCGATCGCCGTGGCGATCAGACGGTGCTCCGCAGCGTGAACCTTTCGGGTGGCGACGAGATCGTCCACGTGCAGTCGGAGAACGCCATCCAGATCGTGCCCTCGCCCGACAACAAGTGGGTGGCGTTCGAGGAGCGCTTCCGCACCTACGTCGCGCCGCTCGCCGCCACCGGACGACCGGCGACGATCGGCCCGTCGAGCACAGCGTTCCCGGTTGCGCAGGTGTCGCGCGACGCCGGGTTCTCCATCCACTGGTCGGCCGACAGCCGCCGCGTGCACTGGACGCTCGGCCCCGAACTGTTCACGCGCGATCTGTCGAAGACGTTCGCGTTCGTCGAAGGCGGTCAGGCGACGGCCGACGCACCGGAGACGGCCGGCATCGACATCGGATTCACCGCGACGAGCGACGTGCCGTCCGGGGAGATCGCGCTGACGAACGCCCGCATCATCACGATGTCCGGCCGCGGCCGCCGCGACGTCATCGAGCGCGGCACGATCGTCGTGCGCGGCAATCGCATTGTCGCGGTCGGGCCGGCCGGCCGCGTGAGCGTGCCGGCGGGAGCGAAGCGGATCGACGCCACAGGCAAGACGATCATGCCGGGCATCGTCGACGCGCACGCCCATCTCGGCGGTCCCGGAGACGGGCTGATTCCGCAGGCCAACTGGGCGCTGATGGCCAACGTGGCCTACGGCGTCACCACGTCGCACGATCCGTCGAACGACACGGAGACCATCTTCACGGTCGCGGAGATGGTGCGCACCGGCGCCCTCGTCGGACCGCGTGTCTTCTCCACCGGCACGATCCTCTATGGCGCCGAGACGCCCTTCAAGTCCGTCGTCTCGTCGATCGACGATGCGCGGGCGCACCTGCGGCGGATGAAGGCCGCGGGCGCCTTCTCGGTCAAGAGCTACAACCAGCAGCGCCGCGACGCGCGGCAGATGATCGTCAAGGCGGCCCGCGAGCTCGAGATGCTCGTCGTCCCCGAGGGCGGATCGCTGCTGTACCTCAACGAGACGATGATGCTCGATGGCCACACGGGCATCGAGCACAACCTGCCGACGCCCAACCTGTACAAGGACGTCACGACCCTGTTCGCGCAGAGCGGCCTCGGCTACACGCCGACCCTGATCGTGTCCTACGGCTCGCAGAGCGGCGAGAACTACTGGTACCACCGCGACGAGGTCTTCCGGAACCAGCGGCTCCTCACGTTCGTGCCGCGCGACGTGGTGCTGCCGCGATCCCGGCGACGCATGGCGTCAGCCGAGGACGACTATGCGCACGTGCTCGTGTCCAAGAGCGCCAAGGCGGTGCTCGACGCCGGCGGCAAGGTGCAGCTCGGCGCGCACGGCCAGCTGCAGGGGCTTGGTGCGCACTGGGAGCTGTGGATGCTTGCCCAGGGCGGCATGACCAACCACGAGGCGTTGCAGGCCGCGACCATCGCCGGCGCGCAGTACCTCGGACTGGACAAGGACCTCGGCTCGATCGAGGCCGGCAAGCTTGCCGATCTCGTCGTGCTCGATGGCAACCCGCTGGTCGACATCCGCAAGAGCGACACCGTGAACCAGGTGATGGTCAACGGCCGTCTCTACGACGCGGCCACGCTCGACCAGATCGCTCCGACCGCCCAGGATCGCCGCAAGCTGTATTGGGAAAGATGACAGTTCGGCCCTCGACATTGCGCAGTGCGCCTTGAGCCCTACGACGATGCAGATCACTCAGTCTCCCAAGGTCCACCCGGTCATCGTCGTCGGTTCCGGCGCCTCTGGCGGCATGGCGGCGTGGAACCTGACCAGGCAGGGCATCGACGTCCTGCTGCTCGATGCGGGCGACAAGTTCGACCGGTCGAAGTTCTGGACGCACGTCACCGCCTACGAGGCGCGCGAGCGCCGCGCCCGCGGCGAACAGCCGCCGGAGTTCTTCCTCGACACGAAGGAGCAGCCGTACCTCACACCGGAGGAGAGGGACTTCCAGCTGATTCGCGTGTGGGGGCACGGCGGCAAGACGAACGTCTGGGGCCGCGTCAGTCTTCGGTACAGCGAGATGGACTTCCGCGCCGGCGAGCGCGATGGCTGGGACATCCCCTGGCCGATCCACTACAGCGACATCGCGCCGTACTACGACAAGGTCGATCAGCTGATCGGCGTGTGCGGCGGCGACGACGATCTCGACGTGCTGCCGGGCAGCAGGTACTTCCTGCCGCCGCCGAAGATGCGCTGCGCAGAAGTGGCCCTCTGGCGGGCTGGCGAGAGGATCGGCATCCCGTTCGTCCGCGTGCGCCGCGCCAACATGACCAGACCGGTGCGCGGATTCCCGGCATGCCATTACTGCGGGCAGTGCGGTCGCGGCTGCGACACCGCGTCGTTCTTCTGCTCGGCCGACCACCTGCTCCCGGATGCGTTGAAGACGGGCAGGCTCGAGATTCGCTCGAACGCCGTCGTCGCCCGCGTGCTGGTGGACGACGAGGGCCTCGCGAAGGGCGTGCAGTACTTCGATCGGCGGAGCGGCGAGGAGCGGCAGGTGCTCGGCAAGGTCGTCGTGATGGGCGCCAGCTGCGTCGACACCACCCGCATCCTGCTCAACTCGACGTCTGCCGCGCACCCCAACGGCATCGGCAACGGCAGCGACGTGATCGGCCGCTACCTGTGCGAGCAGGTGCGCATCCATGCGCGCGGGTTCATGCCGTCGCTGTATGGCAAGGCCGCCACCGACGACAAGGGAATCGGCGGCGGCCACCTGTACATGCCGCGGTTCAACCATCGCGAGGGACGCAGGCGCGACTACCTGCGCGGCTTCGGCATGCAGTTCTGGGGCTGCGGCACCAATCCGGACGGCGCCGGCCACTACGCCGGCGGCATCAAGGGCTTCGGCAGCAGCTTCAAGGACGACGTCCGCAAGCGCTATCCGGCGTGGGTCGAACTGCATCCGTTCGGCGAGGTCTTGTCCTACGCCGACAACCGCATCACTGTCGACAAGACGAAGACCGACAGGTACGGCGTGCCGCTGCTGCACATCGACTACTCCATTCGCGAGAACGAGCGGAAGATGGTCGAGCACATGGCCGACACGATCGAGGAGCTCGCCAAAGCCGCGGGCATCGAGCTGTGGCAGTACAAGCGCGCCGATCTCGATCGCAACGGCTCGGCGATCCACGAACACGGCACCTGCCGCATGGGCGACGACCCGAAGCGGTCGGCGCTCAACGGGTTCAACCAGATGCACGAGGTCAGGAACCTGTTCGTCGTCGACGGATCGTCGTTCACGACCGCATCCGAGAAGAACCCGACGATCACCATCCTGTCGATCGCGTGGCGCGCCACCGACTACCTGGTCGGGGAGATCAAACGCGGAAATCTGTGAGGCCGGTTGTCTTGGGGCGGTAGCGCGGACCATCGGCTCGCCGCGCGGGCCGTCGCCGACGCAAATCGTGTCGTCATGTCGCAACGGACGAGCTCGCTGGACCCTCTCTCCGGATAGGCTGGGAGGGATGTCGATCCGGGTGTGGCTCTGCGCGTCGCTGTCCGTCCTCGTCTTCGGTGCCGTCGCACCGCCAGTCATCGCCCAGGAGGACCCGGCCGCGCCGAATGCCCGGGCCGTAGCCGCCACCGGCCACCTTGTCGTGACCGCGCGAGACACGCTCGAGGGGCGTCTCCCCGGCGCCACGGTGCGCGTCGAGGCACAGGGCGCCGCGACGACGGAGGCGATGCTGCTGGTGACAGACGTCAGCGGCGACACGTCGATCGATCTCGCGCCCGGCGACTACCGCGTCACCGTCGAGCTTCCAGGCTTCGAGCGCGTCACCCTCGACGTCGCCGTGGCATCGGGGCAGACGTCGCGGCATGTCGCCACGCTCGCGCTGAGCGGCTTCGCCGAGCAGGTGGCCGTCCACGCCGACGAGGACGTGCAGACCGCCACCACCGACGGTCAGGCCGACGTGTTGACGGCGGAGGAGATCGACCAGCTGCCTGACGATCCCGAAGAGCTCGCCCTGGTGCTGGAGGCCCTTGCCGGTGGCGAGGCCGAGGTGCGCGTCAACGGCTTCGAAGGGGGCGGGCTGCCGCCAAAGGCGCAGATCCAGGCCGTACGGATCCGGCGCGATCCGTTCAGCCCCGACAGCATGAGCGGCGGGCGGCCCCGTGTCGAGATCGTCACGCGCCCGGGCATGGCGACCTGGACCAACGAGGTGAGCGTCGGCTTCCGCGACCAGGCCATCAACGCCAGGCAGCCGTTCGCGACCACTCGCGGTACGGGCCAGACGCGGCGCCTCGGCTACAACTTCAGCGGTCCGCTGATCCGCAACAAGGCGTCGATCTCCGGACGCGTGTCGTACCAGGACTCGTTCGAGGCCGAGCCGATCGTCGCGCAGGGCGTGGCCGTCGGCGCATCCGATCTCGTCAACCGCGAGCGTGGCCGCATCGACGGCGAAGTGCGGTACGAGCACGCCATCAACCAGGCGCACACCTTCCGCGCCGAGTATCAGCGCCGCGACGCCGCCAACGACAACCTCGGCGTCGGCGAGTTCAACCTGGTCGAGCGCGCCTACGGCGAGGACATCGTCCGCGACGTCGCGCGGCTGTCGGCGATGAGCACCCTCGGCAAGCGATGGTTCAACGAGCTGCGCTTCGAGTACGTCGACAACCGCGAGCGTGTCTCCTCCCAGAGCGACGACGTGATATTCAATGTGCAGAACGCGTTCGTGTCTGGCGGCGCGCAGCGGCGTGGCGGACGACGAGAGCGCGAGATCGAGATCGCCGACAGTCTCGACCTGCTGGGGAGCACGCGCCACACGCTCCGGGCCGGGTTCGAGGGAGAGTTCGGCTGGTCGCGTTCCGACCGGATCGACAACTACGCCGGCACGTTCACCTTCGCGAGCCTCGAAGATTTCCAGGCCGGCCGGCCGCGCCAGTTCACCCAGCGTACGGGTAACCCGCTGGTCACCTATACCAGGCAGGAGTTCAGCTGGTTCGTCCACGACGAGATCCGTCTGAGCGATCGCGTCCGCCTCGGCCTGGGCGTGCGTCACGATCTCCAGTCGCTCGTCGACGAGTTCTGGAACTTCGCGCCGCGGGTCAGCATCGCCTGGACGCCGCGCGCCAATGGGCCGACCACGGTCACCGCCGGCATCGGCGTGTTCAACGAGTGGTACTCGCCGGACGTCTTCGAGCAGACGCTGCAGCTCGATGGCTCGCGCCAGCGGGATCTCATCGTCCGCGACCCTGCCTTTCCCGATCCATTCGGCGACGAGGGGGCGATCGAACTGCCGCCCCCGAGCATCATCCGGGAGGACGGCAGCATCGACCTGCAGACGTCCCAGCGCATCTCGCTCGGCGTCGAGCACCGCTACTCGCCGGCCATCCGGCTGCAGTTGAACGTCTTCGCGCAACTGACCGGGGATCGCCTCCGCAGCTACAACGCCAACGCGCCGGTGGACGGCGTGCGGCTGGACCCGGCCTACAACCGCGTCACGGCGATCCTGTCGAATGGGCGGGCCCGATCGGCAGGCTTCGATGCCAATGTGCGCGTCTCGAGCGGGGGCGGCCGGACGTCCGGCCTGTTGCGCTATCGCTATGGGCAGGCGTGGAACGACGCCGATGGTCCGCTGAGCATGCCGGCCGACAGCCGCGACCTCGACGCCGAGTGGGGCCCGTCGTCGGGCGACGTGCGGCATCGACTGTACGGCTTCGTGCGGACCCGCTTCCCCCATGGCGTCAGCGCCAACCTGTGGGCCGACGCGCAGTCCGGCGCGCCGTACACGGTGCGTACCGGCTTCGACGACAACCGCGACACCATCTTCAACGACCGTCCGGCCGGCGTTGGCCGCAACACCGAACGCGGCACGTGGCAGCGCACCGTCAACATTCGCCTCAGCTGGCAGCCCGGCGCAGGCGCATCGACCGACCGCCGTGGTGGCCGCGGCCAGGGTGGCGGCGGTGGCGGCGGCAAGCGGCGTGGTGTCGAGATCTATGCGCAGGTGTGGAACCTGCTCAACGAGACGAACTTCACGCGCTTTGCCGGCGTACTGACGTCGCCGTTCTACGGCAGTGCGACGTCGGCGGCTCCGGCTCGCCGCTTCGACTTCGGCATCCGCACGTTCTTCTGAGCGTGCGTGGCGCCTTGCGGTATCCGACGCCGCGCCTCAGCGCCCGCCGCTGACGTCGACGATCGTGCCGGTGATGTAGCTCGCCTCCTCGGACAACAGCCACACGACGGTTGCCGCCACTTCTTCGGGTTCGCCGCCACGGCCGATCGGGATCGATGGTCCAATGCGGTCGACGCGTCCAGGCTCGCCGCCGGATGCATGGATCTCCGTGCGAATCGGACCCGGCCGGACGCCGTTGACCCGCACGCCTTCCGTGGCGATCTCACGGGCCAGGCCAACCGTCATCGAGTCGATGGCGCCCTTCGACGCGGCGTAGTCGACGTATTCGTTGGCGCCGCCGACCTTCGATGCAATCGACGACAGATTGACGATCGCGCCGCCGGCGCCGCCGTGCCGGGTCGACATGCGGAGCACGGCCTCGCGTGCGCACACGAAGCTGCCGACGACGTTTGTCGTCAGCACGCGAGTCCAACGATCGACGGTCATCGCGTCGAGGCGCATCTGCTGTTCGAGGATGCCGGCGTTGTTGACGAGGGCCGTGATCGTGCCGAGTTCGCGGTCCACGGTGGCGAACGCGCGCAGCACGTCTGCTTCGCTGGAGACGTCGGCCTGCACGGCCAGCGCTCGCGCGCCGGTGGCCGTCAACTCGGCCACGAGGCTGTTCGCGGTCTCGGCGCGCTGGAGATAGGTGAAGGCGACGTCGTATCCGCGCGACGCGGCCAGCCGCGCCGTGGCCGCGCCGATGCCGCGACTGCCGCCGGTGATGAGAACGAGAGGTCGAGCCATGACGCCGGCCATTCTATCGACGTCGTCGTTCAGCGCGATTCGCTCGACCCGTCCGCGCCGGCTTACGATGGTGCACCATGAAACCCGGCGCTTCCGCGTCCGAGGCCGCCGCCGCCATTGCCCGGCTCGAGGCGCTGGCGACTCCGAAGGACCTCGCGAACCTGCAGCGGTTCGGCATCACGTCGGCACGCCCGCTGGGTGTGTCGATGGCCAACATCCAGAAGGTGGCCAGGGCGCTGGAGCGTAACCACGCGCTGGCGCAGGCCTTGTGGGAGTCCGGCATCTACGAGGCGCGCCTGCTCGCTGCCTATGTCGACGATCCGGCCCACGTCACCGTGGCCCAGATGGATCGCTGGTGCCGCGACTTCGACAGCTGGGGCGTCTGCGACACCGTGTGCTTCACGCTGTTCGACCGCACGCCACACGCGTGGCGGTGCGTCGACCGCTGGGCGCCGGCCAGGGCCGAGTTCGTGCGCCGTGCATCGTTCGCGCTGATGGCCAGCCTGGCGGTCCACGACAAGAAGGAGCTGGACGCTGTGTTCCTCGCGAGGTTACCGCTCATCGAGGCCGCGGCCGACGATCCGCGCGACCTCGTGCGCAAGGGCGTCAGTTGGGCGCTTCGGACCACGGGACGACGCAACGAGGCGCTGCACGGCGCCGCGCTCTCGCTCGCCAGGAGGCTTGCGGTATCAGGAGACCCCGGCGCGCGCTGGGTGGGGAAGGACGCGGTTCGCGAGCTCACCGGCCCGATCGTCGCGCGCGTACTGGCGCGCAGACGGGCCGCGAAGAAGCGCTGATGTTCGACGTGTCAGCGGCTGAGGGCATACTCCAGCAGTACCGTTCCGCTGCCCTCGTACGTGCGATGCCCGGTGAGCGTCATCGTCACTCGGCTGCCCTTCGGCAGGAGTGGGATGCCGGACCCGAGCATCACGGGGACGATCGCCACCTCCACTGAATCGACGAGCCCGAGGTCGATGCACTGGCGGAACAGATTGCCGCCGCCGAACAGCCAGATGTCCTTGCCTGGCTTCGCGCGAAGGTCCGCGACGACCTCGGAGACGTCGCCACGCACGACGCGCACGTTCGGGTGATCGGTCGGGTCGAGCGTGCCGGAGAAGACGACGGTCTCCTTGCCGTAGACACCCTTGTCGTTCACGCCACCCTCGTAGGCCAGCATCGTCTCGAACGTCTTGCGGCCCATGATCAGCGTGTCGAACTGGGCGAACAGGGCGCCGAAGTCGATGGCGGGATCCATCGGGATCCAGTCGTAGCTTCCGTCCTCGGCGGCGATGAACCCGTCGAGGCTCGAAGCGACCTGATAGCGAAGACGCCGCGTCGGCGCATCGGACATCGCGAGACCTCCCGCCACAGCGTAAACGATTCGGCGTGGCAGGGCGCGTTGGCCGGACGCGCCAGGAAGTGGCGAGGTCCAGGTCGAAGCGCGACGCGCTTCACGTCCGGCGAGGTGCTGCCGGAGTTGCGGTCGCACTACCGCACGGTGGGTACGCCGCGACGTGACGGGAAGGGCCAGGCCCGCAACGCCGTGCTCGTGCTGCAGCACGGCACGGGCGGCGCTGGCGGCCAGTTCGCGGCAGAACTGCTCGGCGCGGGCCAGCCGCTCGACGCGTCGCGCTACTTCGTGATCATGCCGGACGGCATCGGCGACGGGCAGTCGAGCAAGCCGAGCGATGGGCTGCGCGCGGCGTTCCCGCGCGACGGCTACGAAGACATGGTGCGGGCGCAGTACCGGCTGGCCACCGAGGGGCTCGGCGTCGCGCGGCTCCGGCTCGTGATGGGCACATCGATGGGCGGCATGCACACATGGCTGTGGGGGCAGCGCCATCCGCAGGCGATGGACGCGCTGATGCCGCTCGCCAGCCAGCCCGACCAGATCTCGGGGCGTAATCGTCCCTGGCGGCGCGTCGCCATCGATGCGATCCGGACCGACCCGGCGTGGCAGCAGGGCACCTACACGACGCACCGCGTGGGCTGCGCACCGTTGCGCAGTTGCTCTGGCTGGCCGGCAGCAACCCGGTCATCCGGCAGCGGGCGGCGCCGACACTGGCCGACACCGATCGCGTGCTGGATGCGTACGTGGATGCCTACGTGAAGACTGCCGACGCCAACGATGTGCTGTACGCCTTCGAGGCACCGTGCGCCTACGATCGAGCCCGCGGTCTCGGGAAGATCGTCGCGCCGCTCGTGGCGATCAACTCGGCCGACGACCATCATCAACCCGCCGGAGCTCGGCATCCTCGAGGAGGGCATCACCCGGCTGCGCCACGGCGAGGTCATCGTGGCTGCCGTTCAGCGCGAGAACGGTCGGCCACGCCACGCACACGATGGCGAGCCTGTTGAAGGAACA
>CBIHOS010000125.1:0-14819 GCA_966211945.1 uncultured bacterium
CCCTACCGGACCAGCAACGTCGCGATCACGTCGTCTACCGTGTCGAAGACGTGGGTCGGTCCGCACGACACGAGCAGGTCCCGCGTCGCGTAGCCCCACGTGACGGCGCCCGACGCGATGCCGGCCTGCCGCGCCGCCGTGATGTCGCGGGCCTCGTCGCCGATGCCGATGGCCCGCCCGGGCTCGACGCCGGCGCTGGCCACGACCCGCGAGAACTTGCGCGCCTTGCCGAACAGGCTGGCGCCGCAGGCGTAGTCGGCGACCACCTCCGCCAGCCGCGTCCCCAGCACCTTCCGAATCGTCGTCTCGCTGTTCGAACTCACGATGGCGACGCGGACGCCGCGCGCCGCCAACCCGGTGAGCAGCGCGTCCACGCCGGCAAAGAGCGCCACCTGGTCGCACTGCTCGGCCGCCACCGATCGCATGTGGGTGGCAATCGCCGGCAGCTGCCACATCCGGACGCCGAGCGCACGCATCACGGCGCGGTTGTCGAGGCCGCGCATCGCCTGGGCCTCCTCGGGCGAGGGACGACGGTAGCCGAAGCGGTCGGCGGCCTCGATGATGGCCTGACCCATCAGGCGCCAGCTGTCGGCCAGCGTGCCGTCGAAATCGAAGATCGCGAGGGCGTAGGGTGACATGCCGACGACCGGAGACGACGACGCCCGGCGCGGTCCGACCCGGCTACACGCTCATCGCGCCTTGGCCTGGGCGATCAGCAGGCCGAGGACGCGCGAGTACTCCTTCTGCGCCTTCTCGAAGGCCGTCATGTAGTCCGTCTCGCTCACCTTCGCCTTGCGCCACGCGCCGTCGAAGGTGAAAGCCTTGCCCGACAGGGTCGCCGCGTCGGCGGCCTGCCCCTTGGCCGGGCGCACGGCGAGGCCGTTGGCGAGCAGGTCTTCGATGACGATCTTGCCCTCGGGCACCGAGGCCGCCTGGAGATCCTGGTAGGCCTCCCGGTACTTGCGCGTGAGGACGCGCTCGCGCAGCAGCACCGGCGCCTCGTATGCCGCCGACACGACCAGCAGTTGCAGGTCCGGCAGGAGCATCGCCGCGACGAACCGCGACCGATCGGCCGGGTCCTCCGCGGCGATGAACCGGGGACCGGCTCCACCCGCGGTCGCCAGCAGCGTCCCCAGTTCCTTGACGCCGGCCGCGCCTGCCGGTGCCGCGGGCTGCGCTCCGGCGAGACCCGCCGGCATCAGCCCCGCCACGACGAGTGCCACCGCTACTCGACTGCTCCACTGCTTCATCGACCCAAGACCTCCGGGGAGGGCGCGCTCGCGCGCGCCGGGACCAATCCGGTCAGCCGATGAAGAGCGCGTCGTCTTCTTCGCCGGCCGCCCGGGGGCGGCGGCGGACGCCGTTCTTGATCGAGCCGACCGCCGCCCGCAGGGCTGCGGCCAGGGCCATGCCCTCACGAGCTGGTGCGACGACCGCATTCTGCACCACCGCGAGCGTCTGATCCACACGCTGGGTCGCGCTGCTGAAGGCGACGTCGGCCTTCTCGGCCTGCTGGACGGCCAGCGCGGAAATCCGGGCGGCGTCGGCGCCGATGACGTTGATCCGGTCGATCAGCGGCTGCACCTGCCGATCGAGGCGCTGTTCGACCCGGGTCACCTGAGCCTGCACACGCCGCGCCGCGATCAGCGCGCCGAGGATCGCTCCCACCTGGATCACCGCCATGACGAGCGTCGACACCGCGATGATCGCCAGCCACATGTTCGTTGATTCGTTCATTACAAGGCCCGTCAGAAAATGGTGACCTTCACGTTCAGGTACTTCTTCGGGTCCTTCTGGATGGCGGCGAGCAGGCCGCGCAACTCCGTGACCGCACCGTTCATGTTGTCGTACAGCTGCTTGTCGTTCAGCAGCTTGCCGGCAGTGCCCTCGCCCTTGTTCAGGGCGGTCAGCACGACGTCCAGGCGCTGGGTCACGGAATCGAGCCGATTATAGAGCGCCTCGTCGGTGAACAGCTTGCCGGCGGTCCCCTGGCCGCTCTTCAGGCTGGCCGTGATCGCCCGCAGATTCTCGGTCGTGGCCGTCATCGACCTGGCCATCGCATCGTCGTTCAACAGGTTGCCGAGCGTGCCGCGGCCGGCGGCGAGGTTTGTCGTCACCGTGTCGAGGTTGGCGAGTGCACGTTCGAGATTGCGCGCCGCCTCACGGTTGTTGATCAGGCTGCCGGCCGGCCCGCGCCCCTGCTTGATTGCCCGCACGACGTCGTCGGTGGACCGGACGACCATCGACAGCTGCTGATAGAGCTCGTCGTGCGTGAACAGCTTGCCGACGGTGCCCTTGCCGCCGCGAATGTCCTCGATCAGGGCGCTCGCCTGGGCGAGCGTCTCGGTGGCGTTCTCGGCCACGTCGGCAATCTGCCCGGGCGTCCGGGCCGAGCGGATGTAGGCCCAATCGGCGAGCGGCGTGCCCTCGTTCGCCGCGCTGATGTCGATGGCGCCTTCGCCGAGCAGGCTCACCGATCCGATCTGGGCGACCGACCTGTCGGTGATCTTCTCGCTCACGTCGGGCCGGATGCGCAGCACCATCTCGACGACCGCGCCGTCGAAGTAGACCTCCTCCACCGCGCCGACGTTGACCCCGGCCAGGCGGACCACGGCGCCCGACTGGACGCCGCCGGCATTGGGGAAGCGGGTCTTCAGGAAGCGCTTGCCGCTGAACAGGCCGGCGTCACCGCCGACCGCGAAGATGAGCATCACGGCAAGGACCATGGCGGCCAGGGCGAGGATGCCGATCTTCAGCTGGGACCAGGCGAGGGATCGTGTGCGAGGCATGGGTCAACTCAGGAAAAGCTTCAGGTACGGATCGGTGGTGGCGCGCAGTTCGCCGGCGGTGCCCTCGAAATGGACGAGGCCCTCGCGCAGCATCACGAACTCGGTCTGGGCGAGCTTGTCGGGCGAGGCCGGCAGGATCTCCACCTTGCCGTCGGCGCCGCGCACCGCCATCTTCTCGGCGACCCAGAACGCGTCGCGTAACTGATGGGTGACGACAATCGAGCTCACCCCTTCGATGTCGCGCAGCTTGACGATCTCGTCGTCGATCGTGATCGACGTGATCGGGTCGAGCCCGGTGGTCGGCTCGTCGTACAGCAGGATGCGCGGCTGGAAGGTCATGGCGCGGGCGATGGCGACGCGGCGGCGCTGGCCGCCCGACAGCTGCGACGGCATCTTGTCGATGTGCTGCTCGAGTTCGACCCAGCCGAGCACCTCCTCGACCCGCCGGTGCACCTGGTCGAGCGGCATGTCGCTCTCTTCGTACAGCTTGTAGCCGACGTTCTCGCGGACGGTCAGCGAGTCGAACAGCGCGCCCTCCTGGAAGACCATGCCGACGTCCTCGCGGACCTTCATCATGTCGTTCTCGGAGAGTTCGTCGATGCGCACGCCGTTGACCCAGATGCGGCCGGCCTGCGGCTTGAGCAGCCCGAGAATCAGCTTGAGGATGGTGCTCTTGCCGGCGCCGCTCGCGCCCAGGAAGATCTTCGAGTAGCCGGCCCGCAGCTCGAAGCTCACGTCCTTGAGGATGACGTTGTCGCCGAACGCCAGGAAGACGCGATCGAAGACGACGACCGGCTCGCCCGGCGTCTTGACCCGCGACAACCGCGTCTCGAGAGGAGTCGGCGTACTCACTAGTACAGCACCTCGATCAGCAGCTTGGTGATGATGAAGTCCAGCACCAGGACGGCCACCGAGCCGGCGACCACCGCCTGCGTCGTGCTCTTGCCGACGCCCTGGGTGCCGCCGGTCGTCCGCATGCCGACGTGGCAGGCGATGCTGACGATCGCGAAGCCGAGGAACACCGGCTTGATCAGCCCCATCCAGACGTCCTGGATGTACAGCGCGTCGACGATCGAGTTCCAGTAGACGCTCGAGGCGACGCGCAGCTGCGTGACCGTGATCACCCAGGCGCCGAGGATGCCGACGAAGTCCGAGATGACGGTCAGGATCGGCACCATGATGAGGCCGGCCAGCACACGCGGCACCGCGAGCTTGCGAACCGGATCGGTGCCGAGCGCGCGCAGCGCGTTCAGCTGGTCGGTCACCGCCATCGACCCGAGTTCGGCGGCGATGCCCGAGCCGACCCGGCCGGTGACCATCAGCGCCGTCAGCACCGGCCCGAGCTCCTTGACCATCGACGCGCTGATCAGACGCCCCACCACCGAGCGGGCGCCGAACTGATCGAGCGTCATGCCCGACTGCAGCGCCAGCACTGCGCCGGTGAAGCCGCCAGTCAGCAGCACGACGGTCAGCGAGCCGACCCCGACCGCGTCGAGCTGCTCGACGACGTCGCGGAAGTAGAACGGCCGCGACGTCACCCCGCGGCCCAGCGCCGCACACAGCTTGACGTACTCCTGGACCTCGTAGACGGCGAACTTGACCCAGCCGACCAGCAGCGTGAATGGCATCGGATGATTGGCGGCGCGGGACGCGCTAGGCGCCCGGCGCCTCCGCGCCGGCAAGCGCCAGGCCCGGCTGGCGCAAGATGCGAAGCTGGTCGCGGAGTGCCGCGGCCTTCTCGAACTCCAGGTTGGCGGCGGCGGCGCGCATCTCGGCCTCGAGCCGGGCGACGTGCGCCGCCAGCTCGCCTTCGCTGCGGAACGCCGCCCGCGCGTCGGGGACGACCGGCACGGTCAGGTAGTCGTGCTCCTCCACCGCCCCCCCCATCCCTTCGTCGATGGCGCGGCGGACGCTGGTCGGCGTGATGCCGTGTTCGGTGTTGTAGGCCTGCTGCACTTCGCGGCGGCGGCTGGTCTCGCTGATGCAGCGCTTCATCGAGTCGGTCATCGCGTCGGCGTAGAAGATCGCCCGCCCGGCGACGTTGCGGGCGGCCCGCCCCACCGTCTGGATCAGCGACCCGCTGGAACGCAGGAAGCCTTCCTTGTCGGCGTCGAGCACCGCGACCAGCGAGACTTCCGGCAGGTCGAGGCCCTCGCGCAGCAGGTTGATGCCGACGAGCACGTCGAAGGTGCCGCGGCGCAGGTCGCGGAGGATCTCGATGCGTTCGAGCGTGTCGATGTCGCTGTGCAGGTAACGGACGCGGACGCCGAGCTCGTGGTAGTACTGCGTCAGGTCCTCGGCCATCCGCTTTGTGAGCGTCGTCACGAGGACGCGCTCGCCGCGCTCGACCCGCAGGCGGATCTCACCGAGCAGATCGTCGACCTGGCCGCGCACCGGACGGATGTCGATCTCCGGATCGAGCAGGCCGGTCGGGCGCACGATCTGTTCGACGACGACGCCGGCCGACTGCGTCAGTTCGTAGGGGCCCGGCGTCGCGCTGACGAACACCTGCTGGCCGACCCGCGCCTTCCATTCGTCGAAGTTGAGCGGCCGGTTGTCCATCGCCGACGGCAGGCGGAAGCCGTACTCGACGAGCACTTCCTTGCGCGACCGGTCGCCGAAGTACATGCCGCGAATCTGCGGCAGGGTCTGGTGGCTCTCGTCGATGATGGTCAGCGCGTCGGGCGGCAGGTAGTCCAGCAGCGTCGGCGGCGGCGCGCCGGGCGGCCGCCCGGTGAGGTGCCGCGCGTAGTTCTCGATGCCGTGGCAGTAGCCGATCTCCTGCATCATCGCCAGGTCGAACATCGTCCGCTGGTGCAGCCGCTGCGCCTCGAGCAGGCGGCCTTCCTGTTCGAGCTGGGTGCGGCGCTCGACCAGTTCCACCTTGATCGATTCGATCGCCGTCTTGGTGCGCTCGCGCGACGTCACGAAGTGGCTCTTCGGGTAGATCGCCACCTTGTCGTGCCGCTTGATCGTGCCGCCGGTCAGCGGATCGATCGTCGACAGCTCGTCGACCTCGTCGCCGAACAGCTCGATCCGGATGGCGTTCTCCTCGTACGACGGATGGACCTCGATGACGTCGCCGCGCACGCGGAAGGTGCCGCGGGCGAAGTCGGCGTCGTTGCGCTCGTACTGGATCTCGACCAGCTTGCGGAGGACGGCGTCGCGGCCGATCGTCTGACCGCGCTCGAGCGGCAGCATCAGCCCGTAATAGGCCTCCGGCGATCCGAGCCCGTAGATGCACGACACGCTCGAGACGATGATCACGTCGCGGCGCTCGAAGAGCGACCGGGTGGCCGACAGGCGCATCCGGTCGATCTCGTCGTTGATGATCGCTTCCTTCTCGATGTACGAGTCCGAGGCCGGCATGTAGGCCTCCGGCTGGTAGTAGTCGTAGTACGACACGAAGTACTCGACGGCGTTGCGCGGGAAGAAGCGCTTGAATTCCTGGTAGAGCTGCGCCGCCAGCGTCTTGTTGTGGACCATGACCAGCGCCGGGCGGTTCACCCGGGCGATCGCGTGGGCCATGGTGAAGGTCTTGCCCGACCCGGTCACCCCGAGCAGCGTCTGAAAGGTATCGCCGCGTTCGAGGCCGCTCACCAGTTCGTCGATGGCCCGCGGCTGGTCGCCTCGCAGTTCATAGGACGACTCCAGTTCGAAGCGATCGTACGTGGATGGCATGGGGTCGGGCGGGGACCTAATCCCGCGGATCGTACCATCTCACGCACAGATGGCGGCGTTCTCACGCGGGGCTACGGCCGCTCGGCGCCTTCCTCGTCGCGCATCAGCGCGTAGTAGCCCTTCCTCGCGCGGACCTTCGCGCTCTTCAGGTCCGGCCGGGTGAGGCGGACCTCGAGTTTGCGCCAGCGGCCGTCGTTGGCCTGGTTGCTGGACACGTACCCGAGGAGATATCGCGCGTTGATGTCGCCGAGCACCTCGTCGTAGGCGCTGTCGATTTCCTGCTGGGTTCCCGGAAAGAACGCCAGCCCGCCTGTCGCTTCGGCGATCTGCGACAGGCGCATCCGCTGCTCCATCTTGTCGCGCGCGCTCTGGTGCTCCAGGAAGCCGACCACGTAGACGGTGACGTCGGAGGCCTTGAGGGCGTTGAGCGCGTCGGTGAACGACATCACGCTCCGGGTGTCGCCGCCATCGGTGTAGGCCACGAGCACCTTCTCGCCGGTCTGGAACGCCGTCCCGTCGAGGTAGACCCCGAGCGCGTCATAGAACGCCGTCCAGCCGTCCGGCTTGCGGTTGCGCAGCCGCTCGACGAACCGCGGGAAGTCGGCGGCGCCGAAGCGCGCCACCCGGACCTCGGTGTCGAAGTCCACGAGCGTGATGTCCTCGGCCCGCTGGAGCATGTTGCAGAACTTCACGGCCGCCGACCGGGCCAGCTTCAGGTCGGCCGCCATGCTGCCCGACGTATCGAAGAGCAACCCGATGTGCAGGGGCGGCCGTTCGGCCTCGTCGCTGCCGCCCGTTGTGAACAACTGGAGGTCCTGCGGTTTGCCGTCCTCGAGGACGGTGAAATCGGTGCGATCGAGGCTGGTGACGGGTTGTCCGGTCTTGTCGACGACGGCCACGCCGAGCGCCACGGTTTCGATGCCGCTGCGGAAGACCTGCGCCGCGGCCGGGCCCGAGGTGAGCAGGGCGAGGCAGGCGGCCGTCGTGACCAGACGAGTCATGTCGTTCCCCCGAGGGAGCTGCGGAGGGGCCAGCATACACCCGCCGCCTTCGCCCGACGGCTTCGGCGCGCCAGGCTCATGAAACGGGGCCGATGTGCCGATCGTCAGAAGAGTATAATCGTGGTTTGGCCGTGGGAGCGGCCTCGTGGCAGGCTCCCGTACACGCTCATGAAGTGTCTGGCTGTCTGTCAGAACGAGCTCGTGATGCGCGCCCTTCAACAGGTGCTGAGTCCGAGTTTCGACGTCGAGTTCCTCGTCGAGAACCGCCCGCTCGGGCGCCGACTGAGCGAGGAGGGGTTGCGGGTCACGGTGACCGATTGCAGCCGCTGTGACTCCTACGTCAAGGTCGACCTCACCCCCAGCACCTGCGTCATCATCGAGGACACCGGCAAGAAGAGCCTGAAGCGCCTGATCGGCGCGGTTCGCGATGCCGGCGGCACCCTCACCTACGTCGTGTCCACGGGCGCCAGCACGCGGCGGGCCGATGAGGCCAAGGCGGCGTTCCCCGAGATCTTCACGCTGACGCTCGGCGAACTGCTCGCCCCGCAGCTGCACGTCGAACTCGAACGCAGCGTCACCCGGGCCCGCGTGCATCAGTACCAACGCTATTTCGCCGACGCCGACCGCGTCCTGATCCTGCTCCACAACGAGCCCGATCCCGACGCCCTGGCCGGCGGACTGGCGCTGCGCAACCTGCTGCGCCGCACCAAGACGACGGCGATCATCGGGGCGGTGCAGGGCGTGAGCCGGCCCGAGAACGTGCGGATGGCGCACCTGCTCGACATCCACGTCGAGAAGATCTCGCCGGAGCAGTTCGCCAGCTTCGACCGCGTCGCCACGGTGGACGTCCAGCCGCACTACTTCGGTGGCCACCTGCCGCACGTCGACCTGGTCATCGACCATCACCCGGAACAACCGGGCTACACCGCGGTCTTCAAGGACATCCGCGCCGACTACGGATCGACGAGCACCATCCTCACCGACCATCTCCGCGCGGTGGACATGAACGTCTCCGAGCGGGTCGCGACCGCGATGCTCTACGCGATCAAGTCCGACACGCTGTTCTTCGCCCGCCACACCAACCGGCAGGACCTCGACGCGTTCACGTATCTCTACCCGCTGGCCGATGCGGCGCTGATTCGCAAGATGGAAGGCGCCGACATCACGCTGGAGCGGCTGCACACCGTGGTCAAGGGCCTGGGCGACAGCCTCCTGCACGGCGACCTCTTCGTGGCGAGCCTCGGACAGGTGCCGCGCGAGGACTTCATCACCTACACCGCCGACTTCTTCCTGCAGCTGGAAGAGATGAAGTGGACGTTCGTGACCGGCGTGATCAACGACATGCTGGTGCTGTCGGTGCGCAACCTCGGGTACTCGCGCAACGCCGGTGAATTCGTCCGCAAGTACTTCGGCGAGATCGGCAGCGCCGGCGGCCACCGGGCGATGGCCAAGGCGGTGGTGCCGCTGCGCGCCTTCGCCGAGCGCTACAACGCCCACACCCCGCCGGAAATCAACTCGGTCATCGCCAGGCTCGCCGAGAGCTTCGTGCACGACACCAACGGCGCGAAGAAGGACGAGAAGGTCGGCACGGCGCTGGTCGTCACGACGCACACGTAAGTTAGCAGTTCCAGAATTTCACAGTTCAGAATTGCAGAATTGCATCACGACCGCCAACCTTCGAGGCGCTTCGGTGGTCGTGACCTTCTGCAATTGTGCAATCACCCGAGCGCCTGATCGACGTCGGCGATGAGGTCGTCGAGCGTCTCGAGTCCGACCGAGAGACGGACCATGCCGCGGGTGACGTCGGCTCGCGCCAGCTGCTCGTCCGTCCAGCCGTACTGCGACGTCAACACCGGCAGGCTGCACAGGCTTTCCACCCCGCCCAGGCTCGCGGCCCGCTGGAACACGCAAATCCGGTCGAAGAAGCGGGTTGCGGCCTCGTAGCCGCCGGCCAGTTCGATCGTGACGATGCCGCCGAAGCCGCGCATCTGCGCCGCGGCAATCGCGTGGTCGGGATGCGCCGGCAGGCCGGGATAGTGCACACGGGCCAGTCGTGCGTCTCCCTCGAGCGCCCTGGCCAGGCCCAGCGCGTTGGCATTGTGCTGCGCCATCCGCACTTCCAGCGTCTTGAGCCCACGGCTGACGAGCGAGGCAGCGGCAGGGTCGATCATCGCGCCAATCAGCTTGCGCGCCGGCACCAGCCGCTCCATCAGCTCGCGCCGCCCCATCACCGCGCCGGCGGTCACGTCGCTGTGGCCGTTCAGGTACTTGGTGACGCTGTGCATCACGAGGTCGACACCGGCGGCCAGCGGCCGCTGGTTGCACGGCGTCGCGAAGGTGTTGTCGATCACCGACAGCACGCCGGCCGCCCGGCAGGCCCGCGCCAGCCGCGCGACGTCGAGGCAGCGCAGCGTCGGATTGATCGGCGATTCGAACCACACCAGTTTCGTGCGCGGCGAGATCGACGCGGTCGGGTCGCGCATCGCCTCCAGATCGAGGAAGCGCGCCGTGACGCCGAACCGCGGCAGGAACGACTGCAGCAGGTGCAGCGTGCCGCCGTAGATGGCGGCGCTGCACAGCACTTCGTCGCCGGCCGACAACAGTCCGAGGAGTGTTGCCGCGATCGCGCCCATGCCGGAGCCGAACGCCATCGCGGTCTCGGCGTCCTCGGCCTCGGCGAGCTTGGCTTCGAGCGCCCTGATCGACGGGTTGTCGTAGCGCGAGTAGAGGAACTTGTCGGACTCGCCGTCGATGCAGCGCTGCAGATCCGCCGACGAGTCGAAGACGAACGTCGTCGTCTCGTAGATCGGCGTGGTCAACGGCAGCGCGCCGGGCTGCGCGCCCTCGGCGGTGTGCAGCAGTCGCGTCGCCAGTCCCTTGCGTGGGGTCATGGTGAATCTCTCGAATGTCAGATTTCAGAATTTCAAAATTTCATCACCACCGTGCATGTCCCGGACGCTGGCGGTGTGGGCTGCACGTGAAATTCTGCAATTCTGCGATTCTGCAATTGTCGGGGATCTACGTCAGCGGCAGGTCGTCGACCGTGGCGACGGCCATCGGCGGCGGCTGTTCGAGCCCCTCCGCGCTGGCGCCGACCACCGGCACGATGAACTGCGTGTAGGCGTCGTCGTAGCCACGGCGCACCAGTTCGCCGAGCACGGCGTGCCGGTCCGACCGCGGGTCGTGCGTGCCGGCCAGATCGAACGGACCGAGCGGGTTGTGCACCGGCTGCACGTGGTACACGCTCGTGAAGCGATCGAAGAACGCGGTGGCGCCGTCGCGCACGCCGGCGCTCTCGTGGCCGGCAATCGCCGCACCGAGCCAGGCGCGGGGGTCGGCGCGGCGCGCGGCGAGCCCGTGCGGTCCCGCCAGCGGCGATGCGGCACTCACGAGGATGACCTGCTCGGCGCCGGCCGCCGAGACCTCCTCGAGCAGCCGGACCGTCGCTTCCGGGCGGTCGGCCACCAGATGCGTCTCGCCCCGCCAGGGGCCGTCGAGCGGGAAGGTCAGCGCGTGCGGTTCGGCCGCCAGCGGCACGGCGAGGGCGGCGCGCAACGCATCCATCGCGAGGTCGCGGCCGTTCCCCAGCAGATCGATGACCTCACTCGCCCGCGCACCGGTCGCATCGTCGCCGAAGAATCGGCGTCGCCAGCCCTCGTGCAGCGCGGCGAAGACGAGGTCGCGGCGCGTGTCGAGGTCGTGCGCGACGATCAGCAGTTCGGCCGAGCCCGGCTGGCCCAACCCTTCCGCGATCATCTCCATGTAGCGCCGACTGAGGTCGTGCCGGTCTCCGGTGCGGCCACCCGACACGGGACCGTTCCACAGGACCTGCGCGAAGTGCGCGAACGCCTTCTGTCCGTCGAGCGGCGCCCCGAGCGCAATCCACCACGGACGGCCGTCGACGCGGCGGCGACCGTGGCTGCGGACGCGCAGCAGGTACTCGCCCACCAGGAAGAGACCGGCGGCCAGCAGCGAGAGCACGGCCACGCGCGGAATGACCTGCGCGAACAGCGCGTGATGGAACGTCGCGGCGATGGTGTCGACGAACGCCCTGGCGAGGCGGCCCTCGCCGTCGAGACCCGTCAGGTGCAATGCGTAAGCAAAGGGGTACAGCAGCGCGGTGACGACCTGGACCAGCACCGGCAGCGCCAGCACGAGGAAGCAGAGTGCGAGGGCCCAGCCCACCACCCGCCACGGCAGGCGCCATCCGTAGAGGTGGGCGGCGCGCGATCCGCTCCACGCGCCGGACGGCTGCCAGAGCCGCGTGCCGCCATCGAGCGCGGCGAGCATCGCGCTGGCCGCGCCCATGCCGCGGCCGGCGACGAGGTCCACCTTCACGCCGGCTTCCGCCAGCGCCTTCATCACGCCCGCGTGATACGCCCCGGCCGAGCCCGTCCCCGTGAAGACGAGCGCCGTCCGCAGACGGGGCGCGTAAGGCGTGCCCGGCCCGATGGCCAGATTCGGGGCGAGCGCGTCGGGCGCGCCGCTAGTCGTGAATGGTGACGAGCTTGAGGAGCTCGAAGGCACGCTGGCCATTGGGGGTGGGCACGGTGACCTCGTCGCCCTCTTCCTTACCGAGCAGCGCGCGACCAATCGGCGACGCCGTCGAGATGAGGCCCTTGCCCGCGTCGGCGTCCTCGGGCATCACGAGCTGATAGACGACGGTGCCTTCACCCTCTTCGCGGAGGGTGACCGTGGACCCGAACGCCACCTTGCCCTGAGGAATCTTGTCGAGATTGATCAGCGAGATGTCGGCCATGCGCTTCTTCAGCATGCCGATGCGCGCCTGCAGGAACGTCTGCCGTTCCTTGGCCGCCTGATACTCCGCGTTCTCACGCAGATCGCCGAGCTCGCGCGCACGCTGGATCTCCTTGGGGAGCTCGGTCTTGAGCTCGCGATCCAGCGCGGAGATCTCGTCCTCGAATTTCTTCAGCAGTTGCGCTTTGACTTCTAGCACTTTCGTCGTTCCCTCGATGGCGCGGCGGGATCGCCGCTGGCACCCCATGTGCCCGCGAGCCCGCTTCGGTTGGGCCAACGACGCGGAAATCTTACCATAGGGGGGCCCGCCGTCCCGGGCGCCTCCGAATGCCTGCCCTGACCATCACCAGCCGCCGCCATCCGCTCGTCTCGCGCTGCCGTGACGCCGCCGACGGACGGGAAGGCGAAGTCCTCCTCGACGGCCCTCACCTCGTGTCCGATGCGCTCGCCGCACTCGTCCCCCTGCATGCCCTGCTCGTGGCCGAGGGGGCCGATCGCCGCGACGAGATCGCCACGCTGCTCGTCGCCGCCGGGCGGCGGGGCATCGACGTGCATCAGGTGACCCCTGCCGTCCTCGACGCGGCCAGCCCCACCCGCACACCGAGCGGCATCGTCGCGCTCGCCGATGTGTCGCTGCGTGATCCGCATGTGCTGCGCAATCCGGACCCGGCCCTGGTGACCGTCGCGATCGGCGTCCAGGATCCCGGCAATCTCGGCACGCTGTGCCGCAGCAGCGAGGCCGCCGGTGCGACCGGCCTGCTCGCCGACGCCGCTTCGGCCCACCCCCTCGGCTGGAAGGTGCTGCGCGGGTCGATGGGCAGCGCGCTTCGGCTGCCATTGGCGCGGGTGGACGTGGTCGAACCGACGCTCGATGCGTGGCGCACCGGCGGTCTCCGGGTGGTGGCGCTGGCCGCCGCTGGCGACACCCTGCTGGACGACGCCGATCTGTCGGGGCCGATCGCCATCTGTGCCGGTGCCGAGGGCGCCGGCCTGCCGGCATCGGTCCTCGCCCTCGCCGACCAGCACATCCGCATTCCGATGCGCGCGCCGGTCGAGTCGCTCAATGTCGGCGTGGCGGTCAGTCTCGTGCTGTTCGAGGCGGCGCGCCAGCGCGGGCGCTCACGATGAGCGAGCCGTCGCTGTTCGGACCGATGGACGAGCCGCGCGGCCAGCCCCTCGACGGACCAGCGCGCGCAGGCGGTCACACGCCACTCGCCGATCGCATGCGGCCGCGCACGATCGACGAGATCGTCGGGCAGGAGCCGCTGCTCGCGCCAGGTCGTCCGCTGCGGGAAGCGATCGACCGCGACGTCCTGCAGTCGGTCATCCTGTGGGGTCCGCCCGGCACCGGCAAGACGACGCTGGCGCGGGCGATTGCGCAGGCCACGGCCGCGCGGTACGTCGCGTTCAGCGCCGTGCTCTCGGGCGTCAAGGACGTCAAGCAGGTGATGGCCGACGCCGCGCTCGCGCGCCAGCGCGACGGCGCGCGCACCGTCGTGTTCGTCGACGAGATCCACCGCTTCAACCGCGCCCAGCAGGACGCCTTCCTGCCCCACGTCGAGGCCGGCGACATCGTCCTCGTCGGCGCGACGACGGAGAATCCGTCGTTCGAGGTGAACGCGGCGCTGCTGTCGCGATCGAAGGTCTTCGTCCTGCAGCCGCTCACCACCGAGGCGATCGTGACGATCCTCGCGCGCGCCGTCGGCGACGCCGAGCGCGGTCTCGGCGCGCACCCGCTCGACGTCGAGGACGGCGTGCTCGAGGCGATGGCCGTGTACGCCAACGGCGATGCCCGCAGCGCCCTCAACCTGCTGGAACTGGCGGCCAGCGTCGTGCCCGACGACAGTCCGAGGCGGCTGACCCGCGAGCATCTGGCATCGCTGGTCGCGCGGCGATCGCTGCGCTACGACAAGAGCGGCGAGGAGCACTTCAACCTGATCTCGGCGCTCCACAAGTCGCTGCGCAACAGCGACCCCGACGCCGCCGTGTACTGGCTGGCGCGGATGCTCGAATCGGGCGAGGACCTGATGTACGTGGCGCGCCGCCTGGTGCGCTTCGCATCGGAGGACGTCGGCAACGCCGATCCGCAGGCGCTGGTCGTGACCGTCGCCGCACAGCAGGCGGCCCACCTGCTCGGGATGCCCGAAGCGAACACGGCACTCGCCCAGGCCACCGTCTACCTGGCCACCGCCCCCAAGAGCAACGCGGTCTACGCGGCGATTGGCGAGGCCGCCGACGCGGCGAGGCGCGACGAGGCCGAACCGGTGCCCCTGCACTTACGCAATGCGCCGACCCGGCTGATGAAGCAGCTGGAGTACGGTAAAGGTTACGAGTACGCGCACGACGCGCCGGATGCCGTGACCGGTATGGACTGCCTGCCGGCGTCGCTGCAGGGCCGGCGCTTCTACCGTCCCACCGATCGCGGCTTCGAGAAGGAGATCGCGCGGCGCCTCGAAGGCTGGCGCGAGATCAAGCGGAAGCGGCGCACGGGGAGCGACGAGTCGTGATCGGGAACTCCGGTAGGGCCGCTTGTCCCAAGCCGGCCGAGAAGCGCACGCGGGAACCGGGTATCGGGTATCGGGTATCGGGT
>CBIHOS010000126.1:0-14796 GCA_966211945.1 uncultured bacterium
AGCGCGCCGATCATGCCGGGCAGTCCGGCGGTGCGGACGGCGAAGTCGTCGTGCCGCGGGAACACCTCGAGGAGGATCGGTCCGGCCGGCGTGAAGTCGTAGCGGCGCGAGAGGGCGGCCAGCGCCTGTTCGGCGAGCGGCACGAGGTACGGCTGGAGCACCGCGGCATCCTGCTCGTGCAGGCGCACGGTCAGGTTCGCGGCGGGCACCGTGACGAACTTGTCCAGCGTGTCGAGCAGGCTGAGCAGGTTGTAGGTGACTGTGTCGAACGGATCGTTGGAGAACGCCGCGTCGAGCGCCTTGCGCGCCTCGGCTTCGTCGCCGGTGCGCATCAGGTGCAGCCCGAGCGCCGCCTGCGCGCGGCTGTTGCCGGGATCGAGCGCGACGGCCTCGCGCAGGAACCGGACGGCCTCGTCGAAGCGATAGTGTCGGGCGAGGCGGTCGCCGATGATGCGCGGCACGTCGGCGTTGCGCGGGTGTATCGCCAACGCCCGCGCCGTGAAGCTGGCGACATCCTCCTTGCGGTCCTCGATCTGGGCGAGCGCGGCCGACAGGGCGAGCGCCTCGACGTGCTGCGGGTTGTCCTGCAGGACGCGGGCGATCGCGGCGCGGGCCTCGTCGCGCTTGCTCGCATCCATCGCCTCGGAGGCCAGCAGCGTCCAGGCGTCGGGCTGCGCGGGATCGATGGCGATGGCCTGCCGCGCCGCGGCTTCGGCGCCGCTCGGGTTGGTGTCGGCCAGCGCCCGCGCCATGCCGATCAGCGCCGGGACGTGTGCCGGGTCGGCCTTGAGGGCCGTCTCGTAGGACGATCGCGCTTCGGCGACGTTGTCCTTGTCGAGGAACAGGTCGCCCCACTTCGTATGGATGTGCGGGTCGTCGGGCGACAGGTTGGCCGCCGTCTGGAAGTAGGCGTTGGCGAGGCGGACCTGTCCGAGCGCCTGGGCGGCGAGCGCGGCGCGCGCCATCGTGGCGCCCGTGCGCTGCGTCTGCCCGGCGCGGAGCACCGACTGCCACAGTGGCAGCGCTTCCTCGCGCCGGCCTCGTCGCGTCAGGACTTCCCCGAGCGCCAGCGCAGGCTCGCCCGCCGGCTCTGACGTCAGCGCCTGGCGAAACGCCTGTTCGGCTTCGTCGAGGGCACCGCGGCGTTCCGCCTGGCGGCCCGTGATGTAGGAGCGGACCCAGGCCGTGTCGCCAGCGGCGGCCAGCGCCGCGTCGAACTTGCCTGCCGCCAGCGGCGCACGCCAGGCGGGAATCGGTTCGGCGGCCGGCGCGGCCTGCGCCTGCGCGCGCAGTCCGCTGACGGTCGGGGTGATGAGCCGGGGGACGGTGAAAGGCGGCGTCTGCGCCGCGGCTGTGCCGGCTGGCAGGCACACCCCCCCGAGGACGAGTCCGATGCGGCACATCGACCGCATCACGTGGCGGGCTGAGAGTGCGCACGTGGCGCGCCACTGCGACATCTGCGCCTGTGCCCGCATTATATGCACACGTGTCATCGGCCCCAGGAGACACCTCGCATGGTCCGCAGCCGCGGACGATGGTCCTCAGTAGGACGTGGCAACCCGCCGTTCGGATGGCCGCATGACGCTCAGTAGACCTGCCTCCACGTGAAGTGCATGACCGCCAGGGCGACCTGGAGGCCGAAGGTGACGATCCAGACGAACGGCAGCGCCTCGCGCCGGATGCGCCAGCCCAGGTAGATGAACAGCGGGAACAGCGTCGACGTGACCCGCCCCATGGACAGGAACCCGCCCATGAACAGCGGCGGCAGCACGGTCACGAGCAGGAACGCGCTCCACGCCCAGCCGAACCGTCGCCCGAGCGGCCAGCTGACGCCGACGACCAGCATCGTCGCGGCCATGTTCAGGATCTCGACCGCGTGCACGACGGTGTAGCCATAGAAACCGAAGCCCATGAGGTCGCGCCAGCGCTGCTGCGCGAGCACGTGCACACCGCTGAACTGACGACCCCAGGCGCCGTGCGCCTTCATCCACAGCAACCACTCACCCGTCTGTCCATGGAGCCACCACGTGAAGGCGAGCATGCCGAACCCGGCGCACGCTGCCGTCGGTAGCGCCGCCGCGAGCGTCTGCCAGCGGTAGTCGTCGCGCCGCCAGGCATCGAGCGCCATCAGACCGAGCGGCACCGACAGCAGGCAGCCGTTGGGCCGCGAGAGTCCCGCGACCAGTCCGGCCAGCGCTGCCCACCCCCAGGCGCGTCGCCGGAAGTAGTACGTTGCCGCGGTCGCGCACAGGAAGAACAGGCCCTCGGTGTACACCGCCCCGTAGAAGAACGCGAACGGGTAGGTGGCGGTCAGCGACACGGCGGCAATCGCCGCGTCCTCCGAGTCGGTCAGGTCCCGTGCCAGCCGGTACAGGAAGACCAGGCCGCCGGTGAACGCGCAGACCGACACGAGCCAGCCGGCGTGCAGGAGGCGCACCTGCCGCCGTTCGGTGAATCGCTCGAAGGAATCGGCGGGGTCGTCCGGCGAGCCCCAGCGGGCGCCGAGCACGGCGGCGGTCGCACGCACGGTGAACGGGTAAGCCGGGAAGAACGCGACGTTTGTCTGCGTGCTGGCGTTCCCCCAGTAGTTGTAGCCGCTCTCGGCGATGCCGGCGTACCAGCCTGCGTCCCAGCGCGCCAGCAGGTTGCGGAACTCGTTCGGCGACGTGCGGAACGGCGGCTCGCCGCCGGGATACCCCACGACGATCACGCCGAGATAGGTGGCGTAGAGAAGGAGCAGACGCGTCGTGAGCACCCACGGCAGGACACGACGCAGCGTCGCGTCGCGCCAGACGCGCCGGCCCCACGCCGCGGCGTTGCCCCACCAGGTATCGCGTCGCCAGCTCCAGGTGCGCAGGACCAGCAGCAGGACGAGGACCGTCCCGATCTTTCCGAGCGACTCGGCCGTGATACGGACGTCGTCGAACCGCACCCGCAGCCCGCCGGTCAGGATGGCCGACAGGAACAGCACGACGGTCGCCGCGATCGCGACGTCGAGCAGCGTGACCCAGACGGGTCGCGACGCCGGCACACTGGCAGGCAGGGGCGTACTCATGCGCGCGGTGCGAAACCGAGCGCCCGTTCCTCGACGCGAATCCGCCGCACGAGTAGCGAGCCGAACGTCACGGCGAACAGGGTACCGGCGATCGGCGCGTGCATCCAGAGGGCGGCGCCGGCGATCTCGCCGGCCAGGCCCACGTAGTTGGGATGCCGGAGGTAGCGGTAGACGCCGGTGTCGATCAGCGGGGCGCCCGGCAGGACGACCACGCGGAAGCTCCATCGCTCGCCAAGCGCAGCCATGGCGGCGTACTTGATCGCCTTGCCGAGCGCGAAGACGACCAGCCCGGCCAGCGCCCATCCGTCCCACGTCGCACCGCGCCACCAGCCTTCCAGACACAGGAGCACGAAGCCGGCCGGGTAGACCACCCGCATCGGTGGGTAGCTGGGATCGGGCACGAGGCGTGCGCCCGCCGCGAAGAGCCGCGCCTCGTTGGCCGAGGCGAGGCGCGCCTCGAGCGCCATCGCCAGGGCAATCACCAGCAGCGCGACGGGCGGCGGCGCCATCATGCGGTGGCGCGCCGGGCCGCGCCGACGTCTCCGGCCATGGCGATGACGTGCCGGAGAGCCGACGGCACCCACGCCGCGCCCATCGCGCCCAGACGCAACCCGAGCGGCCAGCCGACGAGCGTGCGCACGACACGGTTGAAACGCAGCTTCGCGCCGAGCGCCGCGCGTCGATCCTGCCCGAGCCGCGCGACGATCGCCTCGTCGTCCAGGCCCGTGGCGTGCAAAAGAACATCGGCTGCGAGTCGTCCGCCCCGCAGCGCGAGATACAGCCCGTCGCCGGTCATCGGATCGATGAACCCTGCCGCATCGCCGGCCAGCAGCAGGCCGGGCACGCCGGCCGCGCGCGCATCCACCGCCAGCGGGCCGAGCATCACGGCGGCCGCCACCTGGCGCGCCCGCGCGCACCGGTCACGAAGCGCCGGATCCTGCCGGACGGCACGCCACAAGCGGGCGCCGGGATCGGGCACGCGCTCGCCGCCGGCCGTCACGAGGCACAGGTTCGCCAACCCGCCCGCCGCCGGCGCCACGCCGATGTAATGACCCGCGCGCACGTGCATCTCGCCGTAGCCGCCGAGATCCTCGACGCCTTCGGCATACGTCCCAATCGCCCAGCGCCGCGGCGTACGCGGATGCGCGCTGAGGCCGAGCGCCAGTGCCAACGGCGATCGCCGGCCCTCGGCGGCGATCGTCCATCGCGCCCGGCACACCTCGCTGCCGCCGGACGGCAGCCGCAGCGCGACACCGCCGACCCGGCCCCGCGCGTCGAACACCGGCGAGGTGACGCGCACGCCTGTGCGTACGTCGACGCCCGCCGCCGCGGCGGCACGCACCAGATGCTCGTCGAAGGCCGAGCGCGCCCAGGCCCGGCCCACCATGCCGGCGCCGTAGGTGCCGCTGATGCGCACGCCACTGCCGCCGGTCACGAGCATGCCGTCCAGCGGCAGCCCGTGCGCCTCGACGGGATCGGCCAGACCGGCCTGCCGCAGGAGCGCCAGTCCGCCGGGATTGATGGTGTCGCCGCACAGCTTGTGGCGTGGAAACGTCGCGCGATCGAGGAGCAGCACCGAGGCGCCGCCGCGCGCCAGGATCGTGGCAGCGAACGCGCCCGCCGGACCGGCGCCCGAGACGATGACGTCGGCGCGCGCCACGTCGTCACGCCTGCGCGCTGGCCATCACGATGGCGCTGTTCTTGGAACCGAAGCCGAGGCAGTTGCAGAGCGCGGCTTCGACCTGCGCGGCCCGCCCGGTGTTGGGCAGGACGTCCATGTCGCAGGCCGGATCGAGATGCGCCACGTTGATCGTCGGCGGCAGGAAGCCGCGATCGAGCGCCAGCGCGGTCGTCACGATGCCGCACGCGCCGCTGGCGCCCTGGGGGTGCCCGACCATCGACTTGGTGGACGAGCCGTGCAGGCGGCTCGCGTGTCCGTCGAACACGCCCCGTACGCACCGGATCTCGATCGCGTCGTTGAGCTGCGTGGAGGTGCCGTGGAAGTTGACGTAGCCGATCGACTCGGGGGCGCGGCTGGCGCGTGCCAGGGCGAGTTGCATCGCGCGCACGATCTGATGGCCCTCGGGATCCATCTGGACGCGATGGTAGGCGTCGCACGTCGACCCGTAGCCTTCGAGCACGGCGTAGACGTGAGCCCCGCGGGCGCGGGCCCGGTCCTCCCGTTCGAGCACGTACATCCACGCACCCTCCCCCAGGACGAAGCCATCGCGCGCCTGGTCGAAGGGGCGCGACGCGAGTTCCGGAGTGTCGTTGAAGGCAGTGGACACGACACGCATGCGCGAGAACCCGTAGATCATCCCCGGCGTGACGCAGGCATCGACGCCGCCGCACAACAGCGCGTCCGCCTCGCCGGCGCGAAGCAGGCTGATCGCGTACCCCGTCGCGTCGGTCGAACTCGTGCAGCCGGTCGACAGCACATGGCTGATCCCGTGCAGCTGCAGGGCCATCGAGATCTCGCTCGACAGCATGCCGCAGATGGAGACGGGAATCGCGTACGGCGTCACCCGCTTCAGGCCGTCGGTGAAGAACTCACGATACTGGCGCTCGCCCAGTTCGATGCCGCCGCCACCGGTGCCGATGATGACGCCGGCGTCGGGTTCGCCGAGACGCAGTCCGGCGTCGCGCCACGCTTCTCGCGCCGCGATCACACCGGCCAGCGAGGCGCGTGAGTAGCGCCGCGCATCGGCGCGTTCGCGCAGCAGCGTCTCGCTGTCGTGGTTCGACGCGGACGGGTGCGCGTCGAGCTTCGGTGCCTGGTCGATCGACATCGCCGGCAGAGGCGCCGCGACCTGGCAGGTGTAGGGTGAGGGATCGAACTCGACGATGCGGCGGGTGGCGCTGCGGCCGTGCCGCACCTGCGTCCAATAGCATTCGCGACCGGCCCCGTACGGCGAGACCACGCCGATGCCGGAGATCGCGATGCGGGGGGAGGACCGCATGAGCGGCACTATACTATGCGGCCCGCGAGCTGATCCGTGACGACTCTCCCTGTTCCCGCGACGACGCTGGCCCTGCTGAGGGTCGTCGGCGCCCTTCTCTTCTTGGCGTCGCTCACCGTGGGCGGCAAGATGTACTTCCAGCGCTACGACGCGGTGGCGCCCGCCGGCACCGCGGCGTGGCCGGCGCTGGCGTGGAACGTGGTCATCTTCAGCGTGTTCGCGCTCCACCACAGCGTGCTGGCGCGGACGCCGTTCAAGCGCTGGCTGCATGCCCGGATCGGCGCCGAAGCCGAACGATCGCTCTACGTGATCGTCGCGAGCGTGCTGTTCCTCGCCTGCACGGTGTTGTGGCAACCATTGCCCGGCCAGTGGTATGCGCTGCGCGGACCCTGGTGGTACGTGGGCGCGGCGATCCAGGGCGCGGGCGTCGTGGTGACGCTGCTCGCCGCCCGCACCTTGAGCGTTCGTGAGTTGATGGGCCTCACGCCGCCACGCAGTGCCGCGGCCGGCCAGGCGCTGGAGACGCGCGGTCTCTACGGGTTCGTCCGGCACCCGATCTACTTCGGCTGGCTGCTGTTTGTCGCCGGCGCGCCAATCATGACGTCGACGCGCCTGCTGTTCGCCGTCGTCAGCGTCGTCTATCTCGGAGTCGCGATCCCGTTCGAGGAACGCAGCCTGGTCGAGAGCTTCGGCGAGCCGTACCGCGCCTACCAACGGCTGGTGCGCTGGCGGATGCTGCCGGGCGTGTATTGAGAATTGCCAAATTTCAGAATTTCAGAATTTCACGTTCACCGCCATCCGTCGAACACTGGCAGTGATGATGAAATTGTGAACGTCCTGAAATTCTGCAATTACGCCTGCTCATCCAACGCGTCGCGCAGCAGATCGAGATGGTGCTGGGCGTGGCCGACGATGATCCAGGCCAGGGCGCGCACGGTGATCGGGTTGTCGCTCGCCACGCCCTTCCGATCGGCGAACTCGTCGGGCACCGATTTCAGCAGGCTCAGCGTGGCCTGCCGCGTCATGGCGATGTCCTCGAGCGCGTCGGCGAGCGTGAGCGGCACGCCGGTCAGCGAGGCCATCCATTTGTCCTGATCGAAGCCTGGCAGCGCGGCACCGTCGGCGCGCGCAAACCACAACAGGCGGAACGCGAACACCCGCTCGGCATCGGCCACGTGCATCAGCGTCTGCGTCACCGACCACTTGCCTGGTGCGGTCGGCAGACCGGCGGTGTCCTCGTCCAGCCCGGCCACGAGCGCGCGGTACTCATCCGCCTGAGCCTCGAGCCGGGCGCGCCACTGGCCGTCGGGGACGCGACCGATGTACCTGGCGTAATAGTCGGCATACTCGCTCGCCTGCGGACGCATCGTCAGCATGCCCGGCATCATAGCGCGGCGTCCTCACGCGCCGCTGATAGACTGCCGCGAGGAGTCCCGTCATGCGGCGGGCGCGTCACGCGCCCCCCGGACGAACGGCTGGGTCCGACGGACAGGCATTGCAGTCCGTACGTCCTATAGGAGACGCGCCGGCACTCGGGCCGCCGCGCCGCACTCGTGGAGATGACGCTTCGTGGCTGACACTGCCGCTCAGGATCCCCCGCTTCCATCGCACCTGCCCGTCCTGCCGCTGCGCAGCACCGTGGTCTTCCCGCTCACCGTGCAGCCGCTGGCCGTGAATCGTGCGGTGTCGGTCGACGCCGTCAACCGCGCCCTCGCCGGCGACCGCATGCTGGTGCTCGTGATGCAGGTCGGCGATGCCGACGACCCGCAGCCGGGCCAATTGCGCCGGGTCGGGACGGTGGCCGTGATCCGCCAGATGGCCAAGGGCGCCATGGGGCTGCAGATCCTCGTCGAAGGCGTGGCGCGTGTCCGCCTCGATCACGTCACCCGCGACGGCAACGTGATGGACGCGGAGATCAGCGCAGCGCCAGAGCCCGATGCGGCCGGCCTCGAGATCGACGCGTACCTGCGCACCCTGCGCGACCTCGTCGAGAAGGCCTTCTCGCTGGCAACCGGCCTGTCGCCGGACCTGCGCTCGATCGTATCGGGCATCGACGAACCGCTGCGGCTCGTCTACCTGCTCGCAACGCTCATCGACATGAAGCCCGAGGACAAGCAGCTCCTCCTCGAGCAGGACGATCTGCGCGTCAAGCTCAGTGCGATCACGGCGGCCCTGCGCCGCGAGGTCGAACTGCTCGAACTGAAGGGCAAGATCGAGTCGCAGGCCCAGCAGGAGATGAGCGACGCCCAGCGCCAGTACTACCTGCGCCAGCAGCTGAAGGCGATCCAGAGCGAACTCGGTGAGGAAGAAGGGCAGGAGATCGCCGAGCTGCGCAGGCGCATCGACGATGCGAAGCTGCCCGAGGCCGTGCTCAAGGCGGCGACGCGCGAGGTCGATCGGCTCGAGCGCATGTCGCAGGCCTCGCCCGAGTACCAGATGGTCCGCACGTACCTCGACTGGGTGCTCGAGGTGCCGTGGAGCACGACCACCGAGGATCGGCTCGATCCGCGCGCCGCCAGGGCGGTGCTCGACGAGGACCATTACGACCTCGACAAGGTGAAGGACCGGATCGTCGAGTACCTGGCGGTGCGGAAACTGAAGAACGACATGAAGGGGCCGATCCTCTGCTTCGCCGGCGCCCCCGGGGTGGGCAAGACGTCGCTCGGCCAGTCGATCGCGCGGGCGATGAACCGCAAGTTCGTCCGGATCTCGCTCGGCGGCGTGCGCGACGAGGCCGAGATCCGGGGGCATCGCCGCACCTACATCGGATCGATGCCCGGGCGCCTGGTGCAGGCCCTGAAGCAGGCCGGCTCGATGAACCCCGTGTTCATGCTCGACGAGATCGACAAACTGCAGGCCGGCGGCTTCTCGGGCGACCCGGCCGCGGCGATGCTGGAGGTGCTCGACCCGGCGCAGAACCATACGTTCCGCGACCACTACCTCGAAGTGCCTGTCGATCTGTCGAAGACGCTGTTCATCGCCACGGCGAACAATCTGTCGACCGTCCATCCGGCGCTCCTGGACCGCATGGAGATCATCAGCCTCAGCGGATACACCGAGGAGGACAAGTCGCACATCGCGCGCCGCTATCTGATCCCGCGGCAGATGAAGGAGCACGGCCTGCCCGTCGATGGCCTCGACCTCACCGACGAGGCGTTGAGCCGCGTGATCCGCGAATACACGCGCGAGGCGGGGGTACGCAGCCTGGAACGCCAGGTCGGCACGATCGCCCGCAAACTCGCCGCCCGCGTGGCCGGCGTGGACACCACGGGCCGTGGCCACGACACGGGGCTCGCCACGGTCGACGTGCCGCCGCCGCCCGAGCCGCCGACACTGCCGCCGCCACCCGGGCCCGGGCGCGAGCCTGGCACGCCGGCACCGCCGCTCGAGGATCCCGATCCGCGGGAGACGCCGGGCGTGCCACATCCGGTCGAACCACCGGAAGGCGATCCGCCGCCACCGGCGGACCCGGACCGCGACACACCGGAAGCGCCGGTCGGCGATCCGATGAAGAGGCCCGACCTGCCGGTGATGTCGACGGTGACGCTGGAGGCACCGTTCCGCGTCGACGGCGAGCACGTGCCGGACTATCTCGGCCCGCCGAAGATCAAGAACGACGCGCCGTTCCGCCTGTCGCGCCCCGGCGTGGTGACCGGACTGGCCTGGACCGAGACCGGCGGCGACGTCCTCTACGTCGAGGCCACGCTGCTGCCTGGCGGAAAAGGTCAGCTGGTGCTGACCGGTCAGCTCGGGAGCGTGATGCAGGAGTCGGCGCGCGCGGCGCTCAGTCACGTCCGCTCACGGGCCGGCGCTCTCGGCATCTCCGACGACCTGTTCGGCAAGCACGACCTGCACCTGCACGTGCCGGCCGGCGCGATTCCCAAGGATGGACCGTCGGCCGGCGTCACCATGGCGACGGCGATCCTGTCGGCGGCGCGGCAGCAGGCGGTGACGCCCGACGTCGCGATGACCGGCGAGATCACGCTCAGCGGCCTCGTCCTGCCGGTCGGCGGCATCAAGGAGAAGGCGCTCGCGGCCCGTCGTCAGGGCGTCAAGATCGTCGTGCTGCCGGCCCAGAACGAGATCGATCTCGATGAACTGTCACCGGAGGCGCGACGCGACATGACGTTCAAGCCGGTGGCGACGTTCGAAGAGGTCGTCGCAATCGCGCTCGGCGCCGCCGTGGACGGACCGACCGGCGACACCGGGGCCGTGCCGCCGGTCGCGCCGACCGAACCTGCCGTCGTCAACTGACGGTGGCAGTCGCGTTCTGCATCTCCGGCCACGGCTTCGGGCACGCCAGCCGGCAGGTCGAAGTCATCAACGCGTTTGGAGCGCTCCGGCCGGACCAGCCGGTCATCGTCTGCACGCGCGCCTCGCGCTGGCTGCTCGACCGCACGATCCGAGTGCCGGTGACGATCGTCGAGGAAGCGCTCGACACGGGCGCCATCCAGCACGACAGCCTGGCCATCGACATCCCGGCGACGCTCGACATTGCGTCGCGCTTCGAGGCCGGCGCCGACACGCGAGCCGCGGCGCTCGCCGCGCGCTTGTGCGCGCAGGGCGTGCGTGTGGTGGTCTCCGACGCGCCGCCCCTGGCATCCACCGCCGCCAGGCTCGCCGGGGCCGCCTCGGTCGTACTCGCCAACTTCACCTGGGACTGGATCTACGAGGACCTGGCCGCCGACCACCCGGAACACGGTGAACTGCCGGCGCGGCTCGGTGCCCGCTACGCCGAGACCGACGCGGCGTGGCGGCTGCCGATGCACGGGGGGTTCGCCACGTTCTCGACGGTGCTCGACTACCCGTGGATCGCCCGGCGTTCGCGCCGCGATCCCGGCGACGTGCGGCGAGCCATCGGGGCCGACGACAGCCGGCCGCTCGTCCTGATCTCGTTCGGTGGATACGGTGTCGCCGGCATGCGCCTGGCGCAGCACGCCGACGCGCCCTACCGCGTGGTGCTGTCCGGCGGCGCCGCCCACGCGCCGCTCGACGCTCCCGCCGATGCGCTGCACGTGGATCGCGAGCGGCTCGACGATCTGGGCGTTCGATACGAGGACCTGGTCGCGGCCTGTGACGTCGTGGCCTCCAAACCCGGGTACGGCATCGTCTCCGAGTGCGTCGCCAACGACACGGCGCTGCTCTACACCGGCCGCGGCCGCTTCGCGGAGTACCCGGTGATGGTGGCGCAGATGCCCGGGGTCCTGCGCTGCCGCTACATCGACAACGACGCGATGGCCACCGCGCGATGGGACGAGGACGTTGCGGCGCTGCTGGCCCAGCCGCGGCCGGCGGCGCGGCCGCTCGTGAACGGCGCCGACGTCGCCGCCGGCATGCTCAGCGCGATGCTGTGACGCAAAGCGTCACAGCATCGCGTAATGCTCAATGCTCAATGCTCAATGCTCAATGCTCAATGCGGAATGTCGAAGTCTCCGTGATAGGCCAGCTGTCCCAGCCCGGCCGCTCGCGACTCTCAACGGAGGCGCTTGATCCACTCCACGACCTCCGGGTGATGGTCGATGGTGTAGCGGCTCATGTGTGGCAGGCCGACTACGCGGAGACTCCGTGATCGTCGGACTGCCGACTGCCGACTGCCGATTTCCTAGTCCTTGATGCAGGTGACCAGCGACCAGATGCGCGGGATGTTGACCTTCTCGATCGACACCGGCTGCAGGTCGGCTTGGGCGAGGAACGCCGGCAGGTCGAGGTCCGATTTGAAGCCGATGTGGACGGTGAGCGGCGAGATGCTCCGCTCGGCCTTCGACAGCAGCTTGTTCGGGCTGAGGAAGTGGTTCAGGAAGATGATGCGGCCGCCGGGCTTGCAGACGCGGCGCATCTCGGTGGCGACCTTGACCGGATCGGGCACCACGCTGATGAGGTAGGGCGCGTAGACGATGTCGAAGCTGTTGTCTTCGAACTTGAGGTCCTGCGCGTCCATCTGCAGCAGCCTGACGTTGGTCAGCCCCTTGCGCGCAACACGCTCACGAGCCTTCTCGAGCATGCCGTCCGAGAAGTCGATACCGGTGATCTCGCTGTTGCTCGGGTACATCGAGCAGTTGATGCCGGTGCCGACGCCCACCTCGAGGATCGTGTCCCCGGGATGAATCTGCATGCGCTGCAGCGCCTGCACGCGTCCGGGATGCAGCGTCGGCCCGAAGGTCAGGTCGTAGACGCTCGCGAGCTTTTCGTAGACGCGCTCGACGAAGTCGTTCTCGACGGCCGTCACCGACAAGGCGCGAGTCGCCGCGTCGCCCTGCAGAAGCTCGTCCTCGGTGCGCGACCGATCCTGCCCGAACAATGCCATCAATGGGCTCCCCTGCTGCTCGTGTGGCGGCAGTCTACCATGTGCCTTCCAACTGAACCGGGGCCGCCTCGGGCGCCGCGCCGGCCACCGGCGCCGCCGGCAACTCGCCGAGCACGCCGAGAATCTCGAGCGCTGCCGACACCTTGCCTCCCTCGCCGGCGACGATGATGCCAGCCACCAGCGGACGGATGGCGACAACCAACTCGCGCGCGATGGCCAGCGCCTCGTCGGCTTCGCGCTCCTGACGCTCGGCGTCGGCCATGCGCTGCACCAATGTCTCCGGTACGTTGACGCCGGGTTCTTCGTTCGCCAGCTGCTCGGCCTGGCGGGCCGACTCGAAGGCCCGCACGACCGCCAGGACCGGCACGCGGCGGTCGCCGATGTCGTCCAGGAACTGCTTCAGGGCGTCCACGTCGTAGATCGGCCCCATCACGACGAACTCGGCCCCGGCCTCCACCTTGTAGCGGTATCGGGAGAGCTCGCGATCGGGCATCACGGCGGTCGGATTGGCCGCGACCCCGATGTGGAACGCGGTCGGCGCGCCAATCAACTGCCCACCGACGTCCTCGCCGTGGTTGAACCGATCGGCGACGTTCGTGAGGCCGATCGAGTCGACGTCGAACACCGCGGTCGCATCCGGATACTCGGTGCGGCGCAAGGGCCGCCCGGTGACGACCAACAAGTTGCGGAGCCCGAGCGCGTGGGCGCCGAGCAGATCGGCCTGCATGGCGTGGAGGCTGTGATCGCGGCAGCAGTACTGGAGGATCGCCTCGACTCCCGCGACCTGCTCCACCGTGACCGCCGTCGCCAGCGCGCTCATGCGGGCCCGGCTGCCGGACCCGTCGTTGACCAGCACGAAATCGAGACCGTTGATCTGCGCCTCGCGGGCCTGCTGCGCGACGATGTCCTGGCCGAAGCCGGGGGGCGGCGTCAGTTCGATGCCGGTCACGAACCGGCCGCGGCGCAGGGCGTTGGACAGGCGCGACTTGGTCTCGACCGGCACCGGCGGGACCGTCTCGCGCTGCGGCTGCGCCACGCCCGTCGCCGCCGGACCTGGATGGGCGGGCGTCGTCAGGGCGCGGACCGCCACGGTGATCTGCTTCACGTGATCGGGTGTGGTCCCGCAGCAGCCGCCGATCAGGCGCACACCGGCGGCCACGAAGCGCCGCGCGTAGGTCGCCATGTAGTCGGGCGAGCACAGGTACAGGTTCCGACCGTCGACGTCGCGCGGCTTGCCGGCATTGGGCATCGCCGCCAGCAGCGCACCGGGCACGGCCTTCGCGAGGCGTTCGACGGTGTCGAGCATCGCGGCCGGACCGACGCTGCAATTGACGCCGAGCACATCGACGCCGAACTCGACGAGTTGGGGACCGAACTGCTCGACCGGCGTGCCGTCCAGCGTGTTGCCGTCCTCGCCGGTCGTCAGCATCGCGACCACGGGCACGCGGCTCACCGCGCGGATGGCGCGGATGGCCGCCCCGAGTTCGTTCACGTCCCGGAACGTCTCGAGGATGAAGAGGTCGACCCCGCCCTCGACCAGGCCCTGCGCCTGCTCGGTGAAGATGGCCTCGGCCTCGTCGAGCCCAGTCTTGCCCCAGGGCTCCACACGGACCCCGAGCGGGCCGATCGACCCGGCAACCCAGGCCCCGTCGCGGGCGGCGGTGCGGGCAACGCGCGCCCCGGCCAGGTTGACCGCGTGCACCTGCTCGGCCAGCCCGAAGCTCGCGAGCTTCAGCCGGTTGGCGCCGAACGTGTTGGTCTCGATGATTTCCGCACCGGCGCGCAGGTACGCCTGGTGGACGCCGACGACCAGATCGGGGTCGGTGAGGTTGAGCTCTTCGAACGCGCGGTTCAGGAACACGCCCCGCGCGTAGAGCTGCGTGCCCATCGCGCCATCGCCGATGAGCACCCGCTCGCGCAGGGCGTCCAGGAAGTGTGGGGTCACGTTGAGTACGGCGTGCGTCCTACTTGCGCGCGGCCGGAGCCGCGCTCTGGCCAGGCAGCGGGACCAGGAGATCGTCCTTGTCCCACACGAAATCGTCCTTGCTGTAGACGGCCAGCTCGTAGTCCTTGCCCATGAAGATCGCCGATACCGGGCAGGCTTCCTCGCAGTAGCCGCAGAAGATGCAGCGCGTCTTGTGGATCTGGTAGGTGCGCGCGTAGCGCGGTCCTGCCATCACGCTGCCGTCGTTCTCGGCCGCCTCCAGGTAGATCGCGTCGGCCGGGCAGGCGACGGCGCAGAGGCCGCAGGCCACGCACTTCTCCAGCCCGTTCTCGTCGCGCATCAAGACCTGCTTGCCGCGCCACTTCGGGAACATCGGGACCTTCTCGTCCGGGTAGTTCACGCTGACGGGCTTCTTGAACATGTGCCCGAGCGTGGTCTTGAACCCGACGATCCAGGGTCGAATCATCTTCTGTGAGCCTCCGGTGCCCTGCCGACCGCCCGTGCGGGGTGAGCCGCCCTCCAGTGTAGCAAT
>CBIHOS010000127.1:0-14777 GCA_966211945.1 uncultured bacterium
AACTTCGCCGCCGACATGATCTCGGCCTTCTGCGTGTGCAGGATGTCGGGATCGCGCGAACCGGTGGACTTGAAGTACCCGATGACCATCGACCGATCGAGCTTGAGAAACGGCGACTTCTGTACGAGCTGCTGCATGCGCGTGGCCTCCTGTACCCGACCAATGCGCAGAACGCCCGCCAGAACCGTCATCGCCCACTGAGCCGCCGCCCCGCTCCGTCCCACCGCAACGCATGTGGTAGCCTTTCGGTCCCTTCGCAGGAAGCCGACACGATGACCGAGACGGGCGAGGCCGGCGCGACCAGCCGGGAGGCGTTGGACGCCCTCTTCACGCTCGCTTACGAGGAACTGCGGCGCCTGGCCGCGGGCATTCGCCGCGCCGAACGCCACAACACGATCTCACCGACCGCGCTGGTCAACGAGGCCTGGGTGAAGCTCGCACGGACGCCGCCGGCCGTCCTCGCGTCGCGCACGCACTTCACGCGGGTCGCCGCGCGCGCGATGCGCCAGGTGCTCGTGGAGGCGGCCCGCCGCCGCCAGGCTGACAAACGCGGCGGCGACGTCGTGATGGTGACGTTCGATGAGGCGACCGCCGCGCCCGACGCCACCGCCCGCGATCTGATCGCGCTGGACGCTGCGCTCGACGAACTCGCCGTGCTCAGCCCGCGTCAGGCCGCGCTGGTGGAGCACCGGTTCTTCGGCGGCCTCGACGTGGCGCAGGCGGCCGCCGTCCTCGGCATCTCCGAAGCGACGGCGCTGCGCGACTGGCGTGCCGCGCGCGCCTGGCTGCTGCAGGCGCTCCGCCGATGACGTCGACGTCGCAGGCACGCTGGGCCCGGATCCAGGAGCTGTTCCACATCGTCGTCGACCTGCCGGCCGCCGATCGCGACGCCTATTTGGCGCGTGCGTGTGCGGACGACGCGCCGATGATCGACGACGTCCTAGGTCTCGTCGCAGGAGACCGGCAACCGGCCTCGGTGCTCGATCGCGGCATGGCCGACGTCGCCTCGGGTGTGATCGGCGACGAGACCGATCTGCCCGGCCGCCGCTTCGGCCCCTACCGGCTCGTGCGGCTCCTGGGCGAGGGCGGGATGGCGGTGGTCCATCTGGCGCGGCGCGACGACCTCGGCAGCGTGGCGGCGATCAAGGTGCTGCGCGACGCCTGGCTGTCGCCAGCCCGGCGCGAGCGGTTCACGGCCGAACAGCGCACGCTCGCGCGCCTCGTCCATCCGTCGATCGCGCGCCTCTACGACGCCGACACCCTGCCGGACGGCACGCCGTGGTTCGTCATGGAGTACGTCGAGGGCGTGTCGCTCACCGAGTACTGCCGGGAGAAGGACACGTCGATCGAGGGCCGCCTCGAACTGTTCGGGCGCGTCCTCGACGCCGTGCAGCACGCCCACGGCCAGGCGGTGATTCATCGGGACCTCAAGCCGTCGAACATCCTGGTCACCGCCGAGGGATCGGTGAAACTGCTCGACTTCGGCATTGCCAAGCATCTCGACGCGATCGACGCGCCGGTCGACCAGACCCGTACCGGCCTCCGCCTGATGACGCCGGCCTATGCCGCACCCGAGCAGATGCGCGGCGAGCCGATCGGCATCCAGACGGACGTCTACGCCCTGGGCGTAATCCTGTACGAGTTGCTGACCGGCCGGCTGCCGTTCGATCTGACGGGCCTGCCGGCCGCCGACGCGATCGCGGTTCTCGGCGACCATGCACCCGATCGCCCGTCCGTGGTGGTGCGAAGGACCCCGGCCGATGCTGCCGTTCGCGCCCGCTCGTCGAGCCGCACCTCGTGGTCGGAGCTCGACGTGCTGTGCCTGACCGCGATGCACAGGGATCCGGCGCGGCGCTATCAGACGGTGGATGCGCTGCGCCGCGACGTCGAGCGCTACCTGACTGGCGAGCCGCTCGAAGCGCGGCCCGATGCGGCGGCCTACAGGGCCGGCAAGTTCGTGCGCCGGCATCGCGTGGCGGTGAGCGCCGCCGTGGCTGTCGCAGTCGTGGTCATTGGACTCATCGCCTTCTACACGCTGCGCCTGTCGGGCGCGCGGATTACGGCAGAGACGGAGGCGGCGCGCGCGCAGCGCATCCAGCGGTTCGTGCTGACGCTGTTCGAAGGCGGCGACGTGGCTGCCGGTCCGGCCGATGATTTGCGGGTGATCACGCTCGTCGAGCGCGGTGTCCGCGAGGCGCACGCGCTGGACGCCGAGCCCCGCGTCCAGGCGGACCTGTACCGCACGCTGGGCGGCATCTACAGGAAGCTCGGCAAGTTCGACGATGCCGATGCGCTGATGCGGACGGCACTCGACGGACTGCGGCGGCTCGGCGGCACCGGCGACGCGGCGGTCGGCGTCGCACTCGCGGACCTCGCGTTGCTGCGCGTCGATCAGGCCCGGCTCGACGAGGCCGAGCGCTTCGCGCGCGACGGTCTCGAGGCGATCCGCACGCAGTCGCCAATCCCGGGTACGGCCCTCGCGCACGCGACCGCCGCACTCGGACAGGTCATGGAAGCGCGCGGGCGCTATCGGGAGGCGCTCGCTGCCGCCGAGGACGCCGTGCGTCTGTACTCAGAGCGAGGCGGGACCACCGCCGAACTGACGTCGGCGCTGGCCCAGCTCGCCGACGCCCACTACTATCTCGGACAGTACGACACGGCCGACCGCATCAACGCGCGTGTGCTCGAACACAGCCGCACGCTGTATGGGCACGACCATCCCCGCGTCGCCGACGTGCTGATCAACCTCGGCGCGTCGCAGTTCGATCGCGGCCGCTACAAGGAGGCCGAAGCGTTCTACCGGCCGGCGCTGGCGATCGTCACTGGCTTCCACGGCGCCGATCATTTCCGCACGGCATCGGCGATGACGATGCTGGGCCGGGCGCTGGTCTATCAGAAGGCCCTCGACGAAGGCGTGCCGCTGCTGGCACGGGCGCTGGCCATCCAGGAGCGCGTCCACGGCCGCGTGCATCCGCGGGTGGCGTCCGCGCTCAACGACCTGGGAATGGCAGCCCTGCAGCAAGGCCGCCTCGACGAAGCGGAGGCGCACTTCACGCGCATGCTCGCGGTCTACCGCGAGGTGTTCGACGCCAACCATTACCTCGTCGGCACCGCGACGTCGAACCTGGCCAGCGTGCAGACCGAGAAGAAGAAGTACCCGGAGGCCGAACGGCTGTATCGACAGGCGATCGCGATCTACGAACGCGCCCAGTCGCCGACCCACCTCAACGCCGGCATCGGGCGGATCAAGCTCGGACGCGTGCTCCTGCGGCAGGAGCGCTTCGCCGAGGCCGAGGCGGAGTCGCTGGCCGGATACCGGATTCTCGCGGGCCAGGCAGCGCCGGCGGTGAGCTGGCTGCAGGCGGCGCGCACCGACCTCGCGGCGATCTATGGTGCGCTCGGCAAGCGTGCCGATGCCGAGAGGTTCCGCGCTGAACTCGGCGCCGCCGGCAGGTAGGTCGGGTGCCGGCAGATGCCGGGTCGGCGAGCGGCACGGCGATCAGCGGGTCACGCTGCGTCGCAGGACCGGCTCGCGCCACAGCGCCGCGTCCATCACCGCATTGCCAGCCGCGCCCGCGCTCGTGGCCAGCGTCAACGTGACGTCGCGACCGACGTAGCGGTCCAGCCGCACCGTCACGTCCTGCCACCGCCTCGCGCCCGCGTCCGTGAACGGGTTGACGAGGCCCTCCCACAAGACGTCGGAACGATCGCCGGATGAGACCGACACCGTGAACATCGCGCCGTCGCCAGGCCGGGTCCACGCTTCCTGGCGCAGCGCCACCGCCGTATCGAGGCTCGTGGGCTCGGTCACGCGAACGCGCCAGCTGACGACGGCATCAGGCAGCGCGAACAGCGCCCGATCTCCCGGCGCACGAATGTCGCTCGTGACCACCGCGAAGCCATCGCCGAGGCCACCCACCGTCGTGCGCATGCGGGCGTCGCCCAACTCGTCGAGCAGCGCCCGGCCCGGTCCCTCGTAGCGGATGGGTGCCGGCGCTGGCGCCCACTGCGTCACGGCGTGAAGGACAGCCAGCAACGCCGGGACGGCGATCGCCGCGGCGCGCGCCGACTGCGCGGTGGTGGCAAACGCACTCGACACGAGCCACAGACTTCCTGCCGCGAGGGCGCTGGCGATGACCAGCAGTCCCACCGTCCGACTGGCGCCCGACGGCCGGTACAGGAGACGAGGCCACTGGGCGTGCCACCGCGTGCTCGCGGGCGCCGAGACGACCAGTCCCAGCGTGCCCCACCGCTCTTCGCCACTCCTGAGCAGCCGTCCTCGCGACAGCACCAGGTCGGATACGACCGCCACGTCGAGGCCACCGGACGCCTCGGCGGAAATGGCGCGCAGCGTGACCCACCACGTCGTGGCACGTGGCGACCGCGGCGCCGGCACCGGGATGCCCACGCAGACCGGCGCGCCGCCGGCAGCAACGTCGCGCACGGCACGGGCCAGTACCAGCGCCGGCCGTCCCCGGTCGTCGGCCTGCAGTTGGACGAGCAGCGAGCGCGGCGCACCGATCGTGTTGACGATCCACACGCACGCGGCGTCGGCGCCGCCGGTCGGGACAGGGAACGACTGCGCCAGCACGCTGCCGTCGGTCGGCAGGGCCCACTGTCGTGGAGTCCTGCCCGCGAGCGTGTCGATGCGCGCCGGTTGGTCGAGCAGGAGCCACCAGGCCGCATGGGCGCCACCGCCCAGGGCCGCTGCCAGGCACACCAGCGCCAGCCCGAATCGCGCCCTCACGGCCGCGGCCCCAGGCAGAGGTCGAGCGAGAGAGCGGTGCGCCGTGCCGCGTCTTGCGGCGGCTCACCGTAGCCCTCGAGAACCAGCCGTCCGTCCGGCGCGAACCCCAGCACCGCACGACGGAACGCGACATCGGCCGCGGGCGGGCGCTGGCCATGGACGTAGCCGAAGTCGTATTCGAGCAGGATGAATGGCCCGTGGTTCACCGCGAACGGCATGTTGTCCACGTAGACAGGTCCGGTCACCGTCTTCGCGCGGCGTCCGAAGTCGTCCATCGCGCAGCGCGCGGTGGTCGTGACCCGGCGCCACAGCGCGACCTGGGACGCGCCAGCCAGGCTGGCGGCCAGGAGCAGGCCGGTCGCGGCGGCGGCCATCCCCGCGGCAGGCTGTCCGCCGGTGTCGCGGCGAAGCCGGCTTGCCGCGGCGCCGCCGACGAGCAGGCACAGGGGCACGCCGGCCAGGTACAGGTATCGTCTCGGCGTGATCGTCTCGACGTCGATCTGGAAGGACGCGGTGGGCGCGAGGCAGATGACGAGCGCCGCCACCTGGAGCCAGGCCCGCGCCCGCCCCGTCAGTGCGACGACGGCCATGCCCGCCGTGATCGTGGCGCCGACCGGCCAGATGAACAGCGTCGCCACCAGGCGGCTGGTATCGGCCCACACCGCCGGGACCGGCCACAGCAGCAACCCCCTGACGTTGGACGCGGCAGGCGCAATGGCGGCGACAGACAGCAGCCGCGCGCCGAACTCGGAGACGCCGTACGGGGTTGAGCCCGGCGCCAGCAGCGTCGATCGAAACGCGAGGACGAGGGCCGCCCCGAGTGCCGCCAGCAGTCCCGTGACGGCGGCTCTGGCGGTAGACGAGGGCCTGAAGCCGCTCAGCGCGATCGCCGGCACGATGCCCGCAGCGAGATACCCGTTCTCCTTGAAGCCCGCCGCCAGCAGGCAGCCGGCGAGCGCCAGGCCAACGGTCGCTGCGCGGCGCGCCGCACCTTCGGCGTCGATCGTCGACGCCAGCGTGGCGAGCAGGACGGCGAACGCGGCGCCGACGTCGAAGAGCCCGCTGAACCACAGATAGGCTTCGCTGCTCCACGGCGACCACAGGAAGAGGCTGCCTGCCAGCCCCGCAGCGAACGCCGGATACCCCAGGCGTGTCGCCAGCAGGGCGAGCATCGCGGCATTGCCGGCGTGGAGCAGGAGTGTCACCGCACTCCACCCGCCGTGACTGGGATCGAGCCATCCCGCCATCCTGGCGACCATGAACCCCAGGGGGCGGTAGACGCCGAACAGGCCCGTGCCGAAGATCGCGCCGGGCGTCTGACTTGTCGCTTCCGCCACGAGCGCATGGTCGTCGGCGAGCAGGAAGTAGCCGGTCGCGTGCGTCGATGCCACCGCACACCAGGCGAGCGTGACGATCCCGACGATGGCGATCCAGAGGGCTGTGGCGCGTCTCAGTGCAGGGGCTCCGACCGGCGACCAAGGCCGCGGACGAGGCGAATTCTACCAACAGCAGCACGCGCCCGTTGCTGATTCACGCGGCGGCCGTCAGTCGTCACGGCGTGGCGATGGCGACGGTTCGTCGACGTCGATCTGACCCTGCGCGGGAAGCGCCGACACGGTCTGGACGACGCCGCTCGGCCAGCGTACCTCCAGCCGCGCCGCGCTCGATGCGCCAAGGCCGAAGTGTACGCGGACGTCGCTCGCCGACTGGTAACTGGACGCCGTCGTCGCCATCGCACGCTGCGTGCGCTGTGCCGCATCGGTCAGGACGACAATGGCGCCGATGCCGTCGCGGTTCGAGCCCGACCCGCGCAGGCGCACACGCAGTGAACGGCTGCCGCCGCTGTCGTTGCGGAGCACCACCGGCTCGCCATCGAGATTGGTGATCACGACGTCGAGGTCGCCGTCGTTGTCGAGGTCGCCGATCGCGGCGCCGCGACCCGCACCCGCCTTCAGGAACGGCGGTCCCGCCGTGTTCGACGCATCGGTGAACCGTCCCGCGTCGTTGCGCAGCAGCAGCGGCGGTTGGGTGTAGTCGTACCCTTGCCGGGCCCGACTCACGGTGTCGAGCACGTGGCCTTGCGCGGCGAACAGATCCTGATCGCCGTCGTTGTCGTAGTCGAGGAACTTCGTGCCCCAGCCGGACACCCGCGCCGTCGCCTGTCCCACACCGGTGGTGTGCGTGGCATACGTGAATCCGTCCGGGCCGTCGTTGTGGAACAGGGCGTACCGTTCGAGGCTGAGCGTCGTGACGATCAGGTCGGGCCGGCCATCGCGGTCGTAGTCGCCGAAGTCGGTTCCCATGCCGGCGAAAGTGCGCCCGTCGTCGTCGAACGCGGCGCCGGCGGCCACCGCGACCTCGGCGAAGCCGCCGTCGCCGAGATTGCGGAAGAGGAACTGCCGCATCGAGTCGTTGGCGACGAAGATGTCCACCCGGCCATCCGCGTCGTAGTCGTCGATGGCCACGCCGAGCGCCTTGCCCTCGTGCGCCGCGATGCCGGAACTGCGCGAGACGTCGCGGAAGGTGCCGTTGCCGTTGTTGCGGAACAGCAGATTGGCGACGGCGGGGAACTGGCGGGGATGGCAGTAGGCGCGGCCGGCGCCGTCGGCCGCCGGACACGGGACGTTGGCCTCCCACGTCCAGGCGAGATAGCGGCACACGAACAGGTCGAGCCAGCCGTCGCCGTCGACGTCGACGAACGCGGCGCTGGACGACCAGCCGCTGCCTGCCACGCCTGCCGCAGCAGTGACGTCCGTGAAGGTGCCGTCGCCGCCGTTGCGATACAGCGTGTTGCCGCCGTAGCCGGTCACGTAGAGGTCGGCATCGCCGTCGTTGTCCACGTCGCCCACGGCGGCACCGAAGTCGTAGCGGTGACCAGCCACACCGGCCGCGGCGGTGACGTCGACGAAACGCCCTTCGGACGTCTGGCGGTACAGGCGATTCCAGAAGCGGGCGTCGCCCTTGTCCGGCGTGCGCGCCGACGACATCGCGGCGTCGATGCCGGCGCCATTGGTGAAGAAGACGTCGAGCCGTCCGTCGCCGTCGTAGTCGAGAAGTGCGACGCCGCCGCCCATCGTCTCGGGGAGGAACTTCACCGGCGTCTTCGAGGCGGCATGGCGGAACGTGAGGCCGCTGGCGAGGGCGATGTCCGAGAACTGCGGTGCCGCCGCTGGCACGCCGGAAGGGGAGGCGAGCAGCGGCGCCGCGACCACTGCCGCGAGCAGGACGATCGTGAACCGTCGCGTCCGCCTCAACGGCGGACCTTCGGCGCCCGCGCCGACGCGGCCTGGAAGGCGGCCATGGCGGCCCTGGCCTGTTCGGACTTGCCCTGCCGCCGGTAGACGCGTGCCAGGAGGTAGAGCGGCTCGGGATAATCGGGATCGAGCGCGGTCGCCTGCGTCAGCCACTTGATGCCGACCTCGAGCGCCTCGAGTTCGACGAGCGCCTTGCCGGCGAGCAGGAAGTTGCGCGGGTCGCGTGGGTTGCGCTGTGCGGCTTCGGCCGCGGCATCGAACGCCTTCTGGTACTGGCCTTCCTTGATCAACAGGTCGGCGTAGTTGGCGTACACCACGTCGTACGCCGGTGCGTCGGCCTGGGCAATCGCCATCGCCTTCGCGTAGTGGCGGGTGGCCTCGGCCGCGTCGCCGAGGGCCTCGAGCGTCAGCCCGAGGTTGTCCCACGCCTTGTAGGCGCGCGGGTCGGACGCGATGGCCTGCCGGAAGGCGCGCTGCGCATCCTGATGGCGCTGCTGCTGGTAGTAGATGCGTCCGAGGTCGTAGGGGATCTCGGCATCGTCTGGCGCCTTGGCCGCCGCGGCGAGGAGCGTGTCCTCGGCCTTTCGATCGCGGCCCGCGAGATAGAGCGCCTTCGCCCGGACCTTCATCGCCGCCACACTCGGCGGCCCCATCGTCTCGAGGCGATCGAGCGTGGCGAGGGCTGCGGCCACGTCGCGCGACAGCAACTCCGCTTGCGCAAGCGCGAGCAGCACCGGCGGCTGCACGCCGCACGGCGTCAACGCCGCGGTGAAATCGGCGCGAGCCCGTTCGTACTCGCGCCGCTCGTAGGCGTCGCGCGCGCGGGCCAGCAGCCCGTCGCACGCCTGTCCGCCGTAGCCTTGGTGAAGGCGGGCGGCGGTGTCGCCGGTCTGCGCCGACACGACGAGTGCCAGCGTGATCCCCCACATGCCAGACAGACTACCCCGTCATTCGCGGTTGGCAGCGCGCGTGGCCCTGGCGCGCCTGGCGACTCGTCAGAACGTCACTCGCAGGGACAACTGGATCCGGCGCGGCGCCTGCGCGACGCCGAAGATGCGCCCGAAGTTCGCGCTCGCCACGTCGAGGTCCGGCCCGCCCAGGCCCGACCGGTTCAGCACGTTGATGAAGTCGGCGCGGAACTCCACGCTGCGGCCGCCGCCGGCGGCAACGCGCTTGAGCAGGCCGAAGTCCTCCGTGAACAGCGCCGGCCCGCGCACCGACAGCTGCGGCGGCGCCGTGCCGATCGCGGTCGGCACGCCCTGCGACGAGATCGGCTGCAGCGCGAAGGCCGCCGGGTTGAGGTACGGCGTGCCGCGCACCGTGTCGGTCGACCCGCCGTCGTAGATCACCTGTTCGACGCCGTCGATCACGTTGGGACGAATCGGGTAGCCCGACCCGCTGATGCGGCTGTCGAAGACCGCGAGCGTGTTGCCGGCGCGGTAGTTGTGGATGCCGGTCATCGTCCAGCCGCCGACCACCTGGCCGAGCACGCCGCCGACGTCGATCGCCTTGCCGGGACCGATCGGCAGGTCGTACACCCACGTCAGCTTCAGGAAGTGCGGCACGTGCCTGAACGGCGCCTTCGACCATTCCTCGCCGCGGCCGTCCTGCGTGAGGATCAGGTCCTCGGTCTTGGACCACGTGTACGCCCCGAGGATGGCAAAACCGGTGCTGTAGCGCTTCTCGATCGTCGCCTGGAACGAGTCGTACCGGGTCTCGCCGCGGAAGTCGTTGAGCAGCGTCAGGTCGAGGAACTGCGGGTAGGGGCGCAGTGCCTGCTGCACGGTGCCGGCAAAGCTCGGATAGGGCGTCTGGATGCCGAGCTGCGGCTGGCTGGAGAGCGGCGAGAACAGCAGGTTGCCGTACTGCGCGAGCGCGTCGAAGGGAATGCGGTTGATGTTGCGGTCGCCGCCCGGCATCGGCAGGTCGGTGCCGCGGGCACCGATGTAGGCCAGCGTCGTGGAGACGCTGCCGCCCAGCTGCTGGCGCAGCGTGACGTTGAAGTTGTGGTACTTCTCGCGCTTGGCCTCGTTGCCGAGCGTGATCGTCATGCTCTGGTTGTTGCGCTGCGTCACGTCGCGATTGGGGAGCGTGCCGCTCAGGTCCGGGTAGCGATCGCTCAGGAACATCACCGGGTCCTGGGCGTTCGGCGTCGGCCGTGTCGCGCGGTTGACGACGATGCTGCCGTTGTAGCCGGTCGAATCGAGGCCGCCGAACTCACCGTCGGTGTATGCCGTGCCCGGCCTGTTGCTCACGCTGTAGCCGCCGCTGATCGCCATGTTCGGCGTGACCGCGTAGGCCAGGCCCAGCCGCGGCTGGAATTGCTTGCGGTACGGGTCGATGAAGGTCTTGCGGCCTTCTTCGTCGGCGAAGCGCAGCGCGCCCGGCAGGTTGCCGGCGGCGGGATTGGGCCGCGTCAGATCGAGGTTGGTGACGTAGCCGCTGGTCTCGTAGACGCCGTTGATCATCTGCCAGCGCAGGCCGAGGTTCAGCGTCAGCTTGGACGAGACCTTGAAGTCGTCCTGCACGTAGAGCGAGTGGTCGCGCTCGCGCAGCTTCGTGTTGATCGCCTGGACGGCGCGATCGGAGGTCGCGACGGCGCCGAGCAGGAAGCTCGCGTAGCTGTGGCCGGTGGACGTGTCGAAGCCGGGCAGCGCGGTCTGGGCCGGCAGGAAGTTGAAGTTGGCGGTCGCGTCGGCCAGGTCGTTGTCGACGTAGTAGAACCGCCCTTCGTAGCCGGCCTTGATGTTGTGCCGACCGAGGATGACGGTGACGTCGTCCTGGAAGATCCAGCTGCCCTCGTTGCTGTTGCCGCGCGAGTTCGACCCGAAGTTCCCCATGTTGCCGAGGATGGGCGAGCCTCCCATGGTCAGCCGCGGGAAGGTCGTGTCGGGCATGTTGGTGAGCCCGATCCTCGACGGCCAGCCCTGGTTGAAGTAGACGCTGCGGTTGTCGTTGCCGAAGCGGTTGTAGCCGATCGCGACGCGGTGCAGGAAGCGGTCGCTGACGGCCCAGTTCTCGGTCGCCCGGAACAGCCAGCTCGGAGTCTTCTGCAACTGATAGAGGTTCGTCGGGCTCCCCGGCGGCAGGCCGTAGCGGCCGCCGACCGAGTTGTTGCGCGTGCGCCATTCACGATTGACGTACACGGACGCCTTGTGCCTGGCGCTGATGACCTGATCGATCTTGGTCGCGAACGTCTTCTGGTCGAAGACCGGGCAGCAACCGGCGAGGACGGGCTGGTTGTTGAGCAGGCGGTCGAGCGCCGGCGCGTCCCAGAGTCCCTGGTCGAGCGTGTTGCGCGCCACCGCGTCCCACAGTTCGCGCGGCACCTGGTTGCCGGGGAACGGATCGCGCACGACGGCGCCGTTGACCACGCGCGTGCTGCGCGGATCGTACAACTGGCCGAAGCGCACCGGCCGGCCGAGCGCATCAGCACCGAGCACGGTGCCCGAGCGCGGGTCGCCGGTGTAGGACGGATCGAGCAGGCGCGAGAAATCGCCGCTCTGGAACTGGAGCGTCGGCAGCGTGCGGAAGGCGGTGGACAGCTGGTTCTCTTCGTGGGTCTTCTCGAACGTCGCGAAGAAGAAGCTGCGGTCCTGGCCGCGATAGAGCTTCGGGATCGTGATCGGCCCGCCCAGGGCCAGCGCCCAGTTCTTCAGCGTGCGATCGGGCTTGGGCTGGTTGAGCGCCTTGCTCACGAAGCTACGGGCGTCGAGCGCCGCGTCCTGGAAGTAGTACGCACCGGCCCCGTGCAGATCGTTGGTGCCGCTCTTGACGACGAAATTGGCCACCGCCGTCTGGCCGCCGCCGTACTCGGCGCCGATCGTCCCGGTCTGCAGCTTGAACTCCTGCACCGCCTCGGTCGGCGGCGACATCTCGTTGTTGCTGCCGCCCTGCAGGTTGCGGCCGAGCGGCATGCCCTCGACGAGGATCTCGTGGGAGTAGTTGCGGCCGCCGTTTATCGATCCCTCGAACGTGCTGCCGACACTGCCCGGCAGGCTCGAGAAGATGAACTGCTGGATCTGGCGCTGGCCGTCCGACACCGGCACGGGCCAGGTCTGGTACTCCTTGTTGGAGACGTAGCGGCCGATCTCGGCGGTGCCCGTCTCGATCAACGGCGCCGCGACCGTGAGCTCTTCCGTGATCGCATCGACGTTCATCTGGAAATCGATGGTCAGCGTCTGCGCGGCCCGCAGCGACACGTCGTTGGCCACGGCCGGACGGAAGCCCGCCGCCGTCACGTTGATCCGGTACGTGCCGGAAGGTAAGTAGGGGATGACGTAGATGCCGGCATCGGTGGTCGTCGCCGTCGAGGCGACGTTGGTCTCGACGTTGGTCGCCACGACGGTGGCGCCGACGAGCACGCCGCCGGCCGTGTCGGACACGGTGCCGTTGAACTGCGACCGTGCCACCTGCGCGACGGCAGGAAGACCCGACGACAGCACTGCCAGAACCATCAGGGCCGTGCGAGTCGATGAAAGACGTCTCGTCATTCTGCGCCTCCTGCAGGCGTGTGCGGGAACGGCCCCGGCTTCGTGACGCGGCGGGCAGTGGGACTGCACCCGTCGAGGCTCGTGACCGAGACGCGCGTGTAGCATGTAACCGCTGGAAAGTGGGGCAGTTATGGCACGCAGCTTCGAGCCAAGTCAAGCGGGTCCTTGCGCATGAGCGAAGTCGCCGACCGTTGCGTCGCTGGCGGCCCGCGGTCCGCCGGTCGCGCATCTCCATGCGGCGCGACCGCGCGCCGCAGGCTGGCGTCGATGGCGGCGTGGCTGCTTGCCGGTGTTGCCGTCACCATGGCCCGACAGGCCCCGCCGACGCGCACGGTGCCGCCAGCCTCGGCGCACGCGGCGCCGTCGGTCACATTCGAGGACGTGACCGGGCGCGCGGGACTTGCCGCATTCCGGCACGTGTCCGGGTCGCCCGACAAGCCGTACATCCTCGAGGCGATCGGCTCCGGCGTCGCGATGGTCGACATCGACGGCGACGGCTGGCTCGACGTCTACCTGGTGAATGGCGGCACGCTCGACGTCCCCGGCGGGCGCATCGCCTCCACCAGGCCGGCCGCACTGTACCGCGGGCGCGGCGACGGGACGTTCGTGGACGTCACGTCGGAGGCGGGTGTGTCAAACGACCGCTGGGGACAGGGCGTGTGCGCCGGCGATTACGACAACGATGGCGACGTCGATCTGTTCGTCGCCAACTTCGGCACCAGCCGGCTCTTCCGTGCGCACGCTCCCGGCACGTTCGACGACGACGCGGCCCGCGCCGGGGTCGCCGTCCAGGGCGGCGCCAGCGGCTGCGCGTTCGGCGACTACGACAACGACGGCTGGCTCGATCTGTTCGTGGCAGGTTACGCGGCGCTCGACCTCGCAGACCTGCCCCCCGCCCCGGACCGGCCCGCGGCCGGTTCAGCGGGCAGTCCAGCGGCGGGCCAGGCGGCGAGCCCCGCGACCGACACGCCTGCGGCGCCGCAGGCCAGCGGCATGGCCGCCGCCTACACCGCCGGGATGACGGTCTGCCGCTATCGCGGTACGCCGGTGATGTGCGGCCCGCGCGGCCTGCGCGGCGAGATCGATCGGTTGTTCCGCAACAATCACGATGGCACGTTCACCGACACCACGGCGGCCGCCGGCGTCACCGACACGCAGCGGCGATACGGCTTCGGCGTCGCCTGGGTCGACCTCGACGACGATGGCTGGCTCGATCTCGTCGTGGCCAACGACTCGGGCCCGAACCATGTCTACCGCAATCGCCGCGACGGCAGGTTCGAGGACGTCGGCCTGATCTCGGGCGCGGCGCTCGACGGCAGCGGGCGTGAGCAGGCGCACATGGGAATTGCCGTCGGCGACTACGACAACGACGGTCGCGCCGACCTGCACGTCACCAACTTCGCCGACGACTTCAACGTGCTGTACCGGAACCAGGGCGACTGGGTGTTCGACGACGTCAGCCACCGCATGGGGGTGGCGGCGCCGTCGATGCCGTTCCTCGGGTGGGGCACCGACTTCATCGACTACGACAACGACGGCTGGCGCGATCTGCTCGTGGTGAACGGCCACGTCTATCCGCAGGCGGACCGGCTGCCGTGGAACTCCTCGTACGCCCAGCGCGCCCTGCTGTTCCGCAACCTGCAGGGACGGCGCTTCGAGGAGATCGGCGCGGCGGCCGGACCGGCGCTCACCACGCCTCGCACCGCGCGCGGATCGGCGGTCGGCGACTACGACAACGACGGCGGGCTGGACATCCTGATCGGCGTGATCGACGGCGCGCCGGTGCTCGCCCGCAACAGCGGCGGCGCCAGTGCCGGCCACTGGCTGTCCGTGCGGCTGGTGGGCGATCCGGCGCAGCGCTGCCCGCGCGATGCCATCGGCAGCACCGTGGTCGTGACCGCCGGGGCGCGGCGCCTCCGCGGCGAGGTCGCGAGCGGCCGCGGCCAGATGTCGCAATCGGACACGCGCGTCCATTTCGGGCTTGGCGTCGCTACGGCGGTGCAGTCGGTCGAGGTGCGCTGGGCCGGCGGCGTGGTCCGTACCTACGCCATCGACCGCGTGGACAGCTTCGTCACCATCGATCAGAAGTCCGGCGCCGTGACGGCGACAGCACGCTGACCCCCGTCAGGTCTCCTTCAAGGCATCGGCCGGGCTGATCCTGAGCGCGCGACTGGCCGGCCCGGGCAACGGCCCCTACCGACGGACGATGGCGTTGGCCGGCGATGCGCGGTCACGCTGGTAGGGGCGCCTCCCCGAGGCGCCCTGACGGCGTGGTGGAAATGG
>CBIHOS010000128.1:0-14769 GCA_966211945.1 uncultured bacterium
CACACCTGCGATCCTGAGCGCGCCACGACCGACCTGGGCTAGCATCTGCGCACCAGCAACGCGCCGCCCCACCGGCGCCTTCTCTTGGCTCCATTCGCACGTACGCCTTGCACCGGATCGCCTGAGCGATGTCGGAGCTTGACAATACGTGTTTAAACATCTATTGTGATCACATGCAGACGGACCTGCAGGCCGAACTCAAGCAGACACGCCCCTTCCGCAGTTCTCTGGAGGAGCTGTTCGTCAGCCTCCAGCGGACCGCGGCCGTGTTCGAGCACGCGCTCGAATGCGCGCTGAAGCCGTCCGGGGTCACCGCGACCCAGTACAACGTGCTGCGCATCCTGCGCGGGGCCGGCGACCAGGGACTCTGCCGGAGTGAAGTCGGCGAACGCATGGTGCGGCGCGTCCCCGACGTGACCCGCCTGCTCGATCGGCTCGAGGACACCGGCTACATCGCGAGGGCTCGTGGCGGCGACGACCGCCGCTACGTGACCACGCGCATCACGCCGCAGGGCCTCGAGGCACTGTCCACCATCGACACGGTGGTCGCCGCGTTCCTGGACGCGCAGGTGGGACATCTCACCGACGACCAGCGGCGCACCCTGATCGACCTGCTGTCCGCACTGCGACACAAGCGATGACATCTGAACGGCGGCCTTCCCGGCTCCAGCCGGGCCCGCCAGGAGCCTGATGATGACGACCACGACCACTACTGCCACCGCCCTGACCACGTACCAGATCGACGCCGCGCACTCGGAAGCCGCCTTCTCGGTGCGCCACCTGATCACCAAGGTGCGCGGACGCTTCTCCGACTTCGCCGGGACCATCGCGTTCGACGCGGCCAACCCCGAGCAGTCCACGGTCCGCTTCACCATCCAGGCGGCGAGCATCGACACGAACCAGAAGGATCGCGATACGCACCTGCGGTCGGCGGACTTCTTCGAGACCGACACCTACAAGACGATCACCTTCGAGAGCACGCGCATCGTCAAGCAGTCGGCCGACACCTACGCCGTCACCGGCAACTTCACCATCCGCGACGTCACCCGCGAGGTCACGCTGCCGGTGGTCTTCCTCGGCACGGCCAAGGATCCGTGGGGCAACGAGCGCATCGCGTTCGAGACCGAGTACACCGTGAACCGCAAGGACTACGGCCTCACCTGGAACGCCGCACTCGAGACGGGCGGCTTCCTGGTCGGCGACGACGTGACCGTGTCGCTGTCGATCCAGGCGATCCCGCAGGCATAAGGCACACCGCCGATACCCGACGGGGCCGGTCCGCCGTACGCTTCACGGCCGCCGGCCCCTCCCCCATCCAGACGTCGCCGACCCGCAGGGCCACGCCCGCGCCGTGCGGTGTAGTCTGATGCGGCCCATGGCCGTCGTCATCGAGGTCGCCTCGCTCCGCAAGGCGTACGGCCGCGTCCGCGCCGTCGAGGACGTCTCGTTCTCCGTCGAGCAGGGCGAGATCTTCGGCCTGATCGGCCCCAACGGCGCCGGCAAGACGACGACGCTCGAATGCGTCGAGGGGCTGCGGTCGCCGGACGCCGGCGACATTCGCGTGCTCGGGCTGCATCCGCGGCGCGACCACGCCGCGCTCCAGCATCGCGTCGGGATCCAGTTACAGGAAGCGCACCTGCAGAAGCGGATCACCGTGCGCGAGGCCGTCGAGCTCTGGGCGCGCCTCTACTTCCCGCGCCGTGCCGACCGCGAGGCCAGCGTCGACCCCGACCGGCTGCTTGCGCAACTCGGGCTGCAGGACAAGCGGCAGGCCTGGTTCATGACGCTGTCTGGCGGCCAGAAGCAGCGGCTGTTCATCGCCCTCGCCCTGATCCACGACCCCGAGATCGTCTTCCTCGACGAACTGACCACCGGGCTCGATCCGCAGGCGCGCCGGGCCATCTGGGACCTCGTGCGCGGCATCAAGGCGCGCGGCAAGACCGTGGTCCTGACCACCCATCTCATGGAAGAAGCCGAGCGCCTCTGCGACCACGTCGCGATCGTGGACCACGGCCGCATCGTCGACGCCGGCACGCCGGCCGCCCTGATTGGCCGCCACTGCCCCGAGCGGACCCTGGCCGTCACGACCGACGACCCGCGCGTCTCCGCGCTCCTCGACACCTGTCCATCGGTCACGTCGGTCGAACGCGGCGACAGGCACTGGGTCGTCCGTGGCCAGGCCAGCGGGCTGCTCGACGAGGTCATCGCCTGCCTTGCCGCGCACGCCGTCCACGTCTCGGAGCTGCAGTCGCAGAGCGCGACGCTCGAGGACGTCTTCATCCGGACGACCGGTCATGCGATTCGTAACTGACCTCCTTCGCATGCGCGGGCTGTGGGCGCTGACCTGGCTCGAAGTGAAGATCTTCCTGCGCGAACCCCTGGGCGTCATCGGGACGGTCGGCTTCCCGATCCTGTTCTTCGTCCTGCTGCGAAGGCTTGGCGCCTCCGGCCAGCGCCGCGGCCAGGCGCCGCCGGTCCTGGCCGGCGACCTGCCGGTGTTCGCGGCGCTGATGGTGGCGATCAGCGCCTGCATCTCGCTCGTGGCCATCATCGCGATCTACCGCGAAGGCGGCATCCTCAAGCGCCTGCGGGCGACGCCGCTGCAACCGGCGACGATCCTGATGTCGCACGTGCTGGTGAAGCTCGGCTTCACCGCCCTGTCGCTCGGATTGCTGGTGCTGGCCGGGGCCCGCTCACTGGCGCCGGTCGACGCCCCCTGGCTGTCGTTCACCGCGGCGCTGCTCTTCACCACGCTGTGCCTGCTGGCGATCGGGTTCGTGATCGCCAGCGTCGTGCCGACGGCACGCTTCGCGCAGCCGCTCGCCACGCTGGTCGTCTACACGATGCTCGGGTTCTCCGGCCTGATCGTGCCGTTGACGATGCTGCCGCCGGCGGGGCAGGCGCTGGCGCGCGTGCTGCCGCTGACCTATGCGGTGTCGTTCCTGCGTGGCGTGTGGCGCGGCGAGGGCTGGCTGGCGCACGGCACCGACGTCGCCGTGCTGGCCGTGAGCTTCCTGGTGCTCACGGCCGTCGCGGCGCGCGTCTTCCGGTGGGAGTAGCGGCAAAAGGCAAAAGGCGAAAGGCAGAAGGCCGAAGTCACGGCAGCTCGCGGAGCCAGATGTTGCGGAAGCTGATCGGCTCGCTCGGGTCGCCGTGCGACTGCAGCTTGATCGGCGTCGCCCCGTGCGCCTTGTAGGTCGGCTTGCCGATGTACAGCGTCTCGCCCGTGAGCTCGTAGCCGTTCTGGATCAGGACGCCGTTGTGCAGCGCCGTGACGCGGGCCGGCGACTTCAGCGATCCGTCCTGGTTGAACGTCGGCGCCGCCCAGATGACGTCGTAGACGTTCCACTCCCCCGGCTTGCGCATCGCATTGGCGAGCGGCATCGCCTGCTTGTAGAGGCTGCCCGCCTGGCCGTTCGAGTACGTGCGGTTGTCGAACGAGTCGAGGATCTGCAGTTCGTAGCCGGCGTCGCCGCCGCCGGTCGACGCGAGGAACAGGCCGCTGTTGCCGCGCCCCTGATCCTTGCCGGTGATGGTGGCGGGAATGCGCCACTCGATGTGCAGCTGGTAGTTGGTGAACGAGCGCTTCGTCTGGATGTTGCCCGACGGCTTGTGCACGGTCATGACACCGCCGGCCACCGTCCAGGTCGCGGGACCGCCGCCCTTCGTGAGCACCCACTGGTCGAGATTCTTGCCGTCGAAGAGCACGACCGCGTCCGACGGTGGCGCCGCGTCGGTCGCGCCCGGCGTCACCACCCTGGGCTCGGGTTCCCACACCTCGGTGTCCTTGGGACTCGGCTTCGGAGCGGTCTGAGCCGGCGCCTGTTGCGCGGCCAGCGGGGCGGCGATCAGCGTCGCCAGGAGGCACGCCGTGGAAACAGGAAGTCGCATGATCATGGCGGTTGGCGCGCACTATACAACACCGGACCGCTCGCGGAACTCCCCTGCCAGATGCGATCCGCGCAGGCAGATCCGCGCCGCTACGGCAGGCGCTCAGTGGCGGGCCGGGAGGGCATAGAAGGTCACGGGGTCGCGTTCGATCTGCCAGCTGTGGCGGTCGAGCGCCGCGATGCAGACGTGCGAAAGCGACCAGATGGCCACCGCAGACACGCAGGCATTGGCGGCGAGGATCCGCGGCGTGCTCACCTGCATCAGCAGCGCGTAGAACGGACCGACGATGTTGAGCAGGAGGAGCGTGAGCTGCGGCGTCAGCGCGACGATCGGCGGCCACGCGCGGCGCCGGCCGGCCGGCTTCCGGTTGTGGACGGCGTCGCCCGGCTTGCCGCGCGGGTAGCACAGCGCGCGGAGCGTCTGCCATGCGTAGACCGGAAACAGTCCGACCAGCATCTGGAACTGCTTGCCCGGCTCGTGGTGGCGGAAGAGCCACCGCATCGCCAGCGTTGTCGTCAGGAAATGGAGCGACCGCCAGAGCGTGAAGTCGATCTCCCGCCCGGCCAGCACGGTCTCGCCGGTGGCGTACGTCCAGATCGGAATCAGGTAGAACAACGGCGCGATGAACCCGGCCGTGATGTAGGAGTAGCCGATGATGAAGTAGTTGATGCGCTGCCGCCAGCGCAGGCCGCGGCGCAACAGCGGATTGCGCCAGAAGAACAGCCGCATCGTGTCGAACGCCCACTGCCCGCGCTGCCTGTACACGCCCCACACCGTGTCGGGCGCCAGCCCCGAGGCGAGCGGATAGGGGTAGTACATCGACTTCCAGCCGCGCGCGTGCAGTTCACACGAGGTCGTGAGGTCTTCGACGAGATTCCAGACGGCAAAGCCGCCGTTGTCGTCGAGCGCGGCCCGCTGGTACAGCACGCCCGACCCGCACGACAGCACCATGTCGTGGGCGTCGAAGGCCGGCTGCAGCGTGTTGTAGAAGACCAGGTCCTGGCAGTAGAACGGATCGCCGTCGGGCACCAGGAACGACTGGCGCGACTGGACGAATGCGGTCCGAGGAATCGTCAGGTACGGCGCCAGCCGCTCCAGAATCTCCGGCTGCGGCACCTGATCGGCATCCAGCGTCATCACGTACGCGCCGGTGGCATGCGCCAGGCCGTAGTTCAGGTTGCCCGCCTTGTCGTCCGTGGTTCCGACACCGTCCCGGACTCGCGACAGGTAGCGCGCGCCCAGCCGGCCTGCCAGCGCCTCGACATCGTCACGGCCCTGGTCGTCCAGCACGTAGATCGCGAGCCGTCCCGTCCAGCGGATGGCCAACGCCGCTTCGAGCGTGCGCGTCACGACCGCCAGCGGTTCGCCGCAGACGGTGATGAACACGTCGACGTCGACGGGTTCGTACGCCATCGGCGCGACCGGTGGCTTGAAGCGCACCCGCCACGCGCCCGTGCTCGCCAGGACGAACAGCAGCAGGCAGCCGATCTCGGCGCCGAGGAACAGCGTGGCGACGACCGGATGCGACGAGTCGAGCGCGCCGGCCAGCCACACGCAGTACGCCACACCGGTGACGATGGCGAGCATCGCCAGCCCCTGCGCCCGCAGGCGGCGGCCACGATCCTCTTCGTCGCCGTGGCGGCGATAGACGACCCGGTGCGGCGTCAGCAGTTCGACGAGGAACGGGCCGAGAACCGGGATTCGGCCGGGGAGCCACATGTCCTGCGAATCGGCCGGAAGGGCGCCGGTCGTGAGCAGGTGCCGTCGATCGGCCTACCGCTTGCGGGCCCGACGGGCTGTCGGCCTGGGCCGGTCCGCCACGAAACGATCGGCCGTGGGCACCGGGGCCATGCGCCTCGCACTGGAGCGGGCCCGGGCCACGATGGCACGAGGCACCGGCAGCAGCGCCATCGGCTCGAGATGGTATCCGAGGGCGGTGTGCGGGAACGACGTACAGAGACATTCGTGGATGTCCACGGGATGGGTGCCTCCCGTGAACGCGTGCCTGATCACGTCGAACGTGTGCAGGAGCAAGCCGCCGTGCTCGTCGATGTCGGCGTCGAGCAGGAAGACCGGGCGGCCGTCGCGGCGGGCGCGCACGACGGAGAACTGGAGATTGGCCTTCCGTTCGGTGGTCTTGACGCTCGCGCCGGCGCTCACCGCCGTGACGCCGGGCAGCGCGCGGAAGTTGTCCAGGTGGTTCTTCACGGGCGACGGCCGGTAGCCCGCCTTGGGCGCCGCGTCGAGCGCGGTGACGGTCGTCCAGCAGGCCTCGTCCACCTCGGCGATGAAGCGTTCGCGCGTCGCGAGCAGCAGTTCGCGCACGTGGGTGAACCACGGCGCCGGTGCGCCGGGCGCGCGTTCCTGGCGCAGCCGGCCGAACAGGTTCAGCAGCGACACCTTGGCCAGCGAGCGCGACTCGTCGGCCGCGTCGATGCCATCGAAGACGGCTCCCGTGCAGGTGACCGGCTCCGAGAACTGCCCGACGCGGAAGTTCGTCGACACGCCGAGCACGTCGCGGAGCGCGCCGAAATCAGCCCCGAGCGCAGCCCAGCGCGCGAAGGCGGGCTGCCAGTGCGACGACCGGCGCGGCAGGACGATGGGGGCGGTGGGTGTGACCACGCCGCTGCCGTCGACGGTGCAGGTGATGGCGCCATCGCGGTACAGGCTCGGCGTCACCCGCAGGATCAGGGCCGGTCCCGACGGGCCGTCGGCGACATCGAACCGACGGCTGGCGCCGGTGAACGCAGCCGTCGCCGACACGGCGCCGATGCCGTCGGGCGGCGCGAGACGCACACGCACACGCGGATCCGAGATGGCGTGTCCGTGCACGTCCAGGATGGACAGGTCGAGCCGCAGCGTCGCCATCACCAGCCTCCCCAGCCGTCATGGCTGTTCTCAGGACTGAACGTCGGGAGGACGCGGCCCGCACATCTGTGCCTTTTGACTTTTCCCGATTCCTCCTGTGTGCTGGTGACGTCTTGGCTCCCCTTCCCTGGCTCAGCTTCTTCACAGGACAGGCCGACGCGACACGCACGGTCGACTCCATCCTCCCGCAGCGGACCTTCCAGGACGTCGTGCTGCCGCCGGCCACCCGTCGTGCGCTCGGACAGGCGCTCGGCCAGTTGACCAGCCACGACCTCATCTTTCGACAGTGGGGACTCGGCGACCGCCACCCGACCGGGCAGGGCCTGACCTTCAACTTCGCGGGCCCGTCGGGCACCGGCAAGACGATCTGCGCCGAGGCGCTCGCCAATGCCATCGGCCGTCGCCTGCTGGTCGTGCGCTACAGCGAACTCGAGTCCATGTGGATGGGCGAAACGCCCAAGAACGTCGCCGCGGTGTTCAGGCGCGCCCGCGAGGAGCAGGCGGTGCTCTTCTTCGACGAGGCCGACGCGATCGCCTCGCGCCGCTCGACGCTGCGCGATCCGGGCGCGACGCGCGAAGCCAACGCCGTGGTCAACGTCCTGTTGCAGGAACTCGACGCGTGCAATGGCGTGGTGATCTTCGCGACCAACCTGGCCTCCAACTTCGATCCGGCGTTCGAGCGCCGCATCCGCACGCACGTGCTGTTCGAGATGCCGGGCGTCGAGGAACGCGACGAGATCTGGCGCGTCCAGGTCCATCCGACGCGCACGCCGCTTGCCGACGACGTGGACTTCCGGGCGCTGGCGGAACGCTACGACGCCAGCGGCGGCAGCATCCGCAACGCGGTGTTCAAGGCCGCCCTCGCCGCGGCCGCCGAACCAGGCCCGGACGCGGAGAAGCAGATCGCGCAGCGCCATTTCATCGCCGGCATCGAAGACGTGCTCGCCGCCAGCCGCGTGATGCGGCAGTCGCTGTTCGACGGCACGGTCCCGGCGCCACTACCGCCGACGGCCGCCGCCGACGGCACGCCCGCCGATCTGCTGACCCGCATCGAGCAGACCCAAACGGCCATCGTCCGGCAGACGCTGATCGCCGCGACCGCGGGTGGCACCGCGCTCGTGCTCGCCGTCGTCGCCCTTCTCGTGGCCACCCTGCGATGACCCCCTGGGAGACACTCGGCGACGCGGCGACGCCCGACGGCACGCGGATCACGCTGCGGCGCCGTGGCCACGAGTTCCTGCTGCTTGCTGACGGACGCAGTTTGATGCCGAGCACGATCACCGGATCGGAGAAGGCGCTGGCCGAACTGGGCTGCCGGCACATCGCCACCCGCGCCGGCGCGCGTGTGCTGATTGGCGGGCTCGGCATGGGATTCACCGTGCGGGCGGCGCTCGACGTGCTGCCCGCCGACGCCCGGATCGTCGTCGCCGAACTCGTGCCCGAAGTCCAGCGCTGGAACGAGCAGTGGCTCGGCGATCTGGCCGGGCACCCGCTTCGCGATCCGCGGGTGCGCGTCGTGATCGGCGACGCGCTCGCCACGCTCCGCGGCGATGGCGACGGCTTCGACGCGGTCCTGCTCGACGTCGACAACGGACCTGCCGAGTTCGCCGCGGAGGGCAACGACGCGCTGTACGGCCCGGCCGGGCTGTACTCGATCGGCCGCGCCCTGCGGCCCAACGGCGTCCTTGCCGTGTGGTCGGCCTGGGACGACCGCCGGTTCCTCCGGCGTCTGCAGTCGCTGGGCTTCGGCGCGAAGATCGAGCGCGCGCGGGGGCACGGCCGGCGCGGCGCCCGGCACTACGTGTATCTCGCGACGCGGCCGCGCGCGTGACGCACAACCGCCGAATGGCATGTGGTTCTCGGACGCGCCGCCCTGGCGCGCCGGAGCCTGGCGGAGGCGGGCGGCGCGTCCCTACCTCTCATCGTGGGTAGGGATGGCCCGCCGGGGCCGTCCGACATCAGTACAGCAAGCGAGCGCGGATGGTGCCGTCGAGCGACGCCAGTTCCCGGCGCAGGGCCGGCGTATCGGCGTCCGGATCGGCGTCGACGTCGATCACGACGTAGCCGATGCGCGGGTTCGTCTGGAGGTACTGCGCGGCCACGTTGACGCGATGCCCGCTGAACACGTCGTTGACCCGCGACAGCACGCCCGGCCGGTTGTGATGGATGTGCAGCAGGCGATGCTTGCCCGGATGGCCCGGCAGCGCCACCTCCGGGAAGTTCACGGCCGACAGGGTCGAGCCGTTGTTGCTGTAGGTCAGCAGCTTGTCGGCCACTTCGACGCCAATCGCCTCCTGGGCCTCGGCCGTGCTGCCGCCGATGTGCGGCGTCAGCAGCACGTTGTCCAGCCCCCGCAGCGGCGACACGAACTCGTGCCTGTTGGACTCGGGTTCCTCGGGGAACACGTCCACCGCCGCCCCACCGACGTGCCCGCTCCTCACCGCCTCCGCCAGCGCCGCGATGTCGACGACGGTGCCGCGCGAGGCGTTGATCAGGTGCGCCCCCGGCTTCAGCATCCGCAACTGGTCGTCGCCGATCAGGCCGTTGGTCTGCGTCGTCTCCGGCACGTGCAGCGTCACCACGTCGGCCGAGCCGAGCAGCGTGTCGAGCGACCGCACCGGCTGGGCGTTGCCGAGCGCCAGCTTCGTGACGATGTCGTAGTAGAGGACGCGCATGCCGATGGCCTCGGCGAGCACGCCGACCTGCGTCCCGATGTGGCCGTAGCCGACGATGCCGAGCGTCTTGCCGCGCACTTCGTAGGAGCCGGCCGGCGACTTGTCCCACTCGCCGCGATGGGCCCGGGCGTTGCGCCGCGGCACGCCGCGCAGCAGCATCACGATCTCGGCGATGACCAGTTCGGCCACGCTGCGCGTGTTCGAGAACGGCGCGTTGAAGACCGGCAGCCCGAACGTCTCGGCGGCACGCAGGTCGATCTGGTTGGTGCCGATACAGAACGCGCCGATGGCGATCAGCTTCGGGGCCGCCGCCAGAACCTCCGCGGTGACCTTCGTCCGCGACCGGATGCCGAGCACGTGGGCATCGGCGACGGCCTCCCGGAGCGCCGGACCGTCGAGGGCGCGGTCGTGCTGGTGGATGTTGCTGTAGCCGTCGGCTCGCAGCGCCTCGACGGCACTCCGGTGCACGTTTTCCAGCAGGACGACCTTGATGAGCGACTTGTCGAACGAAATGTGGGAGGACGCGGGCGCCACAGCCATGCACGGATCCTCGCCCGTCCCGCCGGACGAAGTCAAAGACATGACAGGGAACGCCGGGGGACGCGGCGTCAGGGCAGGGGCGCGTAGGAGACGAAGGCGAACCGCGTGCTGTCGGGCGCCCAGGAGGGCACGTTGATCGTCCCCTGGCCGCCGAAGAGCCCGAACAGCTCCCGGGGAGAGGCGTGGACGTTGTCGAGCGCCATCACGCGCAGCACGACGTCCTTGTGCGGCGGATGCCCCTCGACGCTCGCGTCGAACGACACCCAGACCAGCCACTTGCCGTCGGGCGACGGATGCGGGAACCAGTCGGCGTACCGGGCGTCCGAGGTCACCATCTCCGGATCGCTGCCGTCGGGCCGCATGCGCCAGATGCGCATCGTGCCGGTGCGGACCGAGTTGAAGTAGATCCAGCGGCCGTCCGGCGAGTAGTCCGGCCCGTCGTCGAGGCCCTTGGCACTCGTGAGGCGCGTCTCGGGGCCGCCCGCCACCGGCATCGTGTAGATGTCGAACTCGCCGTCGCGGTTGCCGACGTAGGCCACTGTCTTGCCGTCGGGCGACCAGCCGTGCCAGTACGACGGTGTCCTCGGCGTGAGAAGCCGCGGCGTGCCGCCGGCGGCGGGCACGACATACACCGACGAGGAAGGCCGGCAGCTGATCGCGAGCCACTTGCCGTCCGGTGAATAGCCGTGGTCGTTGTTGCACCCCTCGATCGTCCCGAGATCGACCTTGACGGGCGTGCCGCCCTCGACCGGTACGCGGTACAGCGCGCCCTGCTGATTGATCAGCAGGTGCTTCCCATCGCGCGACCAGTTGGGGGCCTCGAAGCGGACCGGCGCGCGATGCACGACACGCCGCTCGCCCGATCGGATGTCGACGATCTCGAGGCGGCTCTCGTAGCGGGGTGCCGCGGGCGCGGTGCCGGCACGTGGCGACGCGGGGGACGCCGATGGCTGCGCCGGCGCTTGCGCAAGCACGGTGGCCGCGCAGGCCACGGACATCCCCGTGACGAGGAGGACAGCAAGCCGTTGCATGGTGGCCGGAGCCTACCAGATCCCCGCTCCCTGCGGACTTCTGACTTCTGACTTCTGCCTTGATCTGCCTCAGAGGGCCGCGTTGGGACAACGGGCCCTACCTGTCCAGGGGCGCTACCTGTCGGTCAAGCCATGGCGAGCAGCTGGACGCCGGGGTTCTCGCGTTCGCAGTACTGCAGGTCCCACTCGGACGGGAACAGCAGCACGCGCCGGCCAGTGCGATCGGTCGTCGAGAGCACGTTGTTGGGCAGGGTCAGCCGCGCCTGGCCGTCGGCCTGCACCCAGCGCGCCGCGACGTAGGAGAGCTTCTCGACGCGGCACGCGACGCCGTACTCTTCGCGCATCCGCGCCTCGATGATGTCGAACTGCAGGACCCCGACCACGCCGAGGATCGGATAGCGGGCGCCGTGCACGGGGAAGACGACCTGCATCAGGCCTTCTTCCTCCAGCTGCCGGACGCCATCGTCGAACTGCTTGAACCGCACGTCCTGCAGGCGCAGCGCGCCGAAGTGCTCGGCCGGAAAGTGCGGGATCGGCGGATAGACCACCGGCGCGCCGGCGTAGAGCGTGTCGCCGATGCCGAACCGGCCCGGGTTCACGAGCCCGACGACGTCGCCCGGGTAGGCCTCTTCGATGGTCTCGCGCTCGCGGCCGAAGAAGCGGCTCGGCCGCGACAGGCGCACCGACTGCTCGAGCCGCGTGTTGACCACCTGCATGTCCTTGGTCATCACGCCCGAGCACACGCGCACGAACGCCACACGGTCGCGGTGCTTCGGGTTCATGTTCGCCTGGATCTTGAAGACGAAGCCGCTGAAGTCGGGGCGCAGCGGATCGATCGGCGTGCCGTCCTGCGCCTCGCGCACCTGCGGGCACGGCGCGTACTCGACGAGCGCGGCGAGGAACGACTCCAGGCCGAAGTTCGTGAGCGCGCTGCCGAAGAACACCGGCGTCTGCCGGGCCGCCCGGTAGGCCTCGAGATCGAACTGCGTGCCGGCCGCCTCGAGCAGGTGCACGCCTTCGAGCAGCTCGTCGCGAGCCTGCTCGCCGATGTGGTCGACCAGGGCCGGATCGTCGGCGCCGGCGACGGTGACCGGCGCGCGGCGGGCGCTGCGCGCGATGCGCTCGTAGAACAACACCTCGTTGCGGCGCAGGTCGTACACGCCCTTGAAGCGGTCGCCGGTGCCGATCGGCCAGTTCAACGGCGCCGCCGACACGCCCAGCACGCGCTCGATCTCGTCGAGCAGGTCCAGCGGATCGCGCCCCGGCAGATCCAGCTTGTTGACGAACGTCAGCATCGGCAGGTGGCGCCGCCGCGCCACCTCGAACAGCTTGCGCGTCTGCGTCTCGATGCCCTTGGCGGCGTCGATGACCATCACCACGCTGTCCACGGCGAGCAGCGTGCGATAGGTGTCCTCGCTGAAGTCCTTGTGGCCGGGCGTGTCGAGCAGCGTGACGCGACACCCGTGCAGCTCGAATTCGAGCGCCGCCGAGGTGATCGAGATGCCGCGTTCGCGCTCGATGTCCATCCAGTCGGAGACCACGTGCCGCTGCGAGGCGCGGCCCTTGACCGCGCCGGCCAGTTCGATGGCACCGGCGTAGAGCAGCGTCTTCTCGGTGAGGGTGGTCTTCCCGGCGTCGGGGTGGGAGATGATCGCGAACGTACGGCGCCGCTCCACTTCGCGCCGCAGCGCCTCTGAGACGGCCGGAGCCGGGACGGACATCCTCCCATTGTGCCCCGAGTCGCGCGCCGCCAACCACCGGCAGCGCCTTGGCCGGCCACGGCGCTGCTCTGTTAGCATGAGCCGCACATTCCATGCTGACTCTGACCGACATCGCCAGGTGAGTGCGCAGGTGCCCGTCATCGAGTCGCTCACCGGCTTCAAGCTGGAACGGCTCCTGTCGCCCGCCCTGTCCTGAGCCACCGGCCGCGCGGCGCGACATATGACAGGCATGTGCGGCGGGCCGAGGCCGGCGTGCACGAAGATCGTTGCAGCCGCGGCCGACCGCGGCCCCTTCACGAGGTCGTCATCGTCATGCGCCTGCTCCGTTCCGTCTGGCTTGGAGGACTCACTGCCCTCGTCACGGGCGCCATCGCCCTGCAGGCCCAGCCGGCGCAGCCTCCAGCGGCAACCGCCGTCCCAGAGGCCAGGCCCGACCCGCGCGTCGACCGCATCAAGACCGCCGTCGCCGCCGACGTGAAGTCGCCGGCGATGTTCACGTTCGGGCAGCAGATGAGCGACATGGTCTTCAGCTTCGCCGAGCTGGGGTTCCAGGAGTACGAGACGCAGACGTACCTGACCGGCATTCTCGAGAAGGAAGGCTTCACGATCGAGCGCGGCATCGGCGGCATCCCCACCGCCTGGGTGGCGCGTTGGGGCTCGGGCTCGCCGGTCATCGCGCTCGGCTCGGATGTCGACTGCATCCCACAGGCGTCGCAGAAGCCTGGCGTCGCCTATCGCGATCCGATCGTCGACGGCGCACCAGGGCATGGCGAAGGTCACAACTCCGGCACGCCGCTCAACATCGTCGCCGCCGTCGCGGCCAAGCGGGCCATGGTGCGGGAGCGCATCGCGGGCACGCTCGTGATCTGGCCGGGCATCGCCGAAGAGCAGCTCGGCACCAAGGCCTATTACGTGCGTGCCGGCCTCTTCGAGGACGTCGACGTCGTGCTGTACGCACACGTCGGCAGCACCCTGTCGACGAGCTGGGGCGATTCGACGATGAGCGGCCTCGTGTCGGTGGAGTACACGTTCGACGGCGAGACGGCCCACAGCGCGAGCGCGCCGTGGCGCGGCAAGTCGGCGCTCGACGCCGTCGAGTTGATGAACGCCGGCTGGAACATGCGGCGCGAGCACCTCCGGCTGCAGCAGCGCTCGCACTACGTCATCACCAATGGCGGCGACCAGCCCAACGTCGTCCCGCGCAACGCCAGCGTCTGGTACTTCTTCCGCGAGACCGACGCCGCCAACATCCGGCGCATGTGGGACATCGGCAACACGATCGCCGAGGGCGCGGCGTTGATGACCGACACCAAGGTGACCTCGCGGGTGCTCGGCTCGGCGTGGCCGGTCCATTCCAACAAGGCGCTGGCCGAGACGCACTACGCCAACATCAGGGCGGTGGGCCTGCCGGCCTGGAGCGAGGCCGACGTCACGCTCGCCAAGGCGACGCAGACCGAACTCGGCGTGCCGGCCATCGGCCTGGCCACGTCCATCCCCGAGTTGCGGGGACGTGCGTCGATCCCCGACGGCGAGAAGCGCGGCGGCGGCTCCGACGACATCGGCGACGTCTCGTGGACGGTACCGACCGTCACGCTCAACTACCCGGCCAACTTCCAGGCGGGGCCCGGGCACAACTGGGCCAACGCGATTGCGATGGCCACGCCGATCGCCCACAAGGGCGTCAACCACGGCGCCCAGGTCCAGGCGATGACGGTGATCGATCTGCTGTTGCGCCCCGACGTGATCGCGTCGGCCAGGGACTACTTCACCAACGTGCAGACCAAGGACGTGAAGTACGAGCCGCTGATCCGCGCGCAGGACATGCCGGCCGTGCACTTGAACAAGGCGATCCAGGAGAAGTACCGGCCGGAGCTCCGCAAGTTCTACTACGATCCGGCCAGGTACACGACCTACCTCGAACAGCTCGGCATCACGTATCCGACGGTGCGCACCACCGCGCCGAAGTCGGCCGCGCAATAGGACGGACGGCCGCGTTGTGGACAACGGGCCCTACCTTGCGAATCGGCCTTCGTTCGACGTTCG
>CBIHOS010000129.1:0-14721 GCA_966211945.1 uncultured bacterium
GCCCCTGGCGCGCGGGGGGGGGCGCCCCCCCGCCCCCCCCTGACAGCTTCGCCGACCGGCGCGTTCGGGGACCGCGCCCGACCTAGTTCACCGTCGGTTCCGGCTTCGGCGCCGGCTTCTTGAGGCCCTGGATCTGCAGGCCGCTCGCCACCTCGGGCGCGGCCTCCTTCAGCACGTGCTGGCGGTACAGCGCCGCCATGCGGTCGTGCTCGGCCTTCTTCTTGGTCTCTTCACGGGCGCGCAGCTTCTCCTCGCGCGCATTCTTGGCCACGCCGGCGTCGTCGAGATCGGTCTGGCGTCCAGCCGAGACCGCGGTCGGGTCGAGCACCAGCGTGTGCCCGGCCGTGCCGAGTTCGACCTTCTTGCCACCGGCGAAGATCTCGTGACGGCCGTGCTCCTCGTACCACTTGGTGAGGGTCGCCGTCATGTGCATCTTCTCGATGATGTTCCGCCAGCCGATGCCCGTGTTGTACGCGCAGAAGCTGATCTCGCCCTGCTGCGTCGCATACGGGATGATGCAGCGCTCGGTGCGGCGGAAGTCGTAGTTGAACAGGTCTTGGAACCACATCCCGGCGATGAACAGGAAGTTCCAGCGATCGGACCGCCGCAGCTCGACGTCCTCGAGCGTGCGCTTGCCGTCGACGCGGCCGTACTGCGCCTTGGTCGCGCCGAAGGTCTTGTCGAACTTCTTGAGCAGGTCCGACAGCTTGAAGTGGGTCGGCGACTTGAACGGGTCGTAGTTCTTCGCCAGCGCCAGGCCCATGCCGAGCAGCGACAGCTTCTTGCCGCGCGCCGCGTCGTTGACGCGCTGCAGGTCCTTGGCGAGCTGCTCGCCCTGCAGGAACGCCGTCACCGGCACGGCTTCCTTCGTTTCCTTGTCGACCATCACGGCCATGCCGATGCCGCAGTTGGGGTGGCAGCCGCAGGCCAGGTTGCCCCAGTCCTGCTGCGGCCCCTTCACGAGGTCGGCCCAGTCGGTGAAGGTGCCCATGAACGAGATCGGGAACCAGTCGCGGGTCGGCTCGCCGATGTTGACCTGGTCCTTCACGTCGTGCGCCAGGTGCGACAGCGTGTAGCGCTGCGCCGCGCGGCGCTCGTCGGTCACTTCCTCGTCGCGTCCGGTGAACGACACCGGCTGGAACGACAGGAAGGAGATCTTGCGCGGGTTGTCGAGGGCAAACCGGATGATCCGTCCGACCTGCTCGTTGTTGACGCCGTTGACGATCGTCGTCACCGGGACGATGTCGACGCCGTTGGCCCAGAGGTTCTCGATGGCGCGCAGCTTGACGTCGAACAGGTTGCCCACCAGCCGGTGCGAGTTGGCGGCGTTGCCGATGCCGTCGAACTGCAGGTAGGCGTAGCGCAACCCGGCGTCGGCGGCGGCCCGGGCGAACTCCGGGCTCTTGGCGAACTCGATGCCGTTGGTCGCGGCCTGCACCGAGTTGTAGCCGACCTTCTTGGCGTAGCGGACGGCGTCCAGGAAGTACGGCGACAACGTCGGCTCACCGCCCGAGAACTGCACCGACATCTGCCGGCGGGGCTTGATGGTGATGGCGTTGTCGAGCAGCGTCTTGATGTCTTCCCAGCTCAGTTCGTGGACGAACCCGACCTGGTTGGCGTCCATGAAGCACGGGTCGCACATCATGTTGCAGCGGTTGGTCAGGTCGATCGTCAGCACCGCGCCGCGCCCGTACTTGATCGTGCTGCTCCCGTGGTTGTGGAGCGTCTCGTCGTTGTGCGCGCGGATGTCGCTGCCCGGGTAGGCGTCTTCGAGGTGCTTGAAGAACGCCGGATCGATGGCCATCACATCTTCGAAGTGGCCGTGGATCGGACAGTCCTTCACCATCAGGATCTTGCCGTCGCGCTCGAGGATGGTCGCCTTGATCTCGCCGACCTTCTCGTTGAGCAGGACCGAGACGTCGCGCTTGCCGTCGAGAATCTCCTGGCGCGCCTCGCGCACGCAGGTCGGGCACAGCGAGTCGGTCTCACGTGGCCAACCGAGTTGCGGCTTCACCTTCTCCCAGGACTTCTGGAGCGGCTTGTCCGACCACGCGGGAATGAACCCGGCGTTGCGGTTGACGGAGTTCAGTGCGTCGAACACCACCCACGCGCCCTTGGCGGCGTAGGTCAATCCCTTCTCGACGTACTTGATGGGCTTGTGCATCTTGGTCCTCTGAGTCGTGGTCTGGATACGGGGTACATCCCGTACCGGGGACACGTCGGTCTTCAGGCGCCCGCATTATGACGTGCGGATCTGCGTGAGGTGCCGCAGATTCCGGCGACCGGGCAGTTTCCGGCGGCGAGTGGGCACGACTGGCGGCGGAACGGGCAACCGAGCACGCTCGCGGAGCGCCCGACTGTCGACCACTGAACCACCGCTATGGCCGACCAACGATAGGTCTGTCATGGCCGCCCATGCACCCGCTGAGGCGTACGAGCGCAGTACACTGGGGGTGGCCCGCCTGCCCCGGCCCCCCTGCTCGCCCGTCATGCTGGAACCGATCTGGATAGTCCTGGCCCTCTTGCAGGGACCGGCGCCCTTCCCGGCGCCTCCCCTGCCGCTCGTCGTCGATCCGCTCGTGCTGCCTGCCTCCGCGCTCGTGGCGCCGCCGCTCATCTCCCCGGCCCTGCTCGCTCCCCCCGTCGTCGTGCGCGCTCCCGCCGCCTCGCCACGCAAGCCGGAACTGGTGCGAGGCCGGGCCGAACTGTCCTACGTGTCGACCGGCGGCACCGCCAGCACGCAAACGATCGGCGGCGGTGCGGAACTTGTCGTGACCCCGCGCGGCTGGCGGCTCGAGTCCAAGGCGAACTACCTCCGCACGCGCACCGAAGGCACCGTCCGGGCCCGCCGGTTCACCGGCCAGGTGCGCGCTGCCCGCAAGATCGGCGAACGGGCCGAACTGTTCGCGCGCGGCACGTATCTCCGCAACACGTTTGCCGGTCTCGACCACAGCGTGGACGGCGCGGCCGGCGTCACGGCCATCCTCTTCCACTCCGACCGGCAGCGGTTCTCCCTCGATTCGGGCTTCGGCTACATCGGTGAGGACCGCACGATCGGCCAGGGCCGCTATCTCGGGACCTTCGACCTCGGCATGCGCCATCAGTGGGAGTTCTCACGCCGCAACCGGATCTCGAACGACGCGTCGCTGAAGGCCGACGTCGAGCGATCCAGTGACTGGCGGGTGTCGCACGTCGCGTCGCTGGAAGCCTCGCTCAATGCGGTGCTGGCGTTGAAGCTGTCGCACGAGGTGAACTACCGCAACGAACCGGTGCCGGGGTTCACCCGGGCCGACACCGTCGCCGCCGCCGCCATCGTCGCCACCTTTTGACAGGGCGGTATTGCAGAACTGGGGCCACTCGGTCGATATAACAGCCATCATGGTGTCCCCAGACCACCACTCCTCATCTCCGCTCACGCGCGAGCGCCTGCTGCGGCAGGCCGACGCGCTCGAACCGCTGCCCGCCACGGCCACCCGGCTGGTGTCGCTCCTCAGTCAAAGCGAGTGGATGGTTCGCGACGTGGAGGAAGTCGTCCGGCTCGACCTCGGGTTGACCGCCCGCGTGCTGCGCTTTGCCAACTCCGCGTGGACGGCGCACCTGCCGTCGGTCAGCACGATCCGCGACGCCCTCATGCGCATCGGCGTCGGCACCACGCTGTCGCTCGCGATCGCCGAGGGCGTGCGGCCGCGGCTGCTCAAGCCGCTGCCCGCCTTCGATCTGCAGCCCGGGCGCCTCTGGCAGCATGCCGTCGCCTGCGCCCTGGCCACCGAACTCGTCACCAAACGCGCCCGGACGCCGGTCCCGCCCGAGACGGTGACCGCGTCCCTGCTCCACGACGTCGGCAAGGTGGTGCTCGACGAGGCCATCGACGAAGCCACGCTCGGCGCGCTGCGCACGGCCTGGACGAGCGGAACGCTGTCGCGCCTCGAGGCCGAGCGCCAGGTGCTCGGCGTGGACCATGCCGAACTCGGCGGCCACGTCGCCCGCCACTGGGGACTGCCGGAGCGGGTCGCGGCCGCGATCACGAACCACCACACGCCGTCGGCCGTGCAGAACACGGTCTGCGACGTCGTGCACCTCTCCAACGGCATCGCCAAGCTCGCCGGCTTCGGTCCGCTGATCGCCGAGATCGACGGTCCGATCGAGGGCGACGTCCTCACCCGCCTCGCGTTCAACCCTTCCGACCTGCACATGTTCTGCTCCGAACTGACCGAGCGCATGCGCACGGGGCAGGAACGGTTTCACTGACAAGGTCGAAAGTAGAAAGTTCGAAAAGGTCGAAAAGGGCCAACAGTTCGAAGAGCGCGTACGCCCTTTTTGCCCTTTTTGCCCTTTCGCACTTTTCGCCCTTTGCGCTCTTTCGCCCTTTGGCCGCTACCATGGCGTACGCATGGCTGACCCACGCGTCGCGCCGATCGTCATCGGGATCGCCGGCGGCTCCGGCTCGGGCAAGACGACCGTCGTCCGGCGCCTCACCGCATCACTCGGCAACGCGCAGGTGACCGTGCTGGAGCACGATCGCTACTACCGCGACCGCAGCGAATTGCGGCTCGAAGAACGCGCCGCGCTCAATTACGATCATCCGGACTCACTCGAAACCGATCTGCTGGTGCAGCACGTGCGCGCGCTGAAAGCGGGCGAGACCGTCGAGGTGCCGCAGTACGACTTCGCCCGCCACAACCGGCTCGACGATCGGGAGACCGTCTCCCCGCGCGCTGCACTCATCGTCGAAGGCATCCTGATCTTCGCCGACGCCGGCCTGCGCGCGCTGATGGACGTGAAGGTCTTCGTCGATGCCGACGACGACACGCGGTTCATCCGGCGCCTGCAGCGCGATATCACCGAGCGCGGCCGCACCGTCGCTTCGGTGATCGATCAGTACCTCGGCACCGTCAAGCCGATGCACCTCGAGTTCGTGGAACCGAGCAAGCGCTACGCCGACATCATCGTGCCCCAGGGCGGCCACAACGACGTCGCGATCGAGATGCTCCTCACATTGGCGCGCGGCCTCGTCAGCCGCGTCTAGGACGATAGGTAGGGACGCGCCGCCGGCGCGTCCGAAGACTGTCGGACGGCTCGGCGAGCCGTCCCTACCTAGACGCAGTGACGAATCACGGATGACGCAGCCCGCAGCCTGTAGCCTGCAGCTGCATGTAGGCTCGTAGGCTGTAGGCCGCAGGCTGCTTACGGGAGCCGCGTGGCGACGGCGTTGGTGCCCGCGGCCCACGATTGGCCACCAGCGTCGCTGTACATCGCGCGCTCGACGACGACGGGTACGCCCGCACTCTCGACGATCAGGCCGACGCGCCGCCCGGCCGCGCTCGGGAAGAACGCTGTGGCGCCGAGTTCGAGGTTGAAGCGGCTGTTGGCGCCCACGTCATAGGTCTTCGTCTCGGGCGCCTTGTCCTCGAACAGCATCGTCACCGTGATTGCCGCGGCGCTGTCGCTCGGGTTGCTCACGAGCACGTAGGTCTTCGTGTTGCGGGTGCCGCCGACCTCGCCCTCGGCCAGCGCCCAGCGCGTCGCCCCCTCGGTGACACCACCGCTGTTGTGCGCCTCGGCCCAGGTCGACGAATCGCCCGGCCACCACATCGCACGCTCGACCAGCACGCCGACGCCGTTCTCGACGATGACGTCGGTCGACACGGCGGCATCGGCGAGCTGCGCAAAGGCAGGATTGCCGGCGATGAGGCCGGGATCGCGCCCGAGCGCATCCACCCAGACCGTCGCGCGCGACAACGCAGGCACGGTCTGCCGATGCTCGATGACGGTGCCGTTGCCCAGGAGGAACCGCAGGCGCACCTGCGCCGCTTCGGCAGCGGGATTGGCCAGCAGGATGAACAGATCGAAGTACGAGCCGGTGGCCCCCTCGGCGAGGATCCAGCGGGTCGAGGGCTCCGTCAGGCCGACGCTGTCGTGTCCGGCCGTGAACACCTGGCCGTTGCGGTCCAGGTACATCGCGCGTTCGGCGATGATCGGCGCGGTCGCGTCGATGCGGGCCGAGACCTCGGCCGCGGCGAGCGAGTCGCCGTCCTCCCACACCTCCATGTCGACCCAGACGGTCTGCCGGGCGCCGGCCGGGACCTGGTAGGTCTTGGTGCGCGGCGCGCGGCCGTCGCGGAGATACGTGATGGTGACGTCGGCCGGGCTCGCACCAGGATTGAGCAGCAGGTAGAACGTGTTGAAGCCGCCCATCGTCGCGCCTTCAGCGAAGTACCAGGTCTGCTGCGGTGCCGCGGTCGCCGACTCGGCGTGGCTGCCGTAGCCGGTGCCGTCCCACGACACGGTGCGGTCGGCCACGACGAGGGTGTTGGCTTCGATGGTCGTGGCAAACGATCCGGCCACGCCAGCGATCGTGCCGGTGTCCACGGTGGCCCGGCGGCGCGGGCCAATCGTCAGCCAATGCTCACGCGTCACGACCACGCCGGACGGGTCCGGCGGACTCGCCAGGCGCAGTTGCACGTTGGCGCTCGTCGTGGTGCTCGGGTTGACCAGCGCAATGCGGGTCGCGAACAGGTCGGACTCGACGCCCTCGGCCAGGTAGCGCCGCACGACACCGTGCGGGTGGAGCTGGCGCTGGAACTCCTGCAGGTTGGTCAGGCCGTCGCCGTCGGGATCGCCGCTGGCGCCATCGGCACCGGCCGCCGACGATGGGCTCAGGCCCGCGCGCGACTCCCACGCATCGGGCATGCCGTCGCCGTCCGTGTCGGTCGGCGTCACGACCGGCGCGGCCGCCTGCTGCACGGTCACCGCGCTGCCCGCGATCGCGAACGACGAGGATCTCGCCGTCCCCGTGTTGCCCGACGCCGTGAAGCTGACGGTGCCCGCTCCCGTCCGTGACGTCGGCCCGGTCAGCGTCAGCCAGGCTGGCGCGCCACTCACCGACCACGCGCAGCTGGCATCGGTGGTCACTGCGAAGGATCCCACCGCTCCCCCACCGCTGGTGATCGACTGGGTCGTCGGCGTCACCGCGTACGTGCAGGTCGCCGGCGGCGCGGCAGCCGCCGGGTAGATGAACTCGAGGCCCGCGAGGTCGTCGGGGCCGATGGCCGGGGGCACCGGCGTCGCCGACTGGCAGCACGACGGGTACATGATGTTGCCGGTCGGTGCGGTGACGGTCGTCGGCGTGTGCGCCAGCCCAATCGCGTGACCGACTTCGTGGGTCGCGACGCGGCTCAGGAACAGCGACGACCCGAGCTGCGGCATCTGCGCCTTGGTCGTGAAGATGACGAAGCCGTAGGTGATCCTCGCGAAGGTCGTGCCGTTGACGGTGCGGGTCGCACCGCCCGAACAGGCCCCGCCGATCGCGATCACGCCGCTCGTCGTGATCTCGTCGTCCGGATCCTCGTAGGAGATGAGACCGCCGCCTGGCGTTGGCGGCGCACCGCAGTTGAGCAGGGCGCTACCGGCCACCGGGCCGTGCGTGCCGCCGTAGACCAGCGACAGGCCACCGCCGACCGGATTGGTCCAGGCCGCCATCGCGGTCGTGAGCTCCGCATCGCTGTTGCCGGCGTCGAGGGGCGAGGCGGTGAGCGTGTTGCGGTACCAGACGACGGGCATGCCGGTGTCGGCCTCATGCCAGCGCATGTTGCCGAGCAGCTTGAACGCCTCTGCCACCGGCGCCGTCGTGCCCAGCGCTCCCGCCACTGGTGCGTCGGGAGAGGACAGCCGCACCGGCGCGCGGCCGCGGACCCGCCGCACGGCGGCGGTGAAGTCGGCCATCGCGCGCCGCGTCGGCGGGCGCAGTCCGCCCGTCGTGGGCAGGTCGGCCGCCTGCGCCACCAGTTCGAGGCCCGCCACCGATGGCCGGACACCGAAGATCGACGCCGCCATCGCCGAGGGCCGCCACGATCCGCCGCGGCGCTCGACGAGCGCCACGACGTCGTCGCCCACCACGAAGCGGGCAGCGCCGGGGATCGAAAGTGTCGTGTCTCCGACGGTACCGCCGAGTTCCCGGATCTCGATGGTGCGGTCGGCGCCGCCCGTGAAGTCGTCCACGACGCGCAGTCGCGCGATGGTCTCGATCAGGCCCGAACCGGCACGCCGTTCGGTGCGCACCGATTCCACCCGGCCCCGCACGATCCGGTCGGCAGCCGCGATTGCAGCGGCGTCCGAGCGCGCCCTGAGCGTGGCTGCCGAGGTCGGGACGACGCTCGCCAGCACGAGGCCGAGACCTGCTGCGAGCAGGCACGCGAGGCTCGGCGCCGTCCGGGGCGCCCTGGGGAGGCGGACCATGCAGAGCGCCAACCCTGCAACTTGGCTGCCGTCGGCAACGATCGATAGAGACAGTGCGCACGCGCGTCGCGCCCCACGCCGTGGCGACGACGGCTACGTACGTGGTCGTCGATATCGTCGTTCCGATTACGGTTCTGTCGAGCGATCGCGCCCCGTCGGCGAGTTCGCCGTTACGCCAGAGCTGCAGCAAACGCGGGCCATTTGCGTGGGAGTCATCTCCTATAATCGCGAGGCTCGTCGCCGGGTTCCGATCTCCGGAAGCCCGCGGCGCCGGAGGTTCTGATGCCCTCGATCCGTGGAGCGGCCTTGCTGGCCCTCGCACTGCTCGCCACTGCGCCGCCCGCGTTTGCCCAAGGCGCCTCGACGTGGTTCCTGGCCGAAGGCGCCAACAACGCGACCTTCGTCGAAGAAATTCAGGTTGGCAACCCCAGCGCCCAGGCGCTCACTGTCACCGTCACGCTGTTGCCACAGGCCGATGCCATCGCGCCGACGACGAGCAAGTCGTTCCCGCTGGCTGCCAGCGCGCGCCTGACCGTCCGCCTCGGCAGTGACTTCTCGCTCAATGGCAGCGCCTCGGCGCGCGTCACCGCCGTCCTCGCGAGCGACAACACGACGCCCGCCGACATCGTGGTGGAGCGCTCGATGTTCTTCACCGACGGCACCGGATCGCACAACGCCAGCGGCGTCACCCAGAACGGCCTGTCGGAGCGCTGGACGCTCGCCGAGGGTTCCGGCGGCGTCTTCGAGACGTTCGTCCTCGTCGCCAATCCCAACGCCACGCCGACCAAGGTGCGAGCGACGTACCTGACCGGCACGGGACAGTCGTTCGTCACCGAGCAGGATGCGCCGGCCAACTCGCGCCTCACGTTCTACCCGCGCGGCGAACACGCGGCCCTCGCGTCCGAGGACTTCTCCACCATCATCGAATCGCTGACCACCGGCAACACGGTGATCGCCGAACGCGCGATGTACTTCGACGGCTTCCGCGCCGGCCACGATTCGCTCGGCGTGACGAGCGCGAGCACGACCTGGCTGTTCGCCGAAGGCTTCACCGGCGGCAACGCGCAGACGGCGTTCGAAACGTTCCTTTTGCTGGTCAATCCGGGAGCGACGGCGACGACCGCGACCGTGGACTTCCTGCTGGACAACGGCCAGGTCGTCTCGCGCACCTACCCGCTGGCGCCACGTCAGCGCTTCAACGTCTGGGTCGACGACGAAGGACGCACCTTCGACAACCGGCTCACGGCCGCCGCCTTCGGCATTCGCATCACCGCCGCCGATCCGATCGTCGCCGAACGGGCGATGTACTGGGGCACGCCGTCGGCCGCCGACGTGTCGACGCCGACGTTCCCCTGGGTCGAAGGGCACGCCACGGCGGGCATCATCGCCGGCGAGCCGAAGTGGGCGTTCGCGGAGGGCCAGCAGGGCGTGTTCGGATCGTCTGCGACGCGCTTCGATTCGTTCTTCCTGATTGCCAACCCGCAGAACATCCCGATTCTCGTGCAGGCGACGTTCGTGCGCGAGGACGGCAAGGGCATCGTGCGCACCAAGTGCGTGGCCGCCAACACGCGGACAAACATCTGGACAGCTGAATATCCCGAACTCGCCGGCCACCGCTTTGCGACCTTCCTCGAGTCGGTCGCCAGCGCCGATGCCGCCTGCCCGGCCTCGGCCAACACCGGGTTCGTGGCCGAGCGGGCGCTCTACTCGGGCGCCGGGTTCCTCGCCGGACACGTCAACCGCGGCACCGCCTGGCTCGGCACGATCGCGACGCCGCCGGCGGCGCCGGCCTTTGCCATCACGGGCGTCGCACCCGCCAGCGGCCGGCTCGGCGGCGGCCAGACCATCACGATCAGTGGCGCCGGCTTCCAGCAGGGCGCGCGCGTCGTCTTCGACAACGCCCAGTGGACCGCCGATCGCGACGCCAACACCAAGCTCCCGGACGTCGACGAGGCGACAAGCGTCGTGGTCTCGCCCGATGGCACGACGATCACGGCGGTGACGCCGGCCCGCGACTTCTACAACGGCTACCAGACTGCGGGCCCGGCGACCGTGCGCGTCGTCAACCCGGACAACAGCGAACTGACCCTGACCAACGGCTACACCTTCAAGCTGAACGTCCTCGCGTTCGGCGACGACTACGTGTTCGGATCGGTGGCCGGCGGCGGCCGCGCCACGACGCCGTGGCCGGCCCGCCTCGAGACGTCGCTCAAGGCGTACCAGAAGGACCTCCTCAATCCGACGACGGGCGCCGCGACGGGCACCAAGGTGCTGCAGTTCGGGGACTACGTCTCGGTGACCAACGGTGGCGTCGTCGGCGAGTGCGTGTTCGCGGTGGGGGCCGGCTGCATCGCCACGTCCGGCAACGGCCGGTTCCCGGACATGGCCGGGGCGACGGCCAACAATTCGCCGGACAAGTTCGACGTCGTGATCTTCTCGGAGGGCGTCAACGACATCGAGGCGGGCGTCGCGCCGGGCAGCGTCGCGCAGGGGCTCACCGAGATGGTGATCGCCGCCGCGCAGCGCAAGATCGTCGTGCTGATGACCAAGTTCGAGGAAGCCAACGTGGGCAGCCTGAACGCCGGCCAGGTGGACGCGCTCGGCGACGCCATCTGGGGCGTGACCGAACGGACCGACCTCGGCACCGAGGTCTACCGGCAGGCGTTCTTCGGCACCGCGACCAGCGGCGGCGCGCCCACTCAGGCAGGCTACGACGCGATGGCCAACGACCTGCTCACGAAGCTGACGCGCGAGTTCCCGCTGCAGCCCTGCGACGCACGCAGCGACAAGCCGGGCAAGGGATGCCCGCGTAACCCGTAAGCTTCGGGGTCACCTGGTAGGGCCCGCTGCCTGGCGCACCGGCCCTACCAACAGCCTCCTTCATACTGCCAACGTGTCCGCCACAGTCTCCGAGATCCGATTGGCGGGCCTTGCGTTGGTCCTGTTTGCGGCGCTCGCCGTCCTGCACACCTGGCCGCTCGCCTCCGCGCCCGCCAGCCTGAGCCGCAACGACAACAAGGACACCGTTCTCAACACCTGGGCGCTCTCGTGGGTGGCGCACACGCTCGTCTCCGCGCCGACCCGCGTCCTCGACGGCAACATCTTTCACCCCGAGCGCTACACGCTGGCGTTCTCCGAGCCCGTCATCGTCCCCGGCGCGCTGTCGGTGCCGGTGCGGGCGGCCGGCGCCGACCCGGTCCTCACCTACAACATCTCGCTGATGCTCGGCTTCGTGCTGTCGGCCTGGGCGATGCAGTGGCTGGCGTGGCGCTGGACGGACAGCTTCGGCGCGTCGCTCGTCGCCGGCAGCCTGTTTGCGTTCAACGCCCACGCGCTCGTCAGCCTCGGGCACATCCAGGCCATCCACGCGTACGGCCTGCCGCTGCTCCTCGTCGGCGTCGACGGCGTGATCGACCGCGAGGGCCGCCGGCTCTGGCACGGCGTGCTCGCCGGCGCCGCGACGGCGCTGCTCGCCCTGACCTCCGGCTATCTCACCATCTTCGGGATCGTCGCCGGCCTGGTGGTCATCGGCGTGCGCATGCGCGACCTCGCCGCTCCGCCGTACGGGCGGCTCGCGACTGCCGTCCTCGCGGCCGCCGTCGTGGCCGGGCTCTTCCTCGCGCCGGTGCTGCGCGCGTACGTGTTCGTGCGGCAGACGCACGGCTTCGAGCGGTCGCTCGATCTGGTGGCGCAGATGTCGGCCAACGGCGCGGCCTACGCCGCCACTCCGTCCCGCGTCCACGAGGGCTGGGCCCGCGACGTCTACGCGCGCCGCTCTCCACGCGACTCGCTCTTCCCTGGCGTGGTCGCCGCCGCGCTGGCACTGGCCGGCGTCGTGCTGTGGCGCCGGCGCCCGCGTCCGCACCTGTGGATCGCGCTGGCGCTCGCCATCGTCGGCCTGGTGCTGTCGTTCGGGCCGGCGACGCCGGTCTACGCCGTCTTCCATGCCCTCGTCCCGTTTGCGAGCGCCGTCCGCGCCGCCTCGCGGTTCGGCGTCCTCTGGCTGACCGGCATCGCGATGCTCGCGGCGTTCGGGACGGCGGCCCTGGGCCTGCGCTGGCCGCGCGCGGCGGCGGGCGTGGCGACGATGGCGCTGGCGCTCGTGAACGCCGAGGCCTTCCGCGGGCCGGTGCCGTTCGTGCCCGCGACTTCCCTCTCTCCCGTTTATGATCGGCTGGCCGGGCTTCCCGACGGCGTCGTTGCCGAGATGCCGTTCTGGTGGAATCCGATCGACGTGCCGCGCAACGCCGACTACATGCTCGGCTCGACGCGGCACTGGAAGCCGCTGCTCAACGGCTACAGCGGGTTCACGCCGGCCTCGTACCGCCGGCGCGCCGACACGCTCTGGTACTTCCCGTTCCGGGCCGCCTCGTTCGACGTCCTGCGCGACGCCGGCGTCCGCTACGTGGTGCTGCACCTGGGCGAGTACGGCAGCCAGCGCCGCGAGGCGTTGACCCTCATCGACGAGTCCGGCCGCTTCCGGATGCTCGACCGCGCCGGCGACGTCGTGCTCTACGAAGTCGTCAGGTAAGAAAGTCTGCACATGCCATCGAACCTCGCCCGCCTGATCGTCCTCCTTGCCGCCCTGTCGGGCCTCGCCGCGCCGCCGGTGGCGGCCCAGTCGGCCGACCAGTGGTTCCTCGCCGAAGGGGCCAGCAACGCCGTGCTCGAAGAGGAGATCCTGATCGCCAACCCGAGCTCGTCCAGCGTCACGGTGACGGTGACCTTGCTGCCCGACCCGAGCGCCGTCATCGCGCCAGGCACCGAACTGAGCCAGGCGTTCGCGCTCGGCCCGACCAGCCGGCTCACGGTGCGCGTCGGCGAAGCGTTCTCCGGCCTCAACGGCGCTGCCTCCGCCCGGGTCTCGGCCGTCGTCGCGGGCACCACGACACCCGCCGACATCGTCGTCGAGCGGTCGATGTACTTCCCCGACGGCACGCGGGTGGGAGCCCACAACGCGAGCGGCGTCACCGAGCCTGCAGAGCGGTGGATCCTCGCCGAGGGCGCCAGCACCGGCAGCTTCAGCACGTTCATCCTCGTGGCCAACCCGAACGCGTCGGCGACCAACGTGCGCGTGCAGTACCTCGAAGCCACCGGTGACGTCGTCTCGTTCACCGACGTCCTCCCCGCCCGCAGCCGCAGGACCTACTGGCCGCAGAACGACTTCCCCGCCCAGTTGGGATCGGCCGAGTTCTCGACCGTCGTGGAGAGCCTCGACGCCGGCAAGCCGATCGTCGCCGAGCGCGCCATGTACTTCGATCCGTCGCCCACCGGCAGCCGCTTCGCGCGCAGCGGCCACGACGCGCTGGGCGTGCCCGACGCGAGCACGACCTGGTACTTCGCCGAGGGCTTCACCGGCGGCAATGCGGCGACCGCCTTCGAGACCTTCCTGCTGCTCGCGAACACCAACGACGTGCCGGCGACCGCCACGGTGACCTACCAGCTGGACTCGGGCCAGACGGTCGTGAGGCCGTACGTCCTGGCGCCCAGGCAGCGGTTGACCGTGTGGGTGGATCAGGAAGGCCGGACGGCGGACGCGCGGCTGAAGAGCGCGTCGTTCGGCATGACCGTCAGCGCCACCGCGCCGATCGTCGCCGAGCGTGCGATGTACTGGGGCAACCCGTCGGCGGGCGACCCGACGACACCGGCGCTGCCCTGGCGCGAGGGCCATGCCACCGCCGGAGCGACGGAGCTCGCGTCCAAGTGGGCGTTCGCCGAGGGCCGCGAAGGGAGCGACGCGGGCGGCCGCACGTACAGCACGTTCTTCCTGCTGTCCAATCCGGCCGCCACGCCGGTGACCGTCAAGGCGACCTTCATGACCGAGGACGGCGGCGGCGTGACGACCACGATCACGGTGCCGGCCAATGGCCGCGTCAACATCTGGCCGACCGCGGGCCTGGCGGAGTTCCAGGCGCTCGCGAACCGCCGCTTCGCGACGTTCCTCGAGAGCACCACCGCCGGCGGTACGTTCGTCGCCGAACGCGCCATGTACCTGTTCAGCGACTTCAGCAGCGGCCACGTCAACATCGGCATGCCCTGGTCGGGCACCATCGCCGCGCCGGACACGGCGCCGCGTGCCGTCACCGTGAGCAGCTTCACGCCAACCACGATGCGCCTGAGCGGCGGCGAGGCCATCACCATCAACGGCACCGGCTTCTCGACCGATGCAGAGGTCACCGTCGACGGCATCGCCGCCACGGTCACATCCGCGTCGTCGACGAAGATCGTCGCGGTCGCGCCGCTGAGAACGGCGGCGACAGGCCTCGGCACGCTCAGCCCGAGCACAATCCGGCTCACGGCGTCCGGGGCCACGCGCCCGGTGGGCACGATTGCGCGGCAGTTCCGCGTCCTGGCCATCGGCGACAGCTTCACCGAAGGTCAACTCGTCGAGCGCATCCCGCCGCAGCCCCCGGCGACCGAACCGACGCAGAAGTACTTGGACGCCGACCCGCCCTACCCGGAATACCTCGAGTCGATTCTCAGGTC
>CBIHOS010000130.1:0-14668 GCA_966211945.1 uncultured bacterium
GGGGGGGGGTGCGCGGGGTGGGCGGTGTTAATATCAAAACCCCACCCCCCCCCCCCCACCCCCGCCGTGCCCCCCCCCCCGTGGGCGTGGGCGCAACGGCGAACGGCGCATCGTCGTCGACCGCGGGACAAGTCCCGCGGCTGCGAACAGACGGCGGCAGTCAATCCGTAGCCGCCGGACTCGTCCGGCGGTCACGGGAGGGTACGTCAGGCGCGTGCGGGGAACGCGCCCTCCCTGCGGTCACGTCCGACGATGCGATGACGCCGATGGCCGACGTGTCCGCCCAAGCCCGAAGGGCGAAGGCGGAGGGCCGAGTGCTGGTGTGTCCGAAGTGCGGCGCCGACGACCGGACGATGTTCGAAGTCGAGGCGTATGGCGAGCACTGCCACGTGTACTGCGGCGTCTGTGCCCACGACTGGGCCGCCGCCCCGGGGTGCGCCGTCTCTCCGAGCCGGCCATCACTGCCGGTCGCGGCCCAAAGGGAAACGGCGGAGCGGGCGACGACCGACTGCCGACGGCCAACTGCCGCAGATACGAAGGCCCAAGGCCCAGGGCCCAGGGCCCAGGATGACACTGTTCGCTTCCCGTCGCTCGACGCCCTGGTGGCTGCCACGGGCATCCGCCGCGACGAACTGAACACGCTCGCGAGCCTCGGCGCGCTCAACGGCTTCGGCACCGATCGGCGCGGCGCGTTGTGGAACGCCGAACGCGCCGTGCGCCCGACGGGCGATCTGTTCGCGCTGCTCGAAGAGACAGCCGCGCCGATCCGTGTGGCGAACGACGACGCCGGTGCAGACAGGGACGCCTCGCCGAGCCGGCCCTGCCTGCCCGAGGCGGCACCGAAAGCCGACGCGTCGGACCAACGCCGTTGCGACAGTGAGCCGGCGACTCGCCGGGCCGACGCCCGGACGCCAGGGCGCGGGCAAAAGCCGGCGGCGGACAGCCAGAGCCCGCTCGCGTCGATGACGCCGATGGAGCGCATCGTCGCCGACTACCGCGGCAGCGGCGTGACGATCGGCGCGCATCCGATGGCGTTGCGTCGCGCCGATCTGCGGCTGCGCGGCGTGCTGCGCTCCGACGAACTGCCGCACACGCGCGGCGGCCGGCGCGTGCGCGTCGCCGGGGCGGTGATCACGCGGCAGCGGCCGGGCACCGCCAAGGGCATGGTCTTCCTCACGCTCGAGGACGAGGGCGGCCTGGCCAACGTGATCATCCGGCCCGACGTGTTCGACCGGCAGCGGCCGCTGATCCTGCGGGCGCCGTTCCTCGTGGTCGAAGGCGTGCTCCAGCAGCAGGAAGGCGTGACGTCGGTGCGGGCCGAACGCGTCATGGGCTTTGCGGGTGATCAGCCGAGCGTGCCCTCACACGATTTCAGGTAGCGGTGCGCCCGCGCGTCCGGCTCGACGCCGTTCAACCGTGCGAGTCGACGACGCCCGTGGCGGCAAGCCGCACGTCGAGGAGGCGTGCCCAGGGCAAGGCGGTCTGGAGCCCGTCGGCGAGGCGCTGCCGGGCCGCCGCGCTCGAGGCGAGCACGGTCAGCGATCCGCCGGCGCCGCCGGCGCCGTTCACCTTCCACCCCAGCGCATCCGGCCCCCGCACCACGTCGATCACGACATCGGCGGCCTCGCTCACGAGCGCCGCGTGCAGACGCTGCTGAACGTCCGTGTTGCGCGTCAGCACGGCGCCATAGCGCGCAAGGTCGCCCGCCGTGAGTGCGGCCGCACCCTCGTGTGCGCACGCACGCAACGCCTCGAGGCGCGCATCGCCGGGGCCGCCCTCCCGGAGTGCCTCGACGACCTGCCGGTGCATCGCGGAGGAATCGTGCCCCTGCGCGAGCAGCACCACGATCACCTGCGCATCGAGCGCAGCGATCGTCGCGGTCGAGAGTGCCAGTGGTGTCCGCTGCGCGGCCGGATAGTCGTCCATCTCGACCAGCGCCGCACCCCCGGCAGCCGCCGCCCACTGATCCTGGATGCCGCTCTCCTGGTCCAGGCGACGGGTCTCCACGAGGTGTGCGCGCGTGGCCAGCGTGGACGGCACCAGTTCGACACCTCTCAGGCGATCCAGCGCTGCGAGCACGGCCACACACACGCTCGCCGACGTGCCCATCGACGCACCAGGCGGCACGTCGGAGCCGACCTCGAGGAGCCAGGCACCCTCCGGCACTTCCGCTTCGTCCAGGCAGGCGCCGATGAGCGGGTCGGGACAGACCTGGGCCGGCGTGCCTGGCGACCAGTGCCATTCGCGATCGAAGTTGCGCAGCCGTACTTCGACACCTGCCGGGCCCTCGTACGGGCCCATCCGCACGTTCACGCCGGGCCACACGGCGAGGTGGCAGACCGCGCCATGGCCGGCAAACCACGTGTCGGTCCAGCCGCCGAGATCGGCGATGCGGGTCGGCGCGGTCACGGAGATGGGGGACATCGGCTATCCACTGCCTACCCTGCGGCCGGCGTCTCGACCGGTTGCCGGCGTTGCCGATCGCGCGGGTCGGCCGGTTCCGGCGGCACGATGTCGGCCGGCAGAACCTCCGGTCGGATGTCGTCGCCGGCGATCAGTCGATCGGCGATCCAGCCGTGCACTTCTGGCTCGGCGCGCGCCAGCAGGGCTTCGAGCGGTGAGCCGGGCGCCGCATGGACGGCGCGCTCCTGCATCGGGACGTAGCTGCCGTCGGCCTGCCGCGGAATGTGACGGCACCAGAGGCCGAGGTGCCACACCAGGAACGGCCGCAGCCGCGTGGTGCCGCGGTCGTCCTCGCCGAAATGCTCACGGGCCAGCTGGACGTACCGGCGATAGAGGGCCACGCGGCCGCCCGGCGAGTCGTCGAAGGCCTGGCCCGCGGCCTCGGTGAAGATCCACGGCTTGATCAGCGCGCCGCGCGCGATCATCACGGCCTGGACGCCCGAAATCGCCCGGCAGCGATCGATGTCCTCGGGAAAGAGGATGTCGCCGTTGCCGACCACGGGGATGCCGACGGCGGCCGCCACCTCGCCAATCGCCGCCCAGTCGGCCGCGAAGCGGTAGCGCGCGCTGCGGGTCCGGCCATGTACCGTGAGGGCGTCGGCCCCACCAGCCTCGGCCGCCCGTGCAACATCCACGGCGTTTCGCTCGTCTTCATTCCAGCCGAGTCGAATCTTGACGGTGACCGGTATCGACCCGGCGCCGAGCTTCATCGCGGCGACGAGCCGCTCGATGCGGCGCGGCTGCCTGAGCAGGGCCGAGCCGAGGCCGCGGCGGGTGAATTCGTCGATCGGACAGCCGAGGTTGAGGTCCACGAAGTCGGCGCCGCGCGAGGCAACGAGTTCTGCGCCCCACCGCAGCTCGTCGGGTGAGCGGCCGGCGATCTGGACGCCGAAGCAGCGTTCGTCCGGAGCGCGCTGGATGAGGGCGAATTCGCTGCGCCGCCGGTGCTGCAGGCTGCGGACGACGGCCATCTCGCTCATGGTGACCGTGGCCCCGAGCGCCTGGCAGAGGCGGCGATAGGGCAGGTTCCCGCCCTTGGTCATCGGCGCCATGACGAGGGCAGGTCCGGAAAGCAGTGAGATGACCGACATCGGCGGCCGTATGATAAGCGGTGGAAGGGTGGCCGAGCTTGAGCTTTACGTCTACACTTACGGCCATTCGGACGAGGAATTCTGATGCCTCACCCGTTCAAGGTGCACCGGACCGCTGAAGGCGACGTCTCGGTGCTGCATCTCGAGGGCTTTCTCGACGCACACACGGCGCCCGTGTTCGAGCAGGCCATCCAGGCCGAGCTGGACGCCAATCACCCGCGCATCGTCGTCGACGGTGCGCAGCTCACCTACATCTCGTCGGCCGGGCTCGGTGTGTTCATGGGCTTCATCGAGCAGATCCGCGAGGACGGCGGCGACCTCAAGATCTGCGGTTTGAGTCCCAAGGTCCGCCAGATCTTCGAAATCCTCGGGTTCCAGGCCATCTACGACATGGTCGACACCGTGCCCGACGCGGTGCAGCGCTTCGCTTCGGTCCCGACCAGGGAGGCATGACGCCGATGACCTCCCTCGAGCGGACGTTCTCCCTGAAGGTACCCTCGGCCACCGAGAACCTGGCGCTGATCCGGGAGTTCGTCGGTAACGTCGGCTCGCAGGCGGGTCTGGTCGACGACGACGTCGCCAAGCTGGAACTGGCCGTCGATGAGGCCGTTGCCAATGTCATCGAGCACGCGCACGGCCACGACAGCAACAAGGAAGTGACAGTCCGCGCCACCTTCGACGCCGCGACGCTGCGCATCGAGGTGGTGGACGAGGGCGAGGGGTTCGATCCGACAGCGGTGCCGACCACTCCGGTCGAGCAGATGGTCCACGATCGACGCACCGGGGGCCTCGGCCTGCGGGTCATGCGCTCGCTGATGGACGAAGTCTCCTACGAAATCATCCCGGGCGAACGCAACCGCCTCCGCCTCCTCAAGCGCATCCAGAAGTAGGCCGCGTGGCGCACGTTTCCGTCAGCCGCCTCGAGTCCCTCCTGGAGTCGGCGCAGCTGCTGCACGCGTCGCTCGATCTCGACAACCTGCTCCGGCACCTGCTGCGCACCCTGATGGGGCGCCTGCTCGTCACCCGCGCCGTCATCGCCATCGACGCCGGCGCCGGGCCGCGTGTGGCGATGGCGCGCGGCGTGCCCGACGCGGCCGTCGGTTCGCCGTTCACGCCGGTCCGCGCCACCGAACTCGGCCTGCCGCACCATTTCACGATCGGGGCCGCCCCAGGCGTCGGCCTGCTCGCGACGGCCGCGCCGAACCGGCCCGCGGTGGACCCGGAGGAGCAGGCGTTCCTCGAGGCGCTGCTCGGCATCGCCGCCAGCGGCATCAGCAACGCCCGCGCCCACACCGAAGCCACCCGCCTCAATCGTGACCTCGACCGCAAGATCCAGGAACTCCGCACGCTGATGGAACTCGGGCGCGCGTTCTCGCGCGTCAACGAAGTCGAGGAGGTCGCGCGCATCTTCGGCCTGACCCTGGCCGGGCAGTGGATGGTCTCGCGCTACGCCATCGTCGTCTGCCGGGAGACGTTCGGCGCGGTGTCGCGGCAGCAGGGCGTGAAGCTGCCGCCGATCTCCGAATACATGGGCGCGCTGCAGACGCTGCCCGACGCCTCGCTCGTCGCCGACATCGAGGACGCGGGGCTGCGCGAGCTCTTCGGCCAGCACAAGTTCAATGCGGTCTTCGCGCTGCGCAGCGGCGAGGACGTGTGCGGCTTCGCGGCGCTCGGCCCCCGGCCAGGCAACCAGCCGTATTCGGCCGCCGATCTCGAGCTCGCGGCCGGCATGGCGGCGCAGGCCGTCGTCGCGTTCGACAACTGCTGGCACTTCCGCGAAATGCTGGACAAGAAGCAGTACGAGAAGGAGCTGGCGGTCGCGGCCAGCATCCAGCAGGGCCTGTTCCCGACCGCGCTGCCCGCCCTGTCGGGATTCGACGTCGCCGCGATGAACCGCCCCGCACAGCAGGTCGGCGGCGACTACTACGACGTGCTGACGCTCCGCGAGGACGGCATCGACGCATGCCTGTTCTGCGTCGCCGACGTGTCGGGCAAGGGGCTGGCCGCGTCGCTGCTCATGAGCACGATCCAGGCGACGCTGCGCGCACTGCTCGGGCGCGAGCCGTCACTCGCCGCACTGGCGTCGCGCACCAACGAACTGCTGTTCGCGACGACGCCGGGGAGCAAGTACGCCACCGCGGCGCTCGTCCTGGCCTTCCCGGAGAACGGCGAGTGCCGCTACGTCAGTGGCGGGCACACCGAGACGCTGCTGCTCCGCGCCAACGGCGATCGGGTGTGGCTCGGCGCCACCGGTGTGCCGCTGGGCCTGTTCCCCGGCATGGTCTGGGAACAGGTGTCGCTGACGATGGGCGAGGGCGACGTGCTGGTGCTCTACTCGGACGGCGTGAGCGAGGCGCAGACGGAGGCGTACGACGAGTTCGGCACCGATCGGCTCGCCGCCATCGTCGAGCGCGAGCGCGATCAGCCGGCGGCGGTCATCACCGGCTCGATCGTCGCGGCGATCGACGAGTTCGTCGAAGGCGCCCCGCAGTTCGACGACATCACGCTCATGGTGATCAAGCGAATCTGATCGGGTATCGGGTATCGGGTATCGGGTACCGGCACAGGGTACGGGGTACGGGGTACCGGGTACGGGTTAGGACGGCCCGCCGGGCCGTCCGAACACCACGCGCGTGAGCCCTCGACCACGTTGCTGGTTCGGCACGACCAGAGATCGCCGCTCGGCGTCTGACTCGACATCGTTCATGCGAGGGGTTGCAGAGTCCCCGAGGCCGCGGCACGCGATCGGGCCCCAGCTCGCGCAACCACTGGCGCTGAGGGTGCTGGCGCGCCCCCGCGTACGAACTGCGCGCGACGTTCGCGCTGTTCGACGATGGCACGTGGTGGGGGAGCTCCGATCGGGCGCGTCGGAAGATCGAGACGATCCGCGAGGAGTTCGACGTCCTGTCCGCGCTCAGCCAGTCACTGGTGGCGGCCGGGGAGGCGCCGACGCACGACGACGTCCGCGAGATCGCCGAACGCTGCGCCCGTCAGCTTGCCGCCGCCCGCACGCGCGGCGCTCGCCGGCAGCTCGAGGACGTCATGCGGCGTCTGGCCGTTGACCTCGACGACAGCCGTGCCGAGCCGGCCGCGCTCGTCCTGGCCGTCGTGCGCGATCGTGTCGAGCGGGCGCTGGCGCGCTACGAGCCGCTCGGCTTCGTGCGACGCCCGTCGTTCAGAGGGTAGGTGATCACGACGGTGGTTGCCGCGGCCTGGAGGGGCCGCCTCATTCGGTAGGGGCCGCTCGCCGAGCGGCCTTTCACGCGGCGCCGGCCGGCGAGGCCGGCGACCATACCCGGTTACGACCGGTAGTTCCCGAACATCAACTCGATGCCGAAGTCGTGACCGCGCAGGCGCTTCATCGCGTCCTGCAGTTCGTCCTTCGAGTTCGAGCTCACGCGCACCTGCTCGGCCTGGATGGTCGCCTGCACCTTCTTCAGCCCCTCGTCCTTGAGGAACTTCACGATCGCCTTGGCGGCCTCGGTCGGAATCCCCTGCTGCAGCGAGACGACGCGGCGGATGGCGCTGCCGGCGGCGGCCTCCTTGTCGCCGAGCTTGAGGTTCTTGATCGGCACGTTGCGCTTGAACATCTTGCCCTGCAGCACCTCCCACACCGACGACAGCTTGTAGTCGTCGTCGGCCAGCAGGGTGATGGTGCTCTTGACCTTGTCGAAGTCGATCTCGATGTGCGCGCCCTTGAAGTCGTAGCGCTGCCCGATCTCCTTCTGCGCCTGGTTGACGGCATTGTCGACTTCCTGCATGTCCACGGTGGACGTGATGTCGAAGCTCGCGGTGGCAGCCATAAGGGCGAATGGTAACCAGAAATGCGGAAATGCCAAATGCGGGAATGTCGAAACCACACGGCATGCCTCAGCCACCCATCGATCTCTTTGGCGCGACGGGAACGGCTGGACCATGACCCACCTCACACCTGCACGTCGGGCCTGCGACTGCTGAATGGAAGGTCTCGACATTTCCGCATTCACGCATTGACGACCGGCCGCCGTTCGGCCGCCGCGCTTAGAATGCCTGCGTGTCTTCGGCGCCCTTGTCCGGTCTGCGCGTGCTCGAACTCGGCCAACTCATCGCCGGGCCGTTCAGTACGATGCTGCTCGCGTACTTCGGGGCCGACGTCATCAAGGTCGAGCCGCCCGATGGCGGCGACCCGCTGCGCACGTGGCGGCACGTCCACAACGGCACGGCGCTGTGGTGGTACGCGATGGGGCGCAACAAGCGGTGCGTCACGGCCGATCTCCGCCAGGAGGACGGACGCGCGCTCGTCCGGCAGCTCGTGGAGCACTGCGATGTCGTCGTCGAGAACTTCCGGCCCGGCCGCCTGGAGGCGTGGGGCCTCGGCTACGAAGCGCTCAAGGCGATCAATCCGCGGCTGATCCTGGTGCGCATCTCGGGCTACGGCCAGACCGGCCCGTATGCGCGACGCCCGGGCTTCGCCGCAGTGGCGGAAGGGGTGGGCGGCCTGCGCTACGTCAACGGCTTCCCCGATCGTCCACCGGCCCGCGCCAACCTGAGCCTCGGCGACACGATCGGCGGACTGCACGCGGTGCTCGGGCTGCTGCTGGCGCTGCACCATCGCGACGGCAAGAGCACCGGCGAAGGGCAGGTCGTGGACGTCGCGCTGTACGAATCGATCTTCAACCTGATGGAGTCGACGGTCCCCGAGTACGACACTGCCGGCGTCGTGCGCGAGCGGCAGGGGTCCACGGTGAGCGGCATCGTGCCGACCAACGTGTACCCGTGCGCCGACGGCCACTACATCATCATCGGCGGCAATGCCGACAGCATCTTCCGGCGACTGATGCACGCGGTCGAGCGCCCCGATCTCGCCGCCGATCCGCGGCTGGCGACCAACGACGGCCGCGTGCCGCATGCCGCGATGATCGACGAGGCGATCGCCGCCTGGACGCGGACCCGATCGTACGCGGACGCGTTCGCGACGCTCGATGCGGCCGACGTGCCGTGCGGGCCGATCTACTCGGTGGCCGACCAGCTGACCGACCCGCATTTCGCCGCGCGTGGTGTCATCGAACGCGTGCGTCTCGAGAGCGGCGAAGAGGTCGCGATTCCCGCCGTCGCCCCCCAACTCTCGGCCACGCCGGGACGCACCACGTGGCCCGGTCCGCGCCTCGGCGCGCACAACGCCGAGGTGTACGGCGACCTGCTCGGACTCTCATCGGAACGGCTCGCCGACCTGGCGTCGCGCGGCGTGATCTGACGGCCCGTCGCGCCGCCGCGATCGCGGCGCACCTCGCGCGAACCATCGGCGGACCCGTCCGCAGGCACGCAGCAAGCTGTTACAATCGCGTCGTCTGGACGGAGGCATTGTTGGCCACACGCGTCGCGCGCACGAACGGCAGGAAGAACGGCAAGACCGCCCACTTCGATTTCGCTTCCCTCATCATCGACGGCTCCCGCGTCAAGCTGCGATCACGCGTTGCGGGACACATCGTCAAGCTGCCTGACGATTTCGCGTTGCCCGGGATCGAGCGCCGCCGCAGCGGTGTGCACGGCTGGGGCGTGTTCGCGCTCGAGCGTATTCCGAAGAACCGCCGCATCACCTACTACGCCGGCCAACTCGTGCCGTCCAAGGACAGTCACGCGCGCGAGGCGGCCTATCTCGAGAAGGGCTGCATCTGGTGCTTCGAGCTGAGCACCCGGTGGGCGGTGGACGCGACCTACGGCGGCAACGTCGCGCGCTTCATCAACCACGCCTGCAAGCCGAACTGCTACAGCCACATCGTCGACGGCATCATCTGGATTCGCGCCGCCCGCACGATCGAGGCCGGTGAAGAGCTCTCGTACAACTACCACACCGGCGGCACGGCGGAGATCCCGTGTCAGTGCCAACCCGATTGCAAGGGCGTCATCTGAGAGTCGTCTACCTCCACGGCTTCGCCTCGTCGGCCCGGTCGACGAAGGCGCAGTACTTCGCGGAGCGATTCGCCGAGGTCGGGGTGACGCTCGTCGCGCCCGACCTCAACGCGCCGGACTTCGGCACGATGACCGTCACGCGCATGATCGACGAGGTCGGCCACGCACTGGCGCTCGGGACGCCCGGGCCGGTCGTGCTGATGGGATCGAGCCTCGGCGCGTTCGTCGCGTGGCACGCCGCGGCACGCCTGGCGCCGGTGATGCCGCAGCATCCGATTGCCGCACTCGTGCTGCTGGCGCCGGCCCTGGCCTTCGGCCGCAACCGGCAGGAAGACTTCGGGCCCGGCGCGGTGGACGAATGGGAGCGCGCCGGGACGCGCGAGTTCTTCCACCATGGCGACAACGCCCCACGGCAGCTGCACTACGAGTTCTACCGGGACGCGATCGCGTACGACGCCACACGAGCGGTGGTCTCGCAGCCGACGCTCGTCTTCCAGGGCGCCGACGACACCGTCGTCAAGCCGCAGGGCGTGATCGACTTCTGCCACGAACGGCCGAACATGACGCTCCGGTTGCTGCCCGACGACCATCAGCTGCTCGCGCACCTCGACGTGATGTGGCAGGAGACCCGCGCCTTCCTCGGGTGCTGACCGCGCGCCTGCGCGCCGGCCTGGTTGCCGGACTGGCGCTGGCAGCGGGCTGCAGCGCCGCGCCACCCGGGCGCGACGATCGCACGCCTGCGGATCCCCGGGCCAACGGGGCGCCGCGCCCCGAACGACCACGAGACGACAAACTCTCCGACGCCGACGTCGAGTCGGCCCTGTCACGCGCCGCCTGGGCCCGGATCCGGCTCTCCGATGGCGCGACGATCGAGGCACACGCAGCCGATCGTCTCGACGAACCGGTGCATCCCGGGTCGCTCTTCAAGGTCATCGCTGCGCGCGCCGCGCTCGACCACGGCGCTGCGACGCTGCGCGTCGCCTGCCCGAGACGTCTCGAGATCGCCGGCCGCCGGCTCGACTGCGTGCATCCCGAGCTCGGGCGTCCACTCGGGCTCGACGATGCGCTGGCGCATTCGTGCAATCACTACTTCGTCCGATTGGCGTCGGTGCTCGATCGGCGGCAGCTCGAGGCGACGGTCCGCGCATTGCTCGGGCAGCACGTCCGCCTCGGTGACGCGCCGCTGCCGCTCGTGATGCTCGGCCTCGAGGGCCCCCGGTCCGGGCTCCGCACGTGGGCTCGCGCCGTGACGGCGGCGGCGAGGCCGGGTCCCGACGTGCACGTGGATCGCGCGGCTCTTGCACCGCTCGTGCGCGGCCTGCGCCTCGCGGTGACCGACGGCACCGCCGCCGCGCTGCACGACGCGACGACGCTGACGCTGGCAAAGACGGGCACGACCATCGCGCCCTCAGGCGGCGCCGAGGGCATGGCCGTCGCGTGGCGGCCCGACGTCCACCAACTCGTGATGGTGCGGGCCGCAGGCGGGTCGGGCCGCGACGCCGCGGCGCTGGCGCATGCGATCTGGGATCGCGCCGCGCGCGCCGCCGAGCCTCGGGTGCGCGTGGGTTTCACGGCCGCTGCCGGGACCGGCGCGGCGCCGCCGACTGTCGCGTCGATCGCGATCGAGGCGTACGTCGCCGGCGTTGTCGCCGGTGAGACAGAGCCGGATGCGTCGCCGGCCTCGCTCCAGGCACTGGCGATCGCGGCGCGCAGCTACGCCAGAGCGCCCGACCGCCGCCATGCCGCCGACGGCTACGACGTCTGCGACACCACACACTGCCAGCGCCTGGTGCCGTCGACGATGGGGAGCCGCGCAGCGGCGGCGGCGACGCGCGGGATGGTGCTCACGCGCGGTGCGGCGATCGTGGCCGTGCCGTACTCGGCCGCGTGCAGTGGCAGCCTCGTCGCGGCGTCCGACGTGTGGGGCGGCGCGCCGACTGCCGGCGTGACGTTCGTGGGACCCGATCCGGGCACTCACGCCGTGCCCGAATGGCGCAGCGACGTCGGCGTCGCCGAGCTCGCGCGAGCGCTGGCGCAGGCCGGACACCGCGGCGATCTCCGCGACGTGCGGATCGTGCGGCGGACCCGCGCCGGACGGCCGTCGCGCGTCGGGCTCGAAGGCCTCACGCCCAACGAGATCGACGCCACGGTCTTCCGCCATGTCGTCGGCCGTGTCCTCGGGTGGGATGTCCTCAAGAGCCACGACTGGGAGGTGAGGCGGGTTGGCCGGGGCTTCCGGTTCGACGGTCGAGGCAAGGGGCATGGCACGGGACTCTGCGTGCGTGGGGCCGATGCACTCGGGCGTGGCGGCTGGGACGCCGCGCGGATCCTGGACGCGTACGTGCCGGGCGCACGCGTCCGGACGGAGCAGGACCGCATCAGGGTCCGGGCGCCGGCCACGTGGACGGGCGAGCTCGAGCGCCTCGACGCGACGGTCCGTCGTCTGCTCGTGGCCGCGCGCCTGCGTCTCGGTGTGACCGCGGCGCGCCGTATCGACGTCCGGCTGCACCCGACGATCGAGGCGTACCAGCGGGCAACGGGACGGGCCTGGTGGACGGCAGGCAGCACGCGGCACGCCGGAGACGATGGCTGGCGCATCGACCTCGCGCCACCGGCCAGCCGTCCATCGGTGGCCGCCCTCGAATCCACGCTGCGCCACGAGCTCGTGCACATCCTCACGGCCGATGCGCTCGCGCTCGCCCCGGCCTGGGCCGTCGAGGGCCTCGCCACACTCGTGGATCGGTCGGCGGGCGTGTCCGACCCGGCGGACGTGCAGGCCGTCCCGTCCTGCCCGGACGACGAGGGAGTGACCCGCCCGGGGGATGCGTCGCGCATGCGGGAGGCCTATGCCGCCGCGGCGGCCTGCACGGCCTCCGCGCTGCCGGCGGGGCCGGCCTCCTGGCGCAGCCTCGTCGGCCGCTGATGCACCCTCCGGGGCGCTCACCTGCGTATATCCCCAGTGAGCGCCATGAATGCTTCTGCCACCTTCCTGACCCCGCCGAGCCTGGCCGATCGCGACCAGCGCCTGCTCGACACGGCCCGGCTGGGTGATCTGGACGCCTTCGAGGCGCTCGTCCGGCGGCACCAGCGCAAGGTGTACAGCCTGGCCTGGTACGGCGTGCGCGACACGATGCTGGCCGAGGACATCGCGCAGGACGTCTTCGTGCAGCTGCACGCCCACCTCGAACGCATCGAGTCGGCGGCGCACCTGGGCGCCTGGCTGCGCCGGACCACCTCACACCGCGTGATCGACGCGCTGCGCGCGCGGCGTCCCGGACCGGCGCTGCACGAGATCTCCGAGCCGCAGGCGGCATCGACCGAGCGCGATCCGCTGGCCGACCGCCTGGTCCACCGCGCGTTGGCCCGCCTCACGCCGCGGGCCCGGACGATCGTGATGCTGCGGTACATGGACGACCTCGCGCCGACCGAGATCGCGCAAACCCTGGACATGTCGTTGAACACCGTGAAATCCCACCTGCGCCGCGGCCTGATGGTGCTGCGTGCGCGTCTGCAGCGGGAGTCTCGCCGATGAACCCCGATGCCCGTCTCCGTCGCGCCCTGGCGCCGGTCGATCCACCTGAGGGCTTCGCGCAGCGCGTACGGGCTCGCGTCGAACGCGAACGCCGGCCGGCCGGCCGGACGCCGCCGCTGCGCGGGGTTGCCGGCTGGGCCGCCGTGGCCGCGACGGTCGTCGCCGTGGTCGGCGGACCGCTCCTGTGGCGGCAGTACGAAGCCCGCCGCGAGGCGCTCGCGGCCCGCGCCCAGGTGCTGCTGGCGCTCCAGATCGCCAGCCACCAGCTCAACTCGGTGCACCGCCAGGTGGTGCGCCCCTCGTCGTCCCGCCTGCAGGACACGCCTGCCGCGGAGAAGGAAGGACGCCCGTGATGCGTCAGTGGATCCTGACCTGTGTGGTGGCGTTGTGCGCCGGTGTGGCGACGCCGGCGACCGCCCAGCAACTGCAACTCACCGACCTCTCGAAGCTGTCCAACAGCGCCGTCGGCGTCGTCGACGTCTCGGTGGACAAGGCGCTGCTCGGCCTCGCGGCGACGTTCATGTCCAACGCCGGCGACGATGCCGACGTGAAGGCGCTGCTGTCGGCGCTGCAGGGCATCTACGTCCGCGGCTACACGTTCGGCAAGGACGGCGCCTACGACGAGTCGGTGCTCGAAGGGGTGCGCCGCCAGCTGTCGGCGGGCCGCTGGGCCCGGCTGGTCACCACGCGGACCAACGACGAGGGCGGCAAGGAGCTCTCGGTCTACCTGTGGAACGCCGGCGACAAGCCTGGCGGCCTGGCGGTGCTCACGAGTTCGCCGCGTGAGGTGATGGTGGTCAACATCGTGGGCGACATCGACCTGGAGAAGCTGCGCCGGCTGAAGGGACAGTTCGGTGTGCCCGACATCGATGTCGGCGCCGGCGGCGCGGGCCCGAAGTCGAAGCGCTGACCGATCGAAGCGCCTACGCCCATTCGAAATCGAGTGCCGACAGCACGGCGCGGGCCAGCACCGCCGCGCCGATGTGATTGAGGTGGACGCGGTCCCAGTTGATCATCGCCGACGGCAGGTCCTTCAGCACCGCGTCGAAGGCGGCCTGGCTGTCGACGAGGATGGCCTTGTGCCTGGCCGCCAGCTTCTTGACGATGGCGCCGTACTCGTCCATCCGGGCCCGCATCGGATCGTTGGTGCGGGCTTCGAGGAAGAACGGCGTGATCAGGATCAGCCCGCCCTTCAGCAGCGGCACGGTCCTGGCGAGGAGCGCGTCGTAGGTCTGCTCGTACTCGGCCGGGAGCACGCTCTTCTCCGGTTGGGTGACGCGGTCGAACTGCCGCCAGACGTCGTTGGCGCCGATCATGACCGACAGCCAGTCCGGCTTCAGGTCGATGACGTCGGTCTGCCAGCGCGCGGCGAGATCGCGCACGGTGTGGCCGCTCGTGCCGACGTTGAACAGCCGGATGCGGCGGGCCGGATACCAGGCGCCGAGCAGGGCATCGAGTGTGAGGACGTAGCCCGTGCCCAGGCCGCCCGGCGATTCGCCCACCGGTCGGGCTCGTCCCGTGTCGGTGATCGAATCGCCGATCACGACCCAGCGGCTGCCCTGCGCGAGTCGAAGCCCGCGTGCCGCCGGCGCCGTGGCCTGCGCCGCCACCGTCACGCTCCCCATTGCCGTCGCCGCCACGCTCCCGAGCAGTTCCCGTCGTCCAATCATCGTGCGTCTCCCGCGCGAGTCTA
>CBIHOS010000131.1:0-14441 GCA_966211945.1 uncultured bacterium
ACTGAGCCGGGCGTCAGTGCGAGCCTCAGGACCAGCCCGAAGCGTATGCCGATGGCCGGCGCCGAGGCTAGACAACCAGCACGTCGTCGGCCTCGACGGCATGGACGACGATCTTCGGGGCCAGGTACGTCGTGCCGCTGAAGGCCAGCGTCGGAGCGACGGTCAGGAGCCGCCGCGGCCCCTGGATCGTGAGCTTTCGCTCGACGTCGTGGCAGTGCGCGTCGATGTAGTAGGCCCCAGGCCCGAGCGCGCAGTGCATGTCGAAGGTCACCGCAACCTCCTCGCTGTCCGGGAGGGGGATATCGAACCGCCCCGTCGACGTGGCGAACGCCGTTCGTTCGGAGGCGCTGGACCGGATGCTGATTCCGACCGTCCAGGCATGCCGGCGGGCTGCCTCGACACGGCACACGACCGTCACCTGGAAACGCTGCCCAGGTTCCACTTCCCCCGGCGTCACCGCCACCGACGTGAACCTCACCTGATCGTCGGCGCCCGGCTCGTCGACCGTCAACCCAAGACCTGCCGTGTAGGCGAGGACACACTCCTGCGGCGTGCCTGCCGCGACCGCCGCACCACGGTCCATCAGGATCGCGTCGGTGCACAGCGACAGGATGCGATCGAGCTGGTGCGACACCACCACCACCGGCCGATCCTCGGTCGCCAGTTCCGCCAGGCGATCGAATGCACGCTTCTGGAACGCCGCATCGCCCACCGCCAGCACTTCGTCGATGATCAGCACGTCGGGGTCGAGGTGCGCCGCGATCGAGAACCCCAGGCGGGCGTTCATGCCTGACGAGTAGCGCTTGATCGGCGTGTCGATGAAGTCGGCGATGCCGGAGAACTCGACGATCTGATCGAAGCGCGTCTGGATCTCGCGGCGCTTCATGCCCATGATGCTGCCCTGCAGGAAGACGTTCTCGCGGCCGGTCAGGTCCGGATGGAAGCCCGCCGCCACCTCGATCAAGGCACCGACACGGCCACGCAGTCGAATGGATCCGCGGGTGGGCCGCAGGATCTTCGTGAGCAGCTTGAGGACTGTCGACTTGCCGGCGCCGTTGTGCCCGATGATCCCGAGGACGTGCCCGGGCTTCACCTGGAACGACACGTCGCGGACGCTCCAGAACTCCTGCTCGGCGAGTTCGTCACCGCGCGTGCCGCGCGCCCAGCGCTTCACCATCGCCGGCACCCACTCGCGCAGGCTGTCGAACTTCTGACCCTTGCTGAACTTCTTGTAGACGTGGTCGAAGACGATCTCGGGCGCCGGCATCAGACAGACTCCGCGAAGCGATATTCCGCTCGGTGGAACAGCAGCCAACTGACGGCGAGCAACGAGAGGCAGAAGAGCGCCAGGGCGGCAAATGTCGGCGTCATCGGCATGCGGTGGAACAGCAACGCGTCGCGATAGGCGTCGATGATGAGGCTGAGCGGGTTGTGCGCAATCAACCATCCTGCCCGTCCGCCGACCAGGCTCGCCGGATACAACGCCGTCGTCGAGAACATCGCCACCGACAGGACGATGTCGGTCAGGTACTTGACGTCGCGGAAGAACAGGTTGCACATCGCCAGGAGCAGCGCGACCGCCGTCGTCAACGCCACGTGCACCAGCAGGATGGCCGGAACCCACACAGCCGTCACACCGGGCGCCAGGCCGTACCAGGCCATCATCGCCACCACCACGACACTCGCAATCATCGCGTCGACAAGGCAGACGATCACCTGCGACACCGGGAACACCTCGCGCGGGAAATAGACCTTCGAGACCAGCGAGGCGTTGCTCGAGAGCGACACGGACGCGAACTTCAACGACGACGCGAAGAAGTTCCAGGCGAGCAGTCCGGTGAAGGCAAACAGCGGATACGGCACGCCGACGTCGATGCGCGCCACGCGCGTGAACACGACGGAGAAGATGATCGTGTTGACGACGGGCATGAAGATCGCCCAACCGAAACCCATGATCGTTTGCTTGTACCGCAGCAGGAGGTCGCGCTTGGTCATCTGCCAGAAGAGTTCGTGATACTCGACCTGCTCGTGCAGCATCTCCTTCACATCGGCCAGCATCTGATTCATTCGTGTCCCTGCGTGATCGCCACGCGCATCCCTTTCAATCTCCCTGTGAAGTGCACGAAATCGCGAGCGGCGCTGAACCGCGCCTGCGGCGATCGCCCGAACTGCGCACCGACCGCTGCCAACGCCTTCCCTGCCGCCATCCGTACCATCCAGCGCGGAATGCCAGCGACGCGAGGGGTGGCGTCGTTCCTGGTGTTCAGACCCTCGCTCACGCCATTCCGGAACGCGCGCCGCAACGCCCACCCGCGGCTGCAGCGATCGCGCGGCACGAAATGCCAGACGAATGCCTCGGGCACGAAGTAGCCGAGGTATCCGGCCTCCAGCAGGCGGCGCTGCATGTCGCGCTCCTGCCCGGTCGCGCCGGTCGGAGCCCCGGGGCCGAACGCCGGATCGAAACCACCCATCGCCTTGAGGTCCTCGACACGTGCCGCCCAATTGCACCCGAGGAACTCTGGTCGGTCGACAAGCGCTGGATCCCCGTGCCACGTCCAACCGACAGCGGATGGCGGCAGGTGCACCCGCAGCCAGTCCGGTGGCGCGCTCTCGTAGTCCACACCCATCGGCCCTCCGAAAAAGGCCCGCCGATCGCCTCGCGCTTCGTCAGCCGCCGCATAGCCCTCGAGCATCGTCGGCGCCACCCGTACATCGTCGTCGAGGAAGACGACCAGCTCGTTCGACAGCGTGGCGAGCACCGCGTTCAACGCCGCCGACTTGTTGCCGTCGGGCATCGTCTGCAGGCGGACCCGCAGCGACGCCGGCGCCCTCGCGACGATGCGAGCCACTTCCGGTTGAGTGCCGCCATTCTCCGCGATGCAGGTGAACGCATACCCCGGAGGCTGCCCTGCCGCGGCGAGCGACTCCAACGTACGTTCGAGCAACGCCGGGCGCCCGTACGTCGGAATCACCACAACCAGCGGTCGCACACCATCCTCGCTCACCGATGCTGTAACTCCGAGGTGGCGATCGCGTGACGACGGCGAACGCCGGCAATCTGTCCAAGGATGCGCGCCGCCTCGATGCTGCGCGCGATGTGGGCGCCTCGATGGCCCGTCATCCTCGACACCAGCGCCCGCGCCCGAAGCTCGAGGTAACGCCGCACCAGCCAGCGTGGCACGCCTGCAAGTAGCCGGCCACGCGGCACAGGTAGCTCGCTCGACGCCAGGGCCGTGTAGTCGCGCGTCAGGCGCGAGAGATAGGACAACGTCAAACGGTCGGCCGCGATCCGATGCTCGAGGCTCATGCCGGGCAGCCACGCGATCGTCCACCCTTGCCCGACCACTGCGCCGACGAAGGCGCGCTCCTCGCCGGGTACGAGCGACTTGCCCCGATAGCCCAGCGACGGATCGAATTGCAGCCCCTGCACGGCCTCGCGACGAAACGCCATGTTGGCGCCGAAGGGGTAGTCCGGGAACTGCAGCGTCCTCGGCGCCGGTCCGAAGTCGAGGCCCGCGAAACCTCGCCGGATGGAGGGCAGCACCTCCAGCAGGTCGGAGTCGGTTCCCGGCGGGAACACAGGCGCGATCGGTCCGCCGAACACGCCGGCCGTCGGATTCGCCGCCTCCCCGTCCCGTAAAGCCTGCAGCCAACCATCCTGCAACGTGACATCGTCGTCGATGAACGCGACGACCGCGCCACGGGATTCGAGCAGGCACCGATTGCGCGCGTTCGACAGTCCCAACGCCGGCTCAGCCGCGAAGCGCAGCGGTAATGTCCCGGAGAATGATTTCGCTACAGACTCAGTTCCCCCATTGCATGCATTCCCACACACGATCAATTCCCAGTCGAGATCGGGTGGTATGGTCCGCAGGCTCTCCAGGGTCTCTTCGAGCGCTGCCGCGCGATTCCTCGTGCAAATGGCGACTGTGATCATCGTTGGCATCGACACTGTGGGCGTTGGCGGATGAGTTGAAATGTTCCGCCACCTCCGCCGTCAATGCAGGGTTCTTGCCGGCCGCTAGCCTAGGCGCCCTGTGGGCTGGCCGGGCTGGGACCGGCGGGCCTAGTCTGCCCGTGGTCGTGCACGTTGGCCACGGCCGCCCACGCGATGGCATCGTCCCAGCTCGTGAACGAGCGTGCCAACCCGGCGGGCTGCGTCCAGGCCCGCCACATCGAGGTGACCTTGCCGTAATTGTTGTCCAGGAAGCCGTGGGGAATCCCGCACAAGGTGCACAGCACGTGGACGTGGAGTCGATCGGTCAGCACGACGGCACCGCTGCTCACCAGGTCCGTCCCGCCGGCCGCGCGGGCCTTGAAGATGCGCGTCAGACTGCGTTCGGCCAGCATCGTGGCCGCCGCGCGTGGCAACCACCGGCGCGCCTGCGCTCGTCTCGCGCGCTGTCGCCCGGCTCCCGGCACGTCGCCGATCCAGTCGTGCTGATGCCAGCCGGCGGGGAATGCTACCTGTGCGCCGGGATCGGCACGTTCATGATCGGTCCGCCGTACGACGACGACCGGATAACTCGCCGGCCTCGACCGGCTCACAGGACCGAGGGCGAGCGCCATGTCGGGAACGAACCGGGCGCGTAATCCCAGCGCGATAGCCTTGTCGAAGCTCTCCCGATCGCGGCACCACACGGCGAAGTGCGGATGCTGCCGCAGCAAGGCCGCCGACTCTTCGGCCCTTGTCCCGTCGCCGAAATGTATCGACTGAGACAACTGCACGATCGTGCGGTCGCGATACTCCCGCGCAAGCGTCTCGCGGAGCGTCTGGTGCGACGGCCACAGATCCCCGAAATTGCCGCCGCCATGGATGAGAATGGGGACATCAGGCCCCAGTGCGCGTAGCGCCGTGACGCAGTCCTCGCGCGCTGAACTGATGTGCACGATCCTGCAGCCCAGCAATCGGAGCACACGGAGTTCACCCAACGCGATCAGGCTGTCGCCGACGTTGCCATGATCCGGGCAGTCGATGAGGGCGACACGAGTCCGTGCGTCGAGTTCATCGGCAAGCGCACCGACCAGTTGGCGTGTCCACGCCTCGGTGAGCTGGTCGAGACTCATGTGTGTGCCGTCGTGCATCGCGCTCGGTATTATGCCGTACGATACCGGCGCCGCCGGGGCGGCATGACGCGGTAGATTGCGAGTGCAACTGATGCTGAAGCGATGGTTCGGACGTGCCGATGCAGAGACGGCTTCCGCCGACGCGGATCGGGCCCTGGTCGGAAGGATCCGTGAGGCCCGCCTTACATACCTCTCCGAGGCCAAGCTCGCCGACATCATGGCGACCTGCCGCGCCCTCGAGGCCGCCGGCACGCCGGGCGTCTTCCTCGAAGCCGGCTGCGCTCTCGGCGGATCGACAGTAGCCATCGCATCGGCCAAGCGCGCTGAACGCGAGCTGCGTGTGTACGACGTGTTCGGCATGATTCCCGCTCCGACCGATGCGGACCCGCCCGAAGTGCACGAGCGCTATCGCGTCATCACGTCGGGCGAGTCGAAAGGCATCGGATCGGATACGTACTACGGTTACCAGCCAGACCTGTACACGCTCGTGCAGCGCAACCTGCAGGCGTTCGGCCGCGCCCCAGAGGCGCACCGCATCACGCTGATCAAGGGCCTCCTGCAGGACACCCTGCACCTCGATGGGCCGGTCGCCTTCGCGCACATCGACGTCGACTGGTTCGACCCGGTGTCGATCTGCCTGCAGCGGATCTTTCCGCGTCTGTCGGTGGGCGGCGTCGTGGTCCTCGACGACTACCTCGCGTGGGGCGGCTGCAAGGAGGCCACCGACGCCTACCTCGCGACCGTCGCCGGCCAGTACACCCACGACACATCGTCGGGCGCGATGAAGGTCGTTCGCACGGGACCGCCGACACACCACTGACCGTCGTCAGGTCATCGTTCGGTGCCCGCGACGATCCCGGCGCAGACGGCGCGCCCGCCATCGCCGGTCAGCGTCACCTCGTCGCCATCCTCGAGGAAACGACGACTTTCACCGGTCGGCAACGTCAGCGGCTCGGTGCCTCGCCACGTGCGCTCGAGCAGGCACCCTCGCGCCTCCGGCTCGGGTCCGGACACGGTGCCCGTCCCCAGCAGATCGCCTGGCCGCAGGTTGCAGCCGTTGCTCGTGTGGTGCGCGATCAACTGGGCCGGCGTCCAGTACAGATCGCGCAGGTTGCTGCGACTGACTTGCATCGCCTCGACGCCTTCCGCGCGCATCCGGGCACTCGACAGCCGCACCTCCAGCGGCAGGTCGAAGGCGCCCGACGCCTGGTCGCGTTCGTCGAACAGATACGGCAACGGTTGTGGATCGCCCGTCGCCCGCGGCGACGCCGGTACGCGCCGCGGCGCCAGCGCTTCCGTGGTGATCACCCATGCCGAGATCGTCGTTGCGAAGCTCTTGGCGAGGAACGGCCCGAGCGGCTGGTACTCCCAGGCCTGGATGTCGCGCGCCGACCAGTCGTTCAGGAGGACGAGGCCGAACAGGCGTTCGGCCGCTCGCGCGATTGGCACCGGATCGCCGATCGCATTCTCGCCGCCGATGACGAGCCCCACCTCGAGCTCGTAGTCCAGCCGCCGAGACGGTCCGAACCGCGGCGTCGTCTCCCCCGGCGCCAGGTACTGTCCGGACGGACGACGGATCGGCGTGCCGCTGACGACGATCGACGATGCGCGTCCGTGGTAGCCGATCGGCACGTGTCTGTAGTTCGGCAAGAGCGGTTGGTCGGGCCGCAACATCGTCCCGACGAGTGTCGCGTGGTGAATGGACGCGTAGAAGTCTGTGTAGTCACCCACCGCGAACGGCAGGTGCATCCGCGCGGCGTCCATCGGCACCAGCGCGTCGCCGACCGCACCGCGCGCGCGCCGCCATCCGCCGTCGTCATCGACGAGCAGTGCGAAGAGCCGATGTCGAAGCGTCGACCAGTGTTCGGGCGCGAGGGCGAGGAGCGGATTGAGATTCGACGCCACGAGGGTGGCCACCAGCGCGGGCGGCAGACCGTCGCACATCCTGGTGCGCGCGCACGCGGCGAGATCGAGAATCCGATCGCCGATCGCCACACCCAGCCGTGGCAGTCCGCGACCGTCGTCCGCGGTGAAGACGCCGTACGGCAGCGCCCGCACGTCGAACGCGCCGCCGGCGTTGGCAGATGCCACCCAGGACCTGGCTGCGGGATCGTGCGTGTGGTCGATCATGCGACGAGCCCGATGCGCCGGGCGTCCTCGACCGGTTCCACGAACGAGCACGTGCCGACGCTGCGCACGAGCGCGCGTCCCGCTACGGCGAACGGATCGAGCGGACCTTCGACGATCGGCCCGTGGTCGCCGCGCCAGTCGACCAGCGCGTGGCCCACCCACGCCGGCGCGGTCCGGACCGACAACAGGTGCGAGACCGTGGCCCGCACTTCCGGGCTCTGCACCGCCGAGCGGCCGGCGCCCTCGGCGATGCCCGCGGCGAGCACGACGTTCAGGTAGCCGAACATCGCGGCAGACGCGCTGCCGGCCTCATACGTCAGTGCATACGTACCAGTCAGCGCGTGGTGAAGGCCGGCGGTCGCCTTGGCGACGACGCCGCGAGCGACGCAGCCGCAGAGGAACCCGGCCAGGGCATCGGCGGTTGGAATGGCATCTGCCGTGACGCCACCGGTCCGCACCTTGGCGTGCAGGCCAGCGCGGGCGACGGCATCGAGCATGCGCTCCGTCTGGGCGTCCAGTCCGATCTCGCAGAACACGTCGAAGCCCCGACTGGCCCAGGTGCGCGCCGCTCGGACGTGCTCCGGTGACGCGATTCGCAGTTCAATCGTGTCCACGACGGCAGCGCCGTGGCCCGCGTCCGCATGCGTGCGGTTGAAGGCGTCGACCAACTCGACGTCGGACGGCGAGTCCGGGGCGCACAGCACCGCCAGGCGCCACGGCTTCGCACCATCGCCGTGCGGCAGAGCGCCGGCCGCGGCCGACACCGCCGGCAACTGCGCCGCCGGGACGATGAATCGCCCCAGCATCCACGCCTCGCGGCCGACGCCGTACCGGCCGTAGTCGGCCAGCGCATCGTCCAGCGACCGCGAGGCAGGCGGGAACAGGCCTGCGTAGTCGAACAGTCCGGCGAGCAGCGCGTGGGACCGCGGCACGCGCGGCTACTCCACCCAGGAACGGTAGTAGTCGCGATCCTCGACGTCGAGCGCCTCGCGGCTCACGCGCAGCGGGTGGAACGTGTCCACCATGACGGCAAGTTCGTCGGTCCCCTTCTGGCCGAGCGCCGCCTCGGCACGCCCGGGATGCGGACCGTGCGGCACGCCGTCGGGATGCAGCGTCACCGAGCCGTACTCGATGCCCTTGCGGCTCATGAACTCGGCACTCGCGTAGTACAGCACCTCGTCGGACATCACGTTGGAGTGGTTGTACGGGACCGGCACGGCCTCCGGGTCGAAGTCGTAGGGGCGCGGGCAGAACGAGCAGATGACGAAGTTGTCGCCCTCGAACGTCTGGTGCACGGGCGGCGGGAGGTGGACGCGGCCGACCCTCGGCTCGAAGCTGCCGATGTTGAACGCCCACGGGAAGTAATAGCCGTCCCACCCGACGACGTCCCACGGGTGATGATCGAGGATGAACTCGGTGAGGCGGTTGTCCTTCTTGACGACGATCCTGAACTCGCCGCGTTCGTCGACCGCCTCGAGCGCCTCGGGACGTCGGATGTCGCGCTCCGAGTACGGCGCACTCTCCATCAGCTGGCCGTGCTCGTTGCGATAGCGCTTCGGCGTCCGCACGTAGCCTCGACTCTCGACGATGAAGCACTTCATCGGCGTCGCCGTCTCGTAGCGGTGCAGGATGCCGCGCGGGATGACGAGGTAGTCGCCCGGACCGTACGCCAGCCGCCCGAGCTGCGTGTGGAGCGTGCCGCTGCCCTCGCTGACGTACACGACCTCGTCGCCCTGGGCGTTGCGGTAGAAGTAGTCATCGTCGCCGGTCGGCGCGACGAACGACAGCGCGACGTCGTTGTTGAACAGCAGCGGGATGCGGTCGACGGTCAGGCTGCTCGTCTGGCCGAGCCGGGCGGTGCGGAAGTGGCGGTGCCTGAACTCGCGCTCCGGTTCCTCGTGCCAGTCGATGACGCGCAGCGTCCGCGCGGCGCGGATCTGGGTCGGCTGCTGGATGTGGTAGAGGAGCGACGAGGGACCGACGAAGCCCTTGTTGCCGATCAGTTCCTCGGCGTAGAGCGCGCCCGATCCCTGGCGGAACACGATGTGCCGCTTGCGCGGCAGCTGCCCGAGCGAATGGTAGAAAGGCATATGAGTAGCCTGTAGCCTACAGCCTACAGGTTCCCGCGTAGCGCCTGCTCGCGCTCGATGGCTTCGAACAGGGCCTTGAAGTTCCCCTTGCCGAAGCCGCGGCTCCCCTTGCGCTGGATGATCTCGTAGAACACCGTCGGGCGATCCTCGACGGGCCGAGAGAAGAGCTGCAGCAGGTAGCCCTCGTCGTCGCGATCGACGAGGATCCGCAGCGCTCGGATCATGTCGAGCGCTTCGTCGATGTCGCCGACCCGCTGCGGCAGCATGTCGTAGTACGAGTCGGGGACGTCGAGGAACTCGACGCCGTTGCCGCGCAGCGCCGTCACCGTGTGCTCGATGTCCTTGGTCAGCAGCGCGACGTGCTGCACGCCCGGACCGCCGTAGAAGTCGAGGTACTCGTCGATCTGGCTCTTGCGCTTGCCGGCGGCGGGCTCGTTCAGCGGGAACTTGATCGCGTACGAGTTGTCGCTCATGACGATGCTCATGAGCGCGCTGTACTCGGTGGAGATGTCCTTGTCGTCGAAGCTGATGTAGCGCGCGAACCCCAGCACCGAGCTGTACCAGTTCGCCCAGTGCTCCATCCTGCCGAGTTCGACGTTGCCGACCATGTGGTCCACACGCAGGATGCCGACCTCCTGCCCCGGCACCTCCCGCGGTACGTAACCGGGCAGGAACGGGCCGGTGTAGTCCTCGAACGCGTAGAAGGAGTGGACGGTGTCGCCGTAGGTCTTGATGGCGGCGTGCCGCACGCTGCCGTACTCGTCGCTCAGCGTCCGCGGCTCGATCGCCGGCTCGGCGCCCCGCCGAACCGCCTCCGCGAACGCCGCATCCGCGTCCTCGACATGGAAGGCGATGTCGGCGATGCCGTCGCCGTGACGGTGCAGATGATCCGCCTCCGGCGTGTTCGGCCGGTACGGCGTGGCCAGGACGAACCTTGCGCGTCCCTGCTCCATCGCGTAGCACGCCAGATCGCGGCTCCCGGTCTCCAGCCCGGCATAGGCGAACTGCGAGAACCCGAAGGCCTTGCGGTAGTAGAACGCGGCCTGCCTGGCGTTGCCGACGATGAACCTGACGTGGTGGATGCTCTTGAGGCGCAGCGGATTGTCGGACACTATCGACCCCAATCAGAAAGCCGCCCTAATCAGATCATAAGCATCACACACGACCGTGGGCTCGGCAACACGAGTCGCTGCCTGCCGCCCCGTCGTCCCGGCTGGCACAATGGTGGCCGCGTGCGCGTCCTCCTCCTCACCCAGCGGTTGCCATATGCGCCCAACCGCGGCGACCGGCTGCGCGCGTACCACGAGATCCGGCAGTTGCAGGCTGCCGGCTGGACGGTCGACGTGCTCGCGCTCGTGCATGACGACGAAGAAACGGCGCACGCAGCCCCGATGCGTGCCACCGGCCTGCGCGTCGAGACGGCACGCGTCCCCCACCTGCGTAACAAGGTCTCTGGCCTCGTCGGCCTCGCTGGCCGCACGCCCCTGACGCTCACGCTGCTGAACTCACCCGACGTGGACGGCGCGATCGCCCGCCTCGTCGAGGGCGGGCCGCCCGACGTCGTGCTGGCGTTCTCGTCCAGCATGGCCGCCTTCGCGATGCGGACAGCGTTGCGCGATCGTCCGCTCGTCGTCGATCTCGTGGACGTCGATTCCGAGAAATGGCGGGCGCTTGCCGGTTCGTCGCGCTGGCCGATGTCCTGGATCTACCAGCGCGAGCACCGCACGCTGCAGGACTTCGAGCGCCTCTGCACGGCGCGCGCGCACGCCACCACCGTGGTGACCGATCGCGAACGCGACGCGCTGCTGGCATTCGCGCCGGATGCGCACGTGGTGGTCGTGCCCAACGGCATCGACCTGCCGCATTTCGCGAGGCCGGCCGGCACGACGGTCGAATCGCGGGTGGTGTTCACCGGCGTGATGAACTACGAGCCCAACGCCGACGCCGCGGTCTGGCTCGGCCGCGAGATCTGGCCGCTCGTCCGCGCCCGGCGGCCCGACGCACGCCTCGACATCGTCGGGGCGACGCCGTCGCCGGCCGTGCAGGCTCTGCATGACGACAGTCTCGGGATCATGGTGACCGGCAGCGTGCCCGACGTGCGCCCGTACCTGTGGCGCGCCCGCACCGCCGTGGCGCCGCTGCGCGTCGCGCGCGGGGTGCAGAACAAGGTGCTCGAAGCCGCCGCCGCCGGCCTGCCGTGCGTCGTCAGTCCGTCGGTCCGGGCTGGCCTCCCCTCAGAGCTCGTCGACATCTGTCCAGTCGCCGACACGGCCCACGGGTTCGCCGATGCGCTCGTCCGGCTCCTCGACGAGCCTGCCGATCCCGCTCGCTTCGTCGCCGCCGTGGCGCGTCTCGACTGGAGCGCGGCCCTGGCGACATTGCCGCGGCTTTTGACCTCCGCCGCGGCCGGGCAGTCGCCGGACGTGTAAGCAGTTGCAGAAGGCCATGTGGCGGGTCACTCCCCCGGTAGCCGCTATACTCGTCCGCAGTGGCCCAGCTCACCGAGCCCATCACGCGCGCCCGGATCCTCATCGTCGACGACCAGGCTCCGAACGTGCGGCTCCTGGAGCGACTGCTGACGTCGGCCGGCTATCACCGCCTGTATTCGACGACGGTGCCAGAGCAGGTGGCGCAGCTCGTGAACCATGTGAGCCCCGATCTGATCCTGCTGGATCTCCACATGCCCGGGCTCGACGGCTTCGGAGTGATGGAGCAGCTCCGTCCACGGCTGAACGAGGAGCGCTACCTGCCTGTCCTCGTCGTGACCGCGGATCTGAGCGTGGAAGTGCGGCAACGCGCCCTCGGCGCCGGCGCGCGCGACTTCCTGAACAAGCCGTTCGATGCGGTCGAGGCGCTCCTCCGCATCCGTAACCTCCTGACGACGCGTTTCCTGTACCTGCAGCTGGACAAGCACAATCGCGGGCTCGAGGCGACGGTCCAGGAACGCACGCGCAAGCTGGAAGTGGCCCGCCTCGAGATCCTCGAGCGCCTGGCCCTGGCGGCGGAGTTTCGCGACGACAACACCGGCGAGCACACGCGCCGCGTCGGCCAGATGTCGGGTCGCCTGGCGCGCGCGCTCGGCCTGGCCGACGACGAGGCGCTGACCATCGAGCGCGCCGCACCGCTGCACGACGTCGGCAAGATCGGCATCCGCGACGCCATTCTCCTCAAGGCCGGGGCGCTGACGGCGGCCGAGTTCCAGGAGATGAAGCGCCACACCGTGATCGGCGCCGACATCCTCTCGGGCAGTTCCGGCGCGCTGCTCCGCACCGCCGAGACCATCGCGCTCACGCATCACGAGCGCTGGGACGGCACCGGCTATCCCAGTCGCCTGGCCGGTACGTCGATTCCGCTCGCCGGACGCATCACGCACGTCGCCGACGTCTTCGACGCGATGACCCATCCCTACGGCGACACCGCGAACGACAGGCGCGGCGAGGCCATCCGGCACATCGGCGATCAGGCGGGGCTGGCGTTCGACCCGGACGTCGTCAAGGCCTTCCTGTCGCTCGTCCAGCGCGAATCCCTGCGCTCGTTCCGCTGACGGCGGCCCCGCTCGGGATCCGTAGTGGGTCTCGCCGGAGTCGCCCGCCGCGCTACCGCTGGGGCACGCTCCCGTCGCGGCTGACAGACATCGCGATCGCCAGCGCCGCCGTCGAGGCCATCAACCCCCACACGACCGGCGACAGCCTGAACGCCGCGGCGCCGCCCGTCGCCACGTGCACGACCGCCGTCGTCGCCGCACCTGCGACCATTGCCGCCAGCGCGTGCGATCGCCGGGATCGCGGCAGGAAGAGTCCTGCGACGACCGGCACGAAGAGGCTGGCGCTGAGCAGGCTGTAGAACACCTGCAGCATCGAGGCGATGCTGCCCGCCCCGATCGCGGCGCCGGTGCCGAGGACGCCGCTGCCGACCGCGGCCAGACGCACCGCGCGCAACTGGTCCTGTTCGGACGCGGCCGGGCGCAGATGGCCGGCGTAGAGGTCGCGAGCAATCGACGTCGACAGCATGAACAGCACCGCGTCGGCGGTGCTGACCTCGGCCGAGAACAACGCCGCCAGGGCGAGCGCACCGAGCCACGCGGGCAGGTCGTCGCGCAGCAGCATCGGCAGCGCCAGTTCGTGGTTGGCGAGCGACGGATGCGTAGCGCGCGCGAGCATACCGAGCAGCGGCGGGACCGCAGCGAACATCAGCAGGACCGCGGCGTTCACGAGCACGCCGATGCGCACCGCCCGTTCATCGCGGGCGCCGTACACCTTCTGCAGCAGTCCGGGCGAGACGATGAACGACGGGCCGAGCAGCGCGAGGTAGAGCAGGCCGGAACTGCCGCCAGCCAGCGGATTCCAGTAGTCGCCGGCGACGGCCGGCGGCTGCAGCGCCGAGAGTCCGCCCGCGGCATCCCACGCGTAAGGCACCGCCAACCCGAGGCCGGCGACGAGGACCACGACCTGGACGGCGTTGACGAGCGAGGACGACCAGAGTCCGCCGGCGGCGAAGTAGGTCGTCGCCACCAGGCCGCCGATGACGCATCCCCACACGCGCGGCACTCCCGCCACGGCTTCGAGGAGGCCAGCCAGCGCGATGAGCTGCGCCGCGAGGATGGCAAGCGAGCCGAACCAGAGCAGGCCGGCCATCAGCGTCCTGACCTCCGGGCCGAAGCGCGCGCTCAGGTAGTCGCCGACGGTCCGGTGGCCGCCGTCACGCGCGACCCGCCAGATCTTCGGGCCGACGACGAGGGCAAGGACGATCGAGCCGAGGCCGGCCGAACCGACCCACCACCAGGCGGCGATGCCATCCCGGTAGCCGAGTCCGGCCGCGCCCACCGTCGATCCCGCGCCGATGTTGGCGGCGACCAGCGTGCCGGCCAGCAGCGGCGCCGACAGCCGGCGTCCCGCCACGAAGAAGTCGTCGGCCGTCGTCCGCCGCGACGACCACCAGCCGAGGCCGATGAGGCATGCAGCGTACGCGAGGAGGACCGTCAGCTGCATCGCGGGTCAGCCGGAGAGCGCGTCAGCGCAGGCTGCTGGCCGACGGCAGCGACGGCAGCGGTTCGGCGGCGCGGACGGCGTTGACGATCGCCTGCGCCATCACGTCGGCCGCCAGCGCGCCGACCAGGCCCACGTCCACCGCAGTCGTGCTCTTGCCGGTCGCGAG
>CBIHOS010000132.1:0-14304 GCA_966211945.1 uncultured bacterium
GGAGCAACGCTGGCTGCAGGTGGACGGGCGCTTTCCCGTGCGGGCCGGCAGGCCGTTCGAGGTGCGGATGGCGCGGTCGTCGCCAGGCCGGTATGCCACCCACGAATTCGGCAAGAACGTCTACCGGTTCGAGGCGCTCGGCGACGGCGACCGGGCGCTCCCGGTCGAGCAGGTGGCGCCGGCCCACTGGCGGATCACGCCGACCGGCACGACCCTGCGCGTCCGCTACCGCTTGTTCGCCGACCGCGTCGACGGCACGTATGCGGCGGTGGACGCGACGCATGCCCACTTGAATGCGCCGGCGACCTTTGCGTGGGCGCCGTCGCTGCCGGACACGCCGATCCGCGTCCGCTTCGCACAGCCGGCCGGGCGCTCGTGGAAGGTCTCGACGCAGCTCTTCCCCACCAGCGAGGCGCTGACCTTCACCGCGCCGAACCTGCAGTACCTGATGGACTCGCCGATCGAGTTCAGCGACCACGCGACGCGCGCGTTCACGGTGACGCGGCCCGACGGCGGGCCCGCGGCAACCGTGCGCCTGGCCGTCCATCATCTCGGCACCGACGCGCAGCTCGATTCGTATGCCGAGCAGGTCGAGGCGATCGTCCGCGAGCAGGCGGCGGTGTTCGGCGGATTGCCGGCCTTCGACGGCGGCACCTACACGTTCCTGATGGACTACCTGCCGTGGGCCGACGGCGACGGCATGGAGCACCGCAACAGCACGGTCTGCTCGTCGAGCGGGGCGCTGGCCGACGGCCCGGCCCGGCTGGCCGGCACCGTGGCGCACGAGTTCTTCCACACGTGGAACGTCGAACGCATCCGGCCGGCGACGCTGGAGCCGTTCGACTTCACGAAGGCCAACATGTCGGGCGAACTCTGGCTCGCCGAAGGCTTCACCAGCTACTACGGCCCGCTGTCGATGATCCGGGCCGGCCTCGTGCCCGCCGAGCGCGGCGTCGAGGACTTCGGGCGATCGATCAACGGCGCCCTGGTGTCGCCGGGCACGCAGTTCCGTTCGGCCGTCGAGATGAGCCGGCTGGCGCCGTACGTCGACGCCGCCACGTCGATCGACAACACCAACTGGGAGAGCACGTTCTACTCGTACTACCCGTATGGCGCGGCGATCGCCCTCGGGCTCGATCTGACGCTGCGGGAGCGCAGCGGCGGCACGCTGTCGCTCGACGACTACATGCGCGAGCTGTGGAAGACGCATGGCCTGCCGGGCGGCAGGGCCCCGGGGTACGTCGCCAGGCCGTACACGCTGAAGGATGCCGAGGCGGCCCTGGCCCGGGTCAGCGGCGACGCCGGGTTCGCGGCGGGGTTCTTCGCGCGCCACATTCTCGGCACCGAGCCGATTCCGTATGCGGCGTTGCTCGCGGCGGTCGGCTACGACCTGAAGCCTCGGACGTCGGACGGATATCTCGGCGACGTCGCGCTGCGCCCCGAAGGCGGACGGCTCATCGTCGCCCGCAACACGGTGGCAGGGACACCGGTCCACGATGCGGGGCTGGGACACGAGGACGTCGTGATTTCGCTCGCCGGCACGCCGATCGCGCGGCCCGAGGACTGGGCGCGCACGGCCGCCGGCCTCGCGCCGGGCAGCCAGGTGGACCTCGTGTTCGAGTCGCGCGGCCAACGCCGCACCGCGCGCGTCACGGTGGCGAAGGACCCGCGCGTCTCTATCGCCGCGATGGCGCAGCCCACGCCGAGGCAGCTGGCGCTGCGCGACGGCTGGCTGAAGTCGCGCCGGTAGTCTCGTTGGTAGAGGCCGCTCCCCGAGCGGCCCTGACAGGGCGCCTCGGGGAGGCGCCCCTACCTGTTTCGTATCGTCGCCAGGCGCGCGGCCATCGCCTTGACCCGCTCGGGTTGCGCGGCCGCGAGGTTCTTCGTCTCGCCGAGATCGGTCTCGAGATCGTAGAGCTGCGGTGCGGGGTCGTTGGCCAGTTCCGTGTTGGTGTTCACGCTGCGGCGCTGCCCCTGCGACGGCTCGATGTACTTCCACCGCCCCTCGCGCAGCGCCAGCCGGCCGGCGTGTTCCACCACGTGATCGCGGCCGGTCCTGTCCTCGCCGAGCCACGCGGCGAGCTGATCGAGGCTGTCTGGCGCCTCGCCGGCAGGCAGCGTCTGGCGCGTCAACGCCGCCAGCGACCGGAACAGGTCGACCTGCGACACGAGCGCGTCGCTGACGCCAGGCTTCACCCGCGACGGCCAGCGCACGATCGTCGGCACGCGCGTGCCGGCCTCGAACCGGCTGTACTTGCCGCCACGCAGCGGGCCGGCCGGCGTGTGGGCGCCCAGCTTCTCCACCGCCTGATCCACGTACCCATCGTCGACGACGGGGCCGTTGTCGCTCGAGAAGATGACCAGCGTGTTGTCGGCGAGCTTCAACCGATCGAGCGTTTGCATCACCTGGCCGATGCTCCAGTCGGCCTGCAGGATCGCGTCGCCGCGCGGGCCCATCCCCGACGTGCCGACGAAGCGCTCGTGCGGCACTCGCGGCACGTGCGGGTCGTGCGTGGCAAAGAAGAGGAAGAACGGCTCGCGCTGGTGCTGTTCGATGTAGGAGACGGCCTTGCGGGTGAACGTGTCGGCCATGTCCTGGTCGCGCCAGAGGGCGGCCTTGCCGCCGGTCATGTAGCCGATGCGGCTCACGCCGTTGACGATCGTCTGATCGTGTCCATGGCTCGGCCGCTGCGTTGTCAACAGCTCGGGGTTCCCCTTGCCGGTCGGCCAGTCGCCAATCGGTGCGTCGTAGCTGACGCGAATCGGATCGGCGGGGTCGAGCCCGACGACGCGGCCGTTCTCGACGAAGACGGTGGGCACACGATCGCCGGTCGCGGCCATGATGAAGCTGTAGGCGAAGCCGATCTGATTGGGTCCGGGCGTGACCTCGGCGTTCCAGTCGGGCCCGCTCGGGCCGCCGAGTCCGAGGTGCCACTTGCCGACCACGCCGGTGTGGTAACCGGCCTTGCGCAGCATCGCCGGCAGCGTGAGGCGGGCCGGATCGATGATCAGCGACGCGTTGCCCGGCAGCACGCCGGTGCCCTGCTGCCGCCACGCGTACTTGCCGGTGAGCAGCGAGAAGCGCGACGGCGTGCACGTCGCCGACGACGCGTAGCCGCTGCGGAACCGCAGGCCCTCCTTCGCCAGCCGATCGATCTGCGGCGTCTGGATCGCCTTGGCGCCGTACGCGGAGGTGTCTCCGTAGCCCAGGTCGTCGACGTAGATCAGGACGATGTTGGGGCGTGGCTGTGGATCGGGCTGCGGCTGCGCGTCCGCGAGCGGTGCGCCGGGCAGCGCCGCCATGAGAACCAGCAGGGTCAGCGCCAGCGTCGGCCTTCGGAAGTTCATTGCGTGTCCCTCACGAGTGGCATCTCCAGTGACGTCAGGTAGGGACGGCTCGCCGAGCCGTCCGCAATCTGGCGGGCGCCACTCACGGCAGCGAGCCCACTGCTTTCGGACGCGCCGGCTTGGCCGCCGTAGCCTCGGCGAAGGCGGGTGGCGCGTCCCTCCCTAGCCTGGTGTACCCGATACCCGATACCCGATACCCGGTACCCGGTACCCTGCTCCTACTTCTCTCCCATGAACGGATAGCGGTAGTCGGTCGGGGGCGAGAACGTCTCCTTGATCGATCGCGGACTCACCCAGCGCAGCAGGTTCAGCTTGCTGCCCGCCTTGTCGTTGGTGCCCGAGCCGCGTGCGCCGCCGAACGGCTGCTGGCCGACGACCGCTCCGGTGCACTTGTCGTTGATGTAGAAGTTGCCGGCCGCGTTGCGCAGGTGCGTGTGGGCGAGCCGAATCGCCTGGCGATCGTCGGCGAACATCGCGCCCGTGAGGGCATAGGGCGACGTCCGGTCGACGATCTGCATCGTCTCCACGTACTGATCGTCCGGGTAGACGTAGGCGGCGACCACGGGGCCGAAGATCTCCTCGCAGAGGATTCGCGCGCCCGGATCGTCCACCTGCACGAGCGTCGGCTGCACGAAGTACCCGTCCTCCTTCGAGGCGGTGCCGCCGGCGACGACGGTGCCCATCGCCGGCGCGTCGGCGAGATAGCCGCTGATCTTCGTGAACGCCTTCTCGTCGATCACCGCGCCCATGAAATTGCGGAAGTCACGGACGTCGCCGACCTCGATGTCGCCCATCATCGCGACCATCCTGTCGCGCACACCCGACCACAGCGACTGCGGGATGTAGACGCGGCTGCAGGCCGAGCACTTCTGGCCCTGGTACTCGAAGGCGCCGCGGACGATCGCGACGGCCAGCGCGTCGACGTCGGCCGACGCGTGCGCCATGATGAAGTCCTTGCCGCCGGTCTCGCCGACGATGCGCGGGTACGAACGGTAGCTGCTCATGCGGCCGCCGATCGTCTGCCACATGCTGTTGAACACCGTGGTGCTGCCGGTGAAGTGCACGCCGCCGAGGTCGCGGTGTGACAGCAGCGCCTCGGAGATGGCCGCCGGATCGCCGGGCACGAAGTTGATGACGCCTGGCGGCAGCCCGGCGGCCTCGAGCAGCTTCATCACGTAGTAGCCGCTCAGCATCGCCGTCGCCGACGGCTTCCAGATCACCGTGTTGCCCATCAGCGCCGGTGCGCCCGACAGGTTGCCGCCGATCGCCGTGAAGTTGAACGGGCTGACGGCGTAGACGAAACCTTCGAGCGGCCGGTAGTCGGTCTGGTTCCAGACGCCCTTGTCGCTGATCGGCTGCTCGCCGTAGAGGTCCTCGGCGTACGCGCAGTTGAAGCGGAAGAAGTCGATCAGCTCACACGCCGCGTCGATCTCCGACTGGAATGCCGTCTTGCTCTGCCCGAGCATCGTCGCGGCGTTGACGGTGTCGCGCCAGGTGGTCGACAGCAGTTCGGCGGCGCGCAGGAACACCGCGGCCCGGTCCTCCCAGGCCCACCGGCTCCAGTCCTCGCGGGCGGCGTTGCTGGCCTCGATGGCCTGCTGCACGAGTTCGGGCGTCGCCTTGTGCCAGGTTGCGAGGACGTGCGCGTGTGCGTGTGGCATCACGACCGACGCCGTGTTGCCCGTCCGGTGTTCCTTGCCGTTGACGATGACCGGGATCTCGACCTGCTCGCCGGCCATCCGGTCGAGCCGGGCCTTCAGCGACGCCCGCTCCGGCGTGCCGGGCGCATAAGTCCGGATGGGCTCGTTGACGACGGCGGGGACGCGGCGGCGCGCCGACAGCGACGCGATCGGAGTCGAGGACATGGGGGCAGTCTATCGAAATGTCGAATGCTCAATGCGCAATGTCGAAATCCACCGCCGCTCCTGGACCTGACGACGTTCGGAGTTCGACATTGCGCATTCGACATTGCGCATTCCCGCGGCCGGGGGCTCAGTGGCCGCGGGTGTTGTCCCACTTCGGGTCGCCGCCGCGGGAATTGGCCGGGAGCTTGTCCCACGGGTCGGCGATGAGGCCGTTGAGATCGTAGACGACCTTGCCGTCGCGGACCGTCATCTCGCAGGTGAGCCGCTGCGTGCCTTCCATGCGGCCACCGGTGAAGTCGACGTAACCGAAGCGGCCCTTGTCCACCCTGAGGACGGCGACGTCGGCGGCCGCGCCGACGCCCAGGTGGCCGAGCGTGTCCTGCTTGATCTGGCGGGCCGGGTTGGCGGTCGACATCTTGACGACATCGGTCAGCGAGAGGCCCATCGTCATCATCTTGCCCATCACGTTCAGCATGTCCTTCATCGCCGAGTTCATGCTGCTGGTGTGCAGGTCCGTCGAGATCGAGTCGGGCACGAAGCCGGCCTCGATCATCGGCACCGCCGCCGAATAGCGGAGGCTCGTGCCGCCGTGGCCGACGTCGAAGAGGATGCCGCGCTTGCGGCCGGCGATCATCGCCGCGCTCGGCCCCTTGGCGTCGGCGTCGTATTCACCGCGCACGCCGCCGTACATGTGCGTGAAGATGTCGCCGGGCCGCAGGTACTTCGTGAACAGATCCATCAGCGTGCGGCCGGCCCGCACGTTGCCGCCGAAGTCGATCATCACCGGGATGTCGGCCTTGGTGCCGGCGATCACCGCCTGCTCGTAGGGCTTCCAGTCGGCGCCGTTGTAGTGCGCGCTCTTGATGCCGACCACCACGCCCTTGTGCTGCAGGGCCATCGCCGCGGTGGCCTCGCCGTCCATGTCCTCGGCGTTCTGCTCGATCTTGCCCGAGCCCATGCCGTTGCCGACGATGTTGAGGAGCGCCGTGACGCGGGTCTTCGCCTGGTCGACGATGCGGCGCTTGAAGTCCGGAAAGTTGCGCCAGCCCGACGTGCCGGCGTCGGTCACGGTGGTCACACAACTGCGCAACGTGAAGCCGTCGGGATACACGCTCCAGTCGCCGCCCGCGTAGTCGCGCAGCTTCTCGCCGGGGAAGACGTGGACGTGGATGTCGATCAGGCCGGGCGTGACCACGAAACCCGTTGCGTCGACGGCCTTCATGGCGCGAGCCGCCGGAATCTGCGCCTGCACCGCCGCGATCTTGCCGTCCTTGATGGCGACGTCGCGCACGCCGTCGACGCCGTTCTTCGGGTCGATGACGCGGCCGCCCCTGATCAGGAAGTCGTAGTCGGGAGCCTGCTGTGCCGCCAGCGGCGAGACGGCAAGGCCGAGGATCGCGAGGAGGACTGCTCTGCGCATGCGCGAGAGCATATATCCATCGGGTACTGGGTACCGGGTGCCGGGTGCCGGGTGCCGGGTAGCGGGTAGCGGGTAGCGGGTGACCGACATTCCCGCATTTCCGCATTTCTTGCCTTCGCGTCAGGGCTTCTCTCCCAGCGCGAAGGCGTACACGACGCCGCCGCCGGCGATGGCGACGTACTGCCGGCCGCCCGTGAGGTACGTCATCGGCGAGCCGCGCCAGACGGCGTTGGCGGCAAACTGCCATTGCCGTGCGCCCGTGCGCCCGTCCACCGCGGAGAACGAGCCGTCGTCTTCGCCGAAGAAGACCAGACCGGTGGTCGTCGAGAGGACGCCGCCCCAGGTGTCGCCCTCGCCCACCTGCGGCACCTCCCACGCCACCCGCCCGGTGTCGATGTCGATGGCCCGCAGCACCTTGCCGCCGGTCTCGCCGGGGACGTTGCGCGTGCTGCCGCCGTAGAAGGACTCGCCTGGCTCGAACCAGCGCGTCGACTTCTGGAAGATGCTGCAGCGCTCCAGCGCCATCACGTAGTAGAGGCCGGTGTCGGGATTGAACGCCGGTGCCATCCAGTTCGTGGCTCCCACCACCGACGGGCAGACCGTGGTGCCACGCCACGAGGGCTCCATGCCGGCGACGCGCTCGGGGCGGCCGGCCGCGTCCACGCCGGTCGCCCAGTTCAGGTTGTCGACGAACGGCGTGGCCAGGAGGAGCTTGCCGGTCTCGCGATCGAGCACGTAGAAGAAGCCGTTGCGATTGGCCTGCAGCAGCAGCTTGCGCGGCGTGCCCTGGAACGTCGTGTCGGCCGCAATCACCGTCTGGACGGCGTCCCAGTCGTTCAGGTCGTGCGGCGTGAACTGGAAGTGCCACCGGAGGCGGCCCGTCGCCGGGTCGAGCGCCAGGATCGAGTTCGACCAGAGGTTGTCGCCGACCCGCTCGTCGCCGTTGTAGTCCGGGCACGGATTCCCCGTCGTCCAGTAGAGCGTGCCGAGCGAGGCGTCGTACGAGCCGGTCAGCCAGGTCGCGGCACACCCGTGCTCGATGGCGCGGCCCTGCCACGTCTCGGCGCCGGGTTCCCCGGCCGCCGGCACGGTCCAGAACCGCCACGCTTCCCTGCCGGTGGCGGCGTCGAACGCCGCAACGAAGCCGCGGATGCCTTCGTCGCCGCCGGAAACGCCGGACACGACACGATCGCCGACGACGAGCGGCGCCGAGGTGGCGCCGTAGTGCTGCCTGTAGTCCGCCATGACCACGTCCCACAGCACCTGACCGTTGCCGCGGTGCAGCGCCACCAGCCGCGCATCGTCGGTGACCATGAACAGCCGATCGCCGTGCAGCGCGACGCCGCGGTTGACGCTGGCGCCGGCATCGCCAATCACGCCCTGCGTCCGCGGCCGGCGATACTGCCAGATCTGGCGGCCGGTGCGGGCGTCCAGCGCGTAGACCTCGTTCGGCGCGCCGACGTACATCACGCCGTCGACGACGAGCGGCGTACTGCGCAGCGCCCTGACGCCGGGGACGGCGAAGGTCCAGGCCGGCTGCAGGCGGCCGACGTTGGCCGGCGTGATCTGCGTAAGCGGCGAGTGACGGTTGCCGCGGAGGTCGCCGTTGTAGGTCGTCCAGTCGCCGGGGCCCGGCGCGGGCGCGGCCGGGCGCGGCACCAGCGTCGGCATCGGGGCGCGGGAGCCCGGGGTGACCGTCGCCGCGGTGCGCGGCACGGCGCGGAGCGCGCCGTCGGACGTCAGCAGGTGGAGATCGGCGCGGCCTTCGGCCAGCACCAGGCCATCGACCCGCGAGCCGTCGGCCAGCGTCGCCGCGGCCCGCGGCCAGGTGCGCGGCTGCCGCGCGGCGGCCGCGAGCCCCTTCAGATACGCGGACACGGCCGTCACATCGGCATCGGGCAGCGCCAGCGGCGGCATCCCGCCGCCGGGGACGCCGGCCCGCACCACGCGCGCGATCTCGTCGGCCGATCGCGACGCGGATCGCTGCCCGGTGACGATGTCGGGGCCGCGCTCGCCGCCACGGCCGTCGCCGCCGTGGCAGAGCGCGCAGCGGTCTGCGAATACTTGTGCGCCTCGCACACCGCCGCTGGTCGACGGCGACGGCGGCTGCGCGCCGGCCAGCAGGTGCACGGCTCCGGCCCACGCGACCGCCGCCACCAACCAGGTGCCGACACCGAGGCGCGACGGCCTCATGCCGACGCCTTGCGGAGGGCCCGCGCCAGCCCACGCCAGCACATCCCGAATGGCACCGCCAGTTCCATCCGCCGCATGTCGGCATCCGACATCGACTGCCGGAAGGCGCGCCGCGCATCCTCGACGAAGCGCGCTTCGCGCTGCTCGTCGGTCAGCGCCGCGTCGTCCAGCAGCGCGCCGGCGAGCCGCTGCATCACCTCGAGCCGATCGACGAGTTCCGCCAGGTGCGCGGCCGGGGGCGCCACCGGGCCGAAGTGCGTGAGGAACAGCGTCTCGGGCTGCCAGTCGAGGATCCGCGCGACGCTCTGGTGCCAGAGCGGGATGTCGATGTCGGGCGGCGGCGTCGGCGGCATCACCGTCTGCATGTGGGCCGTGCGGCAGCCCCCGACGTCGCCGACCAGCGCGATGCGCGACGACCGGTGGAAGTAGCTGACGTGGTGCTGGGCGTGGCCCGGCGTGTAGGCCACGTCGAGGTCGTGGCCGCAGAGGGTGAGCCGCTCGCCGCCGCGCAGGACGTGCAGCCGCTCCTGCGGCACGGCCGCGAACTCGCCCCAGAGCGTGTCCATCCGATCGCCGTAGAGCTGCGTGGCGCTCGCGATGAGCTTCTCCGGCGAGGCCATGTGCCTGGCGCCGCGTTCGTGCACGTAGACCATGCAGTCGGGCCGGCGCCGCACCAGGGTGCCGGCGGCTCCCGCATGATCGAGATGGATGTGGGTCAGGAGCACGGCCTGGAGGTCGTCGAGCGACAGCCCGCCGCTCGCGAGATCTGCCTCGAGCCCCGCCAGGTCGCTGGACGGCCCGGGATCGACGAGCGCGAAGCCCGACGGGCCTTCGAGGACCGCGGTGGCGATCACGCCGGGCGTACCCTGGAAGCGGCCGTCGGCCACGCGCAACTGGGACGCAAGCACCTGCATGCGGGGATTATGGCGTGGTTCGTGCTTCCCGAATCGATGGGCGCCACTAGCCGTTCACCCGGTGGGCACGCCCCCGGCCGGCGGGTAGCTCCGTATACTGGTGGCGGAGATCAGCGAGCCGCGATCCGAGCCCTGGGCGACCCCGTGGGCCGGTCACCACGTCGATGACCGACACACGACAGAAATCGGGCGATCTCGTCCTCGAACGGACGGAGAAGCAGACCAAGGAGCCGGCCCGCTTCAAGGTCCTGCTGATCAACGACGACTACACCACGATGGACTTCGTGGTGGAAGTCCTCGAGACCGTGTTCCACAAGACCCCTGCCGAGGCGTTCCGCATCATGATGCAGGTGCACACGCAGGGGAAGGGCTTGTGCGGCGTGTACACGTTCGAGGTCGCCGAGACCAAGGTCGAGGCCGTCCACGAGCTCGCGCGGCAGAACGGCTTCCCGCTGCGGGCGAGCCTGGAAGAGGAGTAGGTTTCGTCATGTTCAGTGCATCCGTCGAGCTGCTGCTAGGCGTGGCATACCGCGAGGCCACCTCGCGTCGCCACACGCATCTCACGCTCGAGCATCTCCTCTACGTCCTCGCGCACGACACGGAGGCCGAGCGGATTCTGGCGGCCTGCGGCGCCGACCTGCCGCGCCTTCGTTCGGAGCTCGACCGCTTCCTCCAGCAGAACATCGAGCAGTTTCCGCGCGGTGCGCAGAAGGAGCCCGAGCAGACGCTCGCGTTCCGCCGGGCCCTCCAGACCGCCGTGCTGCACGTGCAGAGCGCCGGCAAGAGCGAGGTCCAGGCCGGCGATCTGCTGGCCGCCCTGCTCCAGCAGAACCGCTCGTACGCCGCGCAACTGCTCGAGGGCCAGGGCGTGACGCGTCTGGACGTGCTCAACTACATCAGCCACGGCATCGCCAAGGTGCCGACGCCCGACGAGCCGGGCGCCGAGGAACGTCCGGCCACGGCCGGCCACGGCGAGGAAGGGTCCTCGACGTCGCGCACCCCGCTCGACGCCTACGCGGTCAACCTGACCCAGAAGGCCCGCTCCGGCGCGCTCGATCCGCTCGTCGGCCGCGGCGCCGAAGTGCAGCGGACGATGGAGATCCTCTGCCGGCGGCGCAAGAACAACCCGATGTTCGTCGGCGAACCCGGCGTCGGCAAGACCGCGCTCGCGGAAGGCCTCGCCCAGCGATTGCTCCAGGACGACGTGCCGTCGGTGCTCAAGGACGCCGAGGTGTTCTCGCTCGACGCCACCGCGCTTCTGGCCGGCACCCGCTTCCGCGGCGATTTCGAGGAACGCTTCAAGGCCGTGGTCAACGCGCTCGGCAAGCGGCCCAAGCCGATCCTGTTCATCGACGAGATGCACAGCACGGTGGGCGCCGGCGCGACCACCGGCGGCACCATGGACCTCGCCACCCTGATCAAGCCGGTGCTGAGCGCCGGGGACATCCGCGTGATCGGCGCGACCACCTTCGAGGAGTTCAAGCAGGTCGAGAAGGACCGCGCCCTCGCCCGCCGCCTGCAGAAGGTGATCGTCGACGAGCCGACCGTCGAGGAGACGGTGACCATCCTCAAGGGGCTGCGCAGCCGCTACGAGGACCACCATCACGTCAACTACACCGACGCGGCGATCGAGATCGCCGCGAAGCTGGCCGGACGACACCTGCGCGACTACCGGCTGCCCGACAGCGCGATCGACGTGCTCGACGAGGCTGGCGCGATGCTCCGCCTGCAGGCGCCTGCGGGGGTCGAAGGTAGGACCGCCTCGGTCGAAGGTAGGGCCGGCTCTCCCAGCCCGGCCGAGCCGATTCAGCCCGATGGGACGCCAGGCGGCCGCGTTGGGACAACGGGCCCTACCAACGGGACAGCCAGCCCTGCCAGCGAGACGACCGGGCCTGCCGGCGAACCAACCGGGCCTGCCAAGAGCACAACCGATGCGCCGCCGGTGGCGGCAGTGGGCGGGTCGGCCGAAGGATCGGCCGAGCCGCCGCGCCAGATCGTCGACGTGTCGGAGATCGAGCGCGTGATCGCACGCATGGCCCGCATCCCCGACAAGCAGGCGCACGCCTCCGACAAGGAACGGCTGCGCACGCTCGAAGAGCAGCTGATGCGCGTCGTGTTCGGCCAGGACGATGCGGTCAAGGCGGTGGCGCGCGCCATCAAGCGGGCCCGCGCCGGGCTCGGCCAGCCGGAGAAGCCGGCCGGCTGCTTCCTGTTCACCGGCCCGACCGGCGTCGGCAAGACCGAGCTCGCCAAGCAGCTCGCCATTCACCTCGGCAACCAGTTCGTGCGCTTCGACATGTCGGAGTACATGGAGAAGCACGCGGTGGCCCGCCTGATCGGCGCGCCCCCGGGCTATGTCGGCTTCGAACAGGGCGGCCTGCTGGTCGACGCCATCCGCAAGGACCCGTACGCGGTGCTGCTGCTCGACGAAATCGAGAAGGCGCACCCCGACATCTTCAACATCCTGCTGCAGGTGATGGATCACGCCACGCTCACCGACAACACCGGCCGCAAGGCCGACTTCAGGCAGGTCATCCTGATCATGACGTCCAACGCCGGGTCGCGGGAGATGAGCCAGGCGATGGTGGGGTTCGGCGGCCCAATCAGCACGAAGGGCGCCGCCGGCCGCGCCAAGCAGGCGCTCGAGCGCATCTTCAGTCCCGAGTTCCGCAACCGCCTCGACGCCATCGTCGGCTTCGGCGCGCTGTCGCCTCAGACGGTCGAGACGATCGTCGAGAAGTTCGTGCTGCAGCTCGAGGCGCAGCTCGCCGAACGCCGCGTCGCGATCTCGCTGGAGCCGGAGGCGCGCACCTGGCTCGCCGAGAAGGGCTACGATCCGGTGTTCGGCGCACGTCCGCTCGCCCGCGTCATCCAGACCGAGGTGCGCGACCCGCTCACCGACGAGATCCTCTTCGGCCGCCTCGAACACGGCGGCACCGTGAAGATCGGCCTCGAGAACGGCGCGCTCACCTTCGACATCGTCAGCTCGCCGGCGCCCGCGAACCGCGACACCGTGGACGCATAGCAATTTCCAATGAGCGAACAAGAGCCCGTGAAGGTCGTCGATCGCCGCTGGTGGGCTCGCGCGGTCGCCGACGACACCCCCGCCGACAACGACACGCCGTCGGTCTTCGACAAGCCGACGTACGTGCAGGAGCTCGAACAGCAGCTCGCCGAGAAGAACGGGCAGCTGCAGGAGTACGTCACCACCGTCCACGAGGCGCAGCGCGAGTTCGAGGCGATGCGGGCCCGCGTGCGCAAGGACGCGGCGCGTGACGCGGAACTGTCGCGCCGCGCCGTCTTCGCCGACCTGCTCGAGGTCGTGGACAACCTCGATCGCGCGCTTGCGGCAGCGCGGGCTGGCGGCAGCGCCGATCAGCTCGTCCAGGGTGTCGAACTCGTGCGGCAGCAGTTCCTGCACAAGCTGGCCGGCTACGGCATCTCGCGGATCGAGCCGCTCGGCGAGCCGTTCGATCCATCGCGCCACGACGCCGTGACCACGGTCCCCATCACCGATCAGTACGGCGAGGGCATCGTCGCCGGCATTGCCGCACCGGGATATCTGATCGGCGACGACGTCCTGCGGCCGGCCACTGTCGCCGTCGCCAGCGCCGGATAGCACCCCCGCAGTCAGCTGTGGCCGTCCCATGACGATGGGTTCCGACCCGGTGCGCGACGCCCGGCGCGCCGAGTTGCGCCAGCGGTACACCAGCTGGCTCCAGGCCGACGTCGTCGCGCTGCAGCGTGAGCGCGCCGCAACGTTTCGACGATTGATCCCGGGCTGCTCCGCCGGTCTGGCGGTCCTGGTGCTGGTCGGCGCGGCGTTGTTCGCGACGGGGTGGCCGTCTGGCTGGTGGACCGACCCGCTGTCGCTCGCGCGCATCGCGGTCGCGATCGGCGGCGCGTGGTGGATCGCGCGCACCTTCCTCGTCTTCGCGCCCGACGCGGACGACATGGCGATGGCGAGCCAGGACGTCAGGCTGGATGCCCTGGTCCGGCGATGGGCGGAGCAGGTCAGGCCCGGCGCGACATATGAACCATCCGCGCGGACCGATGCGCGGTGGACGGAGATCGCCCGCATCGTCGATGGCCATCCGACGCAGATGGGCAGCGTGTTCGGCTGGGAGCAGGACGGCGCGGAGGTACGCGTCGCCGAATCGCTGGTGCTCTCGGCCGCGTCGAACGACGACGATGACGGCGGCGAGGCGCGATTCCGCGGCTGGGCCGCGATGGCCACGGTCCCCCGGCCGCTGACCGCCGCAGTCAGGGTACGGGCGCGCGGCAACCCGCGCGCCGATGCCTGTGACGATGAGCGGTTTCAACCGGTCGAGATCGCGGCCCTCACGGCGGCGTACGACGTGCGGGCGACCGATCCCGACGTGGCTGCGCGCATCCTGGCGCGTGCCGTCCCGCGGCTGCAGGCGGAGGCCCGGCTCGGTCGACACGTGCATCTGGGCGTGGCGGGGCCGTCCGTCGTGGTCCTGCTGGAAACAGACGACAGTTGGAGTCACCGGCTGCACGCGACGTTCGGCGTGAATCACGCGCTCGATCTCGCGCGGGTAGA
>CBIHOS010000133.1:0-14137 GCA_966211945.1 uncultured bacterium
TCAGCCTGCCCGACCTGGCCGCTGGCTGCTCGATGGCCGACATGGCCGACATCGAGCAGCTCGAGATCTGCTGGCGCGAACTCGACGCGATGGGCATCACCGATGTCGTGCCGGTGACCTACATCAACTCGTCGGCGGCCATCAAGGCCTTCGTCGGGGAGCGCGGCGGCACGATCTGCACGTCGGGCAACGCCGAGGCGACGCTGAAGTGGGGCTGGGCCCGCGGCCGCCGCATCCTGTTCATGCCGGACCAGCACCTCGGGCGCAACACGGCCTGGAAGATGGGCGTGCCGCTCGACGAGATGCACGTATGGGACCCCGAGGAGATCGGCGGCGGACATGCGCCGGAGGAGTGGGAGCGGACCCGGATGATCCTGTGGAAGGGGCACTGCTCGGTCCACACGCGTTTCACCGCCGCGCAGATCGCCAATATCCGGAAGCAGCATCCCGGCATCCGCGTGATCGTCCATCCCGAGGTGCCGCTCGACGTCGTCCAGGCGGCCGACGAGTCGGGCTCGACCGAGCACATCCTCAAGCGCGTGCGCGAGTCGGCGCCAGGCTCGGTGTGGGCCGTGGGCACCGAGATCCACCTCGTCAACCGTCTTGCCAACGAGGTCGCGCCCGACAAGACCGTCGTCACGCTCGACCAGTTCGGCTGCCTGTGCTCGACGATGTTCCGCGTGTCGCCGAACCACCTGCTCTGGATCCTCGAGGGCATGCTCGACGGCGTTGTCCACAACCAGATCGTCGTGCCCGAGCCGACCAAGCATTGGGCCAAGGTCGCACTCGATCGCATGCTCACCATCCAGTAACCCGCAGGCTACGGGCGATAGCCTGCAGCCCTCTTCAAGGAGACTCCCCCGCGATGCCTTACGAACTTCCCCCGCTTCCATACGCGCACAACGCCCTGGAGCCGTCGATCGACGAGCAGACGATGCAGATCCATCACGGCAAGCATCACCAGACGTATGTGAACAACCTGAATGCCGCCCTCGAGAAGCATCCGCAACTGCAGGGCAAGCCGATCGAGCTGCTGATCGCCGACCTGAATGCGATTCCCGAGGACATCCGCACCGCCGTGCGCAACAACGGCGGCGGCCACGCCAACCACGCGTTCTTCTGGACGGTCATGGCGCCCAACGCCGGCGGTCCGCCGACCGGCGCCATCGCCGAGGCGATCGACGCCAAGTTCGGCAGCTTCGACGCGTTCAAGGAAGCGTTCGCCAAGGCCGCGACCGGCCGTTTCGGCAGCGGCTGGGCCTGGCTGGTCAAGAGCGGCAACGGCGTCGACGTGACGAGCACCGCCAACCAGGACAGCCCGCTGATGGAGGGCAAGACGCCGCTGCTCGGCCTCGACGTGTGGGAGCACGCGTACTACCTGAAGTACCAGAACAAGCGGCCGGACTACATCGCCGCGTTCTGGAACGTCGTCAACTGGGACGCCGTCAACAAGGCGTTCAAGGGGTAGTTCTCGCTGACAGCCCGCGCGGCCGATGGCGGCCGCGCGGCGCCTGCCGCGGCATGCGACTGGTGGCCGGCCTCATCGGCGGTAGTCTGTAGCCGCCCATGCCGCCGTCCATCCGCTCCGCCGGCCGTCTGGCCGCAATCCTCTCCGCTCTCCTCGTCTCGCTGCTGTCGGTCTCGAGCCACGCCATCTGGCAGCCGGCCGGCGCGGCACCGCTGCACCTCCAGGTGCCGGACGGGTTCACGATCGAGCGCATCGCCGGGCCGGATCTGCTCTCGTATCCGATGTTCGGCGTGTTCGACGACGAAGGGCGCCTGTTCCTGTTCGAGTCGACCGAGCCGAACACGATGACGACCGAGCAGATGCTCGCGGCGCCGTCGTACCACATTCGCGTGCTCGAGGACGTCGACGGCGACGGGCACTTCGATCGAAGCCGGATCTACGCCGACAAGCTGCCGTTCCCCAAGGGCGGCGCGTTCCTCGGCGGCAGCCTCTTCGTCTCCGCGGCGCCCGACCTGCTGCGCTTCGAGGACACCGATGGCGACCTCGTCGCCGACGAGCGCGAGACGGTGCTGTCCGGGTGGACGTTGAACGTCAACGGCGCCGCGCTGGGCGGGCCGTTCCTCGGGCCAGATGGCTGGCTGTACCTGACCGACGCCCGCCGCGGCTTCAGGATCACGCGTAAGGAAGGCGATACGCTCGAAGGACGCGGAGCGCGCATCTGGCGCGTCCGCCCCGACGGAGCCGGGCTCGAGTGGCTGTCCGGCGGCGGGTTCGACAACGCCGTCGAACTCGTCTTCATGCCGTCCGGTGACGTCCTCGGCACGATGACCTACATCGTCGATCCGAAGGACGGCGTGCGCGACGCGCTGGTGCACTGGGTCGAGGGCGGCGTCTACCCAAAGCCGCACGAGGTGATCGCCGCCGATCGGCTGCCGCTCACCGGCGACTACCTCCCGGCGATGACGATGCTGGCGCGCGTCGCCCCGTCGGGTCTCATGCGCTACCGCGGCGATGCGCTCGGCAGCGACATGCACGGCAACCTGTTCAGCGCCCAGTTCAATACCGGCCGCGTCATGCGGCACGTGCTCACCGCGCAGGGCGCCACGTACCGCACCGAGGACCTGCCGTTCGTCACGGCGACCAGCCCCGACGCGCATCCGACCGACGTCCTGCAGGACGCCGACGGCAGCCTGATCGTCATCGAGACCGGCGGCTGGTTCATCAAGGGCTGCCCGCTGTCGCGCGTGGCGAAGCCCGAAGTGGCTGGCGGCGTCTACCGCATCCGGAAGAAGGGTGCGCCCGTCGTGGCCGACTCCGGCGGCCGGCAGATCGAGTGGGCGGCGCTCGCACCGGCGGCGCTCACCACGCTCATGACCGAGGAGCGGATCGCTGTCCGCGACCGCGCCGCCGAGGAGCTGACGAAGGCGGGACTGTCTGGCGTTCTCGCCCTCGACGCGCTCCGGCGAACCACGCCTGACGTCGAGGCCCGCGCTGCCGCGGTGTTCGCGATGCACCGCATCGGCACGATCGAGGCACGGGCCGGCGTGCGTGCGGCGCTCGACGATGCCGACGCCGCGGTGCGGGTGGCGGCACTGCGCAGCGTCGGGCTCGCACGCGATCGCGACGCGGCTGCCGCCGTCGGGCAGTTGCTGGCGAGTCCCGATCCGCAGGTGCAGCGGCAGGCGGCCGTCGCCGCCGAACGGATCGGCCTGACCTCCGCGGCCGACGCGCTGCTCGGCGTGCTCCGGACTCCGGCCGATCGCTTCGTGGAGCATGCGGCGATCCACGCCCTCATCGCCTTGAAGGCCCGCGTTCCGGTCCGCAAAGCCCTGGCGTCACCGGCGACATCGGTGCGGCGCGCCGCGCTGATCGCGCTCGACCAGATGGAGCAGGGCGGGCTCACGCCCGCTGACGTACGGCCGTTCCTGTTGTCGCGCGACGACGGGCTGTGGCGGACGGGGATGTGGGTGGCGTCGCACCATCAGGGTTGGTCCGCGTCGGTCATCGCCGGCGTCCGAGCCCGGCTGCATCGACCATCCCTGGGCGCGGCCGATGCGGCGGCCCTTCGCGACGTGATGGTCGGCGTGTGCCGCGACGACGCCATCCAGCGGTTCGTCGGCGCGGAATTGGCGGGAGCCGCGACAGGAGGAGAACGGCTGGAAGTGCTCGCCGGCGTCGTCGAGAACTGCGCGGTCGACAAGCTGCCGCCGGTGTGGGTCGCGGCCGTGCGTGGCCTGCTCCAGGCGCCGACGGCGGCCGTGCGGGCCCGTGCCGTCAAGGTGACCGCGGCCCGGCGGATCGAGGCCCTGGCAGCAGATCTCGAACGGCTGGCGGGCGGAACCACGCGTTCGGTCGAGGAACGGCTCGATGCGGCCGGAGCCCTCGTCCTCGTGCGTCCGGCCATCGCGCCGCCGATGTTCGACTGGCTGACGTCGCTGCTCGATCGCGACCGTCCCGCCCATGCGCGGCAGCAGGCGGCCGGCGTGCTCGCGCAGGCCGCGTTGTCGGACGCGCAACTCGTGGCGCTGGCGAAGGAGCGGCTAGGCGATGTCGATGCCTTCCTGCTGCCGCGCCTGATCAACGCGTACGACCGGACGACGAGCGTCGAGGTCGGTGTTGCGCTGCTCGCCGCACTCGAGACGTCGATCGATCGACTCGACGTGGTGTCGGAGCGCGATCTGACGGCGCGCCTGACGCGATTCCCGGAGCCAGTTCCGGCGCGCGCACAGAAGCTGCTCGTGGCAGTGCGGCAGCGGCAGAACGCGCGGCTGGCGCGGCTCGAGACGATCGACAACGGGCTCGGGCGCGGCGACATCGACGCCGGCCGCCGCCTGTTCTTCGGCAAGGCGACGTGCTCGACCTGCCACGCCGTCGGGCGCGAGGGCGCCGATTTCGGCCCCGATCTGAGCAACATCGGTGAGATCCGCTCGCGGCACGACATTCTCGAGGCGGTGCTCTATCCGAGTGCCAGCTTTGCCCGCGAGTACGAGACCTGGCGCGTCCGCACGCGCGGCGGCGAGAACACCGGCATCGTCAAGCAGGAGTTGCCGGACGCAGTCGTGATGGCCACCGCGCCTGGCGCGACGATTCGCATTCCGCGTCGGAACATCGCGGCGGTGGAGCCGGTGGAGTTCTCGGTGATGCCGCCTGGGCTCGAGCAGCTGCTGTCGTCGTCCGAGCTGTCGGACCTGATGGCCTATCTCGAGGCGCTGCCGGACCCGTTCGACCGCAAGAAACGCCCGTAGGCCGCATTCTTCGAACGCTTCAATACAACGTGACGACGAGGCGTGTGCCGGGCTCGAGGCGCGTGACGCCGACCGGCACCTCGACGTAGCCGTCGGCGTCCGACAGGCTGGTCACGTCGCCCGATCCCTTGAACACGGGGACGGCGTCGTCGCCATCCAGGCGCACAGGATGGAACTGCAGCCGGTCCTTCGGCGACGTCAGCGCGCCCGTAAGCGTCGCCTCACGTGTCTGCGGCACGAGCGGCGGCAATCCGGCGAGCCGGCGGAGCAGCGGCCGCAGCAGCACATAGGCGTTCGACAGGCAGGACGACGGATTGCCGGGCATCGCCAGCACGAGCTGCGATCCGATGCGTCCGAAGCCGGTGGGCTTGCCCGGCTTGACCGCGATGCCGTGGAAGATCACGACGCCGCGTGCCGCCAGGATCTCCGCGCCGTAGTCCTGTTCGCCGACCGAACTGCCGCCCGAACACACCACGAGGTCGGCGCCGCGCGCCGCGTCGAAGGCGTCGTGCCAGGCCTCGGGGCGATCGCGCACGATCGCGAGGCGGCGGACCCGACTGCCGGCGGCTTCGCAGAGCGCCGTCAGCATGGTCGCGTTCGAGTCGTAGATGCGGCCTGGCGGCGGCGTGCCGGCGTCGACGTCGGGATCGAGCAGTTCGTCGCCGCTCGAGATCAGCGCAACGATCGGCTGTCGCAGGACGAGGAGGTCGCGGCGCCCGAACGACGCGGCAACGCCCAGCCGCGCCGGCGTCAGCACGGCGCCGCTGCGGAGGACGACCACCCCTTGCGCGACGTCGTTACCCCGCGGCGACACATGGGCGCGCGGCGGCGCCGGCATCGTGAATCCGACCCGATCGCCGTCACGTGCGGTGCGCTCGACCATGACGACGGCGTCGGCCGCCGCGGGCAGCGGTGCTCCCGTTGCGATGTCGATGCAGGTGCCCGGCTCGACGCCCAGGGCAAGGGCGGCACCCGGCCGCGCCCGACCCGTCAGCCTCAGCCATACAGGACTGCTTTCAGAGGCCTGTTCGAGGTCTGCGGACCGCACGGCGTACCCGTCCATGGCAGCGCGGTCGAACCCCGGCACGTCGAATGGAGCAGGCACGTCCTCGGCGAGCACACGTCCGGCCGCCTCGATCAAGAACAGCCGCTCGGTCTCCTCGACCGGCGTGGCCTGTGCCGCCATCGACTGCAGTGCGTCGGCAAGCGGCATCACCTCCCCGAACGGGCGCATGCCGCCGAACCGATTCTCGCTGCCCGCCATGGTTCCCATGATAGTTGAGTTAGCCGCTGCTTCCCGATGACCTGTCCGGTATGATGCGGCTCGGTGCCTCCCGCCGTCTTGTCCTTGCCGTCGCGAAGCCCGGCGACCTTCTACGGGCTGCTCCTGCTGGGCGCGATGCCGGTGCTCGTCGCAGACCTGTACACGCCCCTCGGCGTCTCGGTCTGGATTCTGTACCTGATCCCGCTGCTCTTGACCCTGCGGGGGCCCAACGCCGAGGTGCCGCTCATCGGCGCGGCCCTGATCACCCTCGCCATCGCACTGACGTCGTATACCGACCATCGGCTGATAGACACCCCCGTTGCCTTGACGAACCGCCTGTTCGGTCTCGTGGGCATCTGGGCGGTCGCCTGGCTCACGCGGCGCCTGATGCTGACCCGCAATGCCGCGATCCTCGAATCACGATTGCGCGGGGTGCAGGCTGAGCTCCTCCGTGAGTTGCAGGGTGAACTGAGCCTGCGCGAACTCGGCGCCAGGACCCTACGCGTCATCGGCCAGGCCGTGGACGCCCCGGCAGCCGCCTTCTACGCGTCGCACGACGAACAGACGTACCAGTTGGTGGCATCGCGCGGCGTGGATGCGGACACCGTGCCGGCCGACGTGCGCCGGGGCGACGGCCTGATCGGCCATGCGGTCGAGTCAGGCACGCTGCAGGTCGTGTCCGACGTGCCGGCCGAGTCGTTTCGGATGAGCACCGCGCTCACTGGTGGCGCACCGCGGCACCTCTTGTTGATGCCGCTGGTCGTCGACGGTTCCCGCTACGGCATCGTCGAGCTCGCGGTGAACCGGGTCCCGGACTCGTTCACGCGGGAGGTGCTCGAACGGGTCACCGCGACTGCCGCCATCGCGATCAGGACGGCGTCCTATCGCGGCCGCGTCCGCGAACTGCTGCTCGAGACGCAACAGCAGCGCGACGAACTGCAGGCGCAACAGGAGGAACTGCGCGTCGCCAATGAGGAACTCGAGGAGCAGAGTCACGCGCTCAAGGCGAGCCAGGAGCGGTTGCAGGAGCAGCAGGCCGAGCTCGAGGCGACAAATGCGCAGCTCGAAGGGCAGACCGAGGAACTCGAGCTGCAGCAGCAGACGCTGGCCGAAGTCGCGGCGCGGGCCGAGCAGGCCAGCCAGTACAAGTCCGAGTTCCTCGCCAACATGTCGCACGAACTGCGGACGCCGCTCAACAGCGTGCTGATCCTCGCGCGGCTGCTGGCCGACAATCGCGGCGGCAGGCTCAGCGACGAGCAGGTGCGGCACGCGAGCACCATCCATGCATCTGGGGCCCACCTGCTCACGCTGATCAACGACATCCTCGATCTGGCCCGCATCGAAGCCGGCCGCGTCGATCTGCACGTGGAGGACGTCGAGGTGCGGGCGTTCGTCGAAGGCCTGCGCGAGACGTTCGACCCGATTGCCCGGGAAGGCGGGCTGGACTTCAGCGTCGCCGTCGCGGCCGACGTGCCGCCCCTGCTTCGCACCGATCCGGTGCGGCTGCAGCAGGTCGCCGTCAACCTGCTGTCCAACGCCTGCAAGTTCACGACGGCGGGCTATGTGAAGCTCGGGATCGCGACCCAGCCCGGCGGTCGCATCGCCATCCATGTCGAGGACACCGGGCCTGGCATTCCGCCCGACAAGTTCGACGTGATCTTCGAAGCCTTCCGCCAGGCCGACGGCAGCACGCAGCGCCGCTTCGGCGGCACCGGCCTCGGCCTGTCGATCTCGCGACAGCTGGCCCAGCTCCTCGGCGGCGAACTGCTCGTCGAGAGCACGGTTGGCCGCGGCAGCCGTTTCTCGCTGGTCGTTCCGATCCGGTACGAAGGCCACACCGACGCTCAGGCTCGCCCCGAGACGGCGGCCGCGTACGTGCCGGTCAGTCCGGCGCCGTCCTTGCCCCGCCGGCGTGCCGGCGACGTCGTGGCGGCCGACGATCGTGCCGCGCTGTCGCGCCCGGGCCGCCTGCTGCTGGTGGTCGAGGACGATGCGGTGTTTGCGAGCATCCTGTGCGAGCTCGCGCACGAACTCGAGTTCGACTGTGTCGTCGCCTCGACGACCGACGAAGGCTTCCGTCTGGCCAGCGAACTGCGTCCGACCGGCGTCCTCCTCGACGTCGGTCTCCCGGATGGCTCGGGGCTCGCCTTGCTCGATCGGCTGAAACGTACGCCGGCGACGCGGCATGTGCCGGTGCACATGCTCTCGGTCGACGACCACACGCAGACGGCGCTGGCGCTCGGCGCCGTCGGCTACGCGGTCAAGCCGGCCGATCGCGAGACGCTCGTCGAGAGCGTCCGGCGCATCGAGCAGCAGACGCAGCGGAGCCTGCGCCGCCTGTTGATCGTCGAGGACGATGTGACGCTGCGCGCGAGCATGGTCGAGCTGCTCGAGCTCGATGGCGTGGAGCTCGATGACGTCGGTACGGCGCGCGAGGCGCTGGAGCGGCTGGCCACCACCACGTACGACTGCGTGGTGCTCGATCTCAACCTTCCCGATGCGAGCGGCTACGACGTCCTGGACCGGATGAGCGCCAGCCAGCAGCACGCCTTCCCGCCGGTGATCATCTACACGGGCCGGGCGCTGTCGAGCGAGGACGAGGAGCGGCTGCGCCGCTACTCGCGTTCGGTGATCGTCAAGGGCGCGAGGTCGCCCGAGCGGCTGCTCGACGAGGTCACGCTCTTCCTGCACCGGGTCGAGGCGGCGCTGCCGACCGCTTCGCAGCGGATGCTGCGGGCCGCCCGCGAACGCGACGAGTTGTTCGAAGGCAAGCGGATCCTGCTGGCCGAAGACGACGTGCGCAACATCTTCGCACTCTCGGCCGTGCTCGAACCGCGCGGCGCCGCGATGGTGATTGCGCGCAACGGCCGCGAGGCTGTCGACCTGGCCCGGCGCGAGCCGCCCGACCTCGTGCTGATGGACATCATGATGCCGGAGATGGACGGCCTGTCGGCGATCAGGGCGCTGCGGGCCGATGCCGCCCTGCGCGACCTGCCGATCATCGCGCTCACCGCCAAAGCCCGTCGCGACGACCGCGAGCAGTGCATGGCGGCCGGCGCCAACGACTACATGGCCAAGCCGATCGACGTCGACAAGCTCGTGTCGCTGTGCCGTGTGTGGATGTCGCGATGAACCGGGCTGGCGCCGCCGCCGACGATCAGGTCGTGGACCTCGAGATCGAGCTGCTGCTCGAGGCCATCTGGCGCCGCTACTCGTACGATTTCCGGCACTATGCGCGCGCCTCGCTGCGCCGCCGCGTGCTCGGCGCGATGCGAAGGCTGAACGTGCCGCATGTGTCGCTGCTGCAGGACGGCATCCTGCGCGATCCGGCGCTGTTCACCCAGCTGCTCACGCAGATCTCGGTACCGGTCAGCGACTTCTTCCGCGATCCGCCGTACTTCCTCGCGTTGCGCGAACAGGTACTGCCGGTGCTCGCGACCTATCCGTCGCTGAAGGTGTGGGTGGCGGGCTGCAGCACCGGCGAGGAGGTCTACTCGATGGCCATCCTGCTCGACGAGCTCGGCCTGCTCGGCCGCACGCTCGTCTACGCCACCGACATCAACCCGGAGGCGCTGCGCACGGCTGAGTCCGCGGTCTATCCGCAAGAGCGCGTCCAGGGCTTCACGCGCAACTATCAGGCGGCGGGCGGCACCGGGTCGCTTGGGGACTACTACACGGCGGCGTACGATCGCGTCGTGTTCGACCGTCGTCTGCGGTCGCGGGTCACGTTCTCGGATCACTCGCTGGCGACCGACGCCGTGTTTGCGGAGGTCCAGCTCGTGTCGTGCCGCAACGTGCTGATCTACTTCGATCGGCAGCTGCAGGAGCGCGCGATTCAACTGTTCCACGATGCCCTGGTGCCGCGCGGGTTCCTCGGCATCGGATCCCGGGAGAGCCTGCACGGCTACAAGTCGGCGGGCGCTATGGAACTGGTGTCGCGGGAGGCGCGCCTCTACCGGAGGCTGACGTGATCGACGCACTGGCGCGGGCGCTGCGCGAGCAGCCGCCGACGCTGATCGCGATCGGCGCGTCGGCCGGGGCGGTGGACGCGCTGAGCCAGCTGCTGCCGGAGTTGCCGGCGACGCTCGGCGCGCCCGTCCTGATCGTCGTGCACATGCCGCCGGGCCGCCGCAGCGCGCTGCCGGAGCTGTTCTCGGCGTCGTGTGCGCTGGCCACGCTCGAGGCGGAGGACAAGTCGATGCCAGACCCTGGCGGCGTGTATTTCGCGCCGCCCGATTACCATCTGCTGGTGGAGCGCGACGGAAGCTTGGCCCTGTCGGTCGACGAGCCGGTGCACCATTCGCGTCCGTCGATCGACGTGCTGTTCGAGTCGGTGGCCGACGCGCTCGGCGGCGGCGCGCTGGGAATCCTGCTGTCCGGGGCCAGCCGCGACGGCGCCGAGGGGCTTCGGCGCATCAGGCAGGCAGGCGGGCGGACGTGGGTGCAGGCACCGGAAACGGCGCAGGTGGCGGTGATGCCGCAGGCCGCCCTCGAACTGGCGCCGCATCCCACGATGGATCCGCGAAGCATGGGCCGGGCGCTCGCCGCCTGGAGGCACGCCGATGCCTGACGTGGTCGCGCTGCCGCAATCCCTCACCGCTACCGCTCGCGAGCCGTCGACCGTGTCGGTCCTCGCCGTCGACGACGTGCCGGACAACCTCGACGTCCTCGAGGCGCTGCTGGCCGACGCCGGCCTGCGCGTCCTCCGCGCAGCGAGCGGCAAGGAAGCGCTCGAACTGCTGCTTCGGCACGAGGACATCGCGGTCGCGCTGCTCGACGTCCAGATGCCCGAGATGGACGGCTTCGAGCTCGCCGAGTTGATGCGCGGGGCCGAGCGCACACGGCACGTGCCGATCATCTTCCTCACGGCGGGCGCGCCGGAGGCCTCACGGCTCTTCCGCGGCTACGAAGCCGGCGGCGTCGACTTCCTGTTCAAGCCGCTCGACATCCCGTTGCTGCGCAGCAAGGTCCAGGTCTTCATCGAGCTGTTCCGCCACCGCCAGGCGCTGGCCCTGCAGCTCGAAGAGCACCGGCAATTGGTCAGGATGTCGGAATTGCTGTTCGGAGTGCTCGGGCACGACCTGCGGACGCCGCTCAGCGCGATCGTCACGTCGGCCGAGGTCCTGCGGCTGCGCACCGGCGGCGACGAGATCACGCAGCGGGTCGTCTCGACCATCCAGTCGGCGTCGTCGCGGATGACGCGGCTCATCGCGCAGCTGCTCGACTTCGGTGCCGCCCGCCTCGGCAACCTGCCGATCAACCCGCGTCCGGCGGCGCTCGGCGAGCTCTGCGGGGCAGCGGTTGGCGAACTGCGCGACCGGCACGCGTTCGAGGTGCACGAGAGCGGCGACACCCGGGGTACCTGGGATCCCGATCGCATGCTGCAGGTGCTCTCCAATCTGCTCGGCAACGCCGTGCAGCACGGCGACCAGCAACCGGTGCGGGTCCGGGTCTGCGGGACCGAAGAGGAGCACGTGATCGTCGAGGTCGCCAACGTCGGCACGCTGCCCGACGACATCGCGGCAACGCTGTTCACGCCGTTCGCGGCCTCCAACGCCAGTACGCGTGGCACCGGCCTCGGTCTCTACATCGTCGATCAGATCGTCAAGGCGCACGGGGGCGTCGTGCACGGGCGCAGCGAAGACGGCTGGACGATGTTCACGGTGCGCGTGCCGCGCCACGTCGCGCGGCCGCCGTCGGGCCCCGGATCGTTTGCCAACATCGCGCCCTGAAGACAGGGACGCGTCGCCGAGCCGTCCGTCACCCGTCAGCGAATCGTTACCGACGCGCCTCTCGCACCAGGTGTCCCAACTCGGGCAACACCAGCTTCTCCATCGCGAGCCGGACCGCCCCTTCCGAGCCGGGCAGCGCAATGACGACGCGGCACTGCGACACGCCGGCACACGCGCGGCTCAGCATCGACGCCGGGCCGATCTCCTGGTAGCTGAGCATCCGGAACAATTCGCCGAAACCGGGGATCGGTGTATCGAGCAGCTGCGTGATCGCTTCGTGCGCCTGATCGCGGCGGGCGATGCCGGTGCCGCCCGTCGTGATGATGGCGTCCACATCGTCGCGGGATCGCTGTGACTGGATCCACTGCTGGACAATCGTCGCATCGTCGGCGACCAGGCCGTGCGTGACGACGTCGTGGCCGGCGCCGGTCAGCAGCGAGACGATGACGGCGCCGCCGGTGTCGCTGGACAGTGTGCGGGTGTCGCTGATCGTGAGGACGGCACAGCGCACCCGCGTGGGCGCGGCGGCGCGATGGTCTTGGACGGACACTCGTCCATTATCCCGCGCACGGCGATTGGCCGATGGCGAACCGGACGAATCGGACCGGTTGTGAGGAGGGTGCGGCCTGCACGATTCGACCCCGGTCGCGCCGCGGACGGGCCGCGCGGCGAGACCGATGAGGGCAGGGCAAGCCAGACGAGTGGAACGGAGTGTGGTGCGCCCTGCACGATTCGAACGTGCGACCTCCTGGTTCGTAGCCAGACGCTCTATCCAGCTGAGCTAAGGGCGCTAGAGGCTGGTGCTGCGTTCTTCGGCCGCGAGGCCGCAACGAGCACAGAATTCAAAGTCTAGCACAGACGCGCCGGCTCGGACCACAGTCCCGGCGGACGCGGCCGCTTCGAGGGCAGTCCTCTGCCCGATCGCGGAGTCCGGTTCGCCTGGAAGCAGGTGCTCGGCTGCACGACCGACCGATCTCGTGCGGCACAATGGGCGCCGCATGGTGGACGAGTCGCCCCACGCCGCACCCGACAACGCCTGGATGCGTGAGGCGCTTCGCCTGGCGTCCGAGGCCGGGGCCCGTGGCGAAGTGCCGGTCGGCGCCGTGGTCGTCCTCGACGGGGTGGTCGTCGGTCGCGGCGCCAACCGTCCGATCGGCGCGCGCGACCCGACCGCGCACGCGGAGATCGTCGCGCTCCGGCAGGCGGCCGCCTACATCGGCAATTATCGGCTTACCGGTGCGGATCTGTACGTGACCATCGAGCCCTGCGCCATGTGCGCCGGCGCGCTCGTCCACGCCCGCATCAGGCGGCTGGTCTACGGCGCGCGCGAGCCGCGGGCGGGCGCGGTCGTCTCGACCGCACGGATTCTCGAACTGCCGGGGCTCAACCACCGCGTCGAGTGCGTCGAAGGGCTGCTGGGTGAGGAGGCGCAGCGCCTCATGCAGGAGTTCTTCCGGTCGCGTCGCTCGACCTGATTGGTCGGCCCGTTTGTGCGTCTGCGCGCCGCGCCTGTAGCGAACGGGAACAACCGTGTGCCCTTCGAAAGCCGATGGTCGGTTCGCGGCGGTGCGCCGATCGACAGTTCGCGGGGCATGCGGCTTGCTGGTCGAAGGCTGCATGAAGCGCACATGTCTTTACGGACGAGGGAACCTGGCTGTCGTGGTAGCGGCGGCCGCGATGGCGGCAGCCGGCTGCAATCGAGCCGAAGCACCGGCGGCCGGGACGCAGGCCGCGGCCGAGTCGTCCCGCCCTGCCGATACGCCGGCGGCGACAACCGCCGGCGGGCCCGAACTGCGCGTCACCGGCTGCCTCACGGCAGGCCTGGATGGACGCGGCTTCGCGTTGACGCCGACCGATACCCGGCCGACCGAAGCCGGACAGGCGATGCAGATACCCGGGCGCGACACCATCACCTACGAACTCGTGGGCAACGCCGCTGACTTCCAGGGGCACGCCAACACGATCGTGACGGCGGTGGGTCGCGAGGACCCCTCGGTGGCGCGCGACACCGGAGTCGAGCACGAGGCCGAGTCCGAGCAGCGGCCGATGACCGGGTCGAGCGACACGCCGACGGTGGAGACGAAGGAAGAGGTCGAGGTCAACGTCAAGCGTCTGCACGTCTCGTCCGTCCTCGCGACGGGCGACGCATGTCCGTCGCTGGGGGCCATGGACAAGCCCTCGACCGAGCCGCCATCGTCGTCGCCCCGGCCGCGGTAGGCGGGCGCGCGACGAGGCTGCAGGGACGTCCAAAAGCCGGGCCGGGAGGGGTGCGCCGACCGGCTGGTTCGTGTCGCGGCAGCGTGGTAAACTCAAATGTCCTACCGCGCGCGGAGAGGTACCGAAGCGGTCATAACGGGGGCGCCTCGAAAGCGTCTAGTCGGGAAACCGGCACGTGGGTTCGAATCCCACCCTCTCCGCCATATTAGAA
>CBIHOS010000134.1:0-14065 GCA_966211945.1 uncultured bacterium
TTTCCGCCTTCGCACCTGCTACGGCGGACAAGCGGGGGACGGCCCGTACCTACGAGGGCGTTGGCGATGCCTGGTCGCGTTGGTAGGGGCGCCTCCCCGAGGCGCCCTGACGGCGCCGCGTGAATGGACGTGTTCGCGACGGCGTGTTCGGGAAACGCGTCCGACGGGCGGGCCGCCGCCGTGGTTACGCGTTGGTAGGGGCGCCTCCCCGAGGCGCCCTGACGGTGACGCCGCTCCGAAGAATCGGTGGTCAGGGCACACGCACGTGGGGGATACTGCGCCCCGAACCCACAGTGGGGCAGGCCGCCGGGCATCGACCGGCGCTGGAGCAGAGACACACGTGTGCATGACGCCAGACGATGAACGCCGCGCCGGTGAGACCTTCGAGGACGTGACGCGCGCTGCCGGGAGCACGTCACTCTGATGCCCGCCGCGAGCCTGGCAGGCATCGTCGTTCTCGCCGCGCTGGTCGCGCTCACGGTCGCCGTGAGCCGATCGGCGCGCTTCTCCGGCCTCACGTTCACCAGCGCCGTCGCCACCTGCGTGGCCGCCGCGCTGATCTTCCCGCACCTGTTCATCTCGGTCGGCGACTACCGGCTGACGCGGCTCATCGTCCCGCTCATCCAGATCATCATGTTCGGGATGGGCACGACGCTCAGCCTCGGCGACTTCGCGCGCGTGCTGATCATGCCGCGCGGCGTCCTCGTGGGGCTGCTCCTGCAGTTCGGCGTCATGCCGTTGAGCGGGTTCGTGCTGGCCACCGTCTTCGGCTTCACCGGCGAAGTGGCGGCCGGCATCGTGCTGGTCGGCGCCGCGCCCGGCGGCGTCGCCTCCAACGTGATGACCTACCTGGCCGGCGGCAACGTCGCCCTGTCGGTGACGATGACGGCGGTGTCGACGCTGCTGTCGCCGCTCCTCACGCCGCTCGCGATGCAGTGGCTGGCCGGCCGCTTCGTGCCAATCGACGTGTGGGCGATGATGATCTCGATCCTGCAGATGATCATCCTGCCGATCGTGATCGGGCTGATCTTCAACCGCCTGCTGCGCGGTCAGCGCTGGATGCCGAAGGTGCTGCCGATCGTGTCGATGGCCGCCATCTGCATCATCATCACGATCATCACCGCGAGCTCACGCGACCAGCTGCTGGCGGTGGCGCTCACGCTCTTCGCGGTCGTCGTCATACACAACGCGATCGGCTTCGTGCTCGGGTACTGGGGCGCGCGCGGCCTCGGACTCAACGAGTCCGACTCGCGGACCGCCTCCATCGAGGTCGGCCTCCAGAACGCCGGCATGGCGTCGGGGCTGGCGATCAGCGTCCTGCACAGCACCGACGCCGGACTGGCGGCGGCGATCTTCGGCCCCTGGATGAACGCCGCCGGCAGCGTGCTCGCGTCCTACTGGCGCCAGCGCCCGCCCGCCGACGGACCGCCGGCGCGCTGATCGCGCGTTGCACCGCGCCTGCAGACGGCCTACCAGCGTTGCGGCGAGCGCCGCTGCAGGTGTCCGCCGAGCCACACGAGCGCCTCGCGCGGCTGGCCGGCCCCGTCGAGCGATCCGCCGAACCACAACCCGCAACGCAGCGCGCCGATCGCCGGACGCACGTCCTGGTGCGGCGCGCCCTCCTGGGGATCGGCGCGTTCGCCCGCCGACCAGCAGAAGCGCGCATCCGACCAGAAGACGACCGCCCCCTCGCTGGTCGTGCGAAACGTGCTGAACGCGAACGGGTGCGACGGCACGAAGTTGGCCGCGGTGGCCAGCTGCGTCAGTGACGCCCGCGCGAACGCGGCGTCGCGCTGGTCCGGTTGTTCGAAGCGGAGCCGCGCGTCACGGTGCCAGCCATCGGCGACCCAGGCCCGCACGCGGCCGTCGGGCAGCCGGTCGAAGACGTGCCAGGCACTCCACGATCCCCACGCCGCCTCGATCGCCCGTGCCACCGGGACGGGCCCTGCCGCGATCGCCGCGGCATAGGCATCTACGGCCCGTGCGCGCGTCACGAGCTTGGCGCCGGCGAGCAGCGCCAGCAGCACCATCGCGACGGCCGCAGCGGTGCGCGGCACCCGCGGCCACACCCAGAGCGCCAGCATGCCGGCGGCCATCGCCGCAATCGCCAGCGGGTCGGCCATCGCGACAATCGGCGTCGCGATCGGCGCCGGCCAGATCGGCCAGAAGAGGCGGACCGTGGCCCCGGAGTACAGATCGAAGAAGACGTGACTCAGCGCCCCGAGCCACGCCGCGAACCACAGGCTGCCAACCGGTGCGGTGGCCGCCCACGTGCGCACGACGCCGGCGGTCAGCAGCGCCACGAGCGGCGTCCCGACGAGGGCATGCGTCCCCGCGTCGTGCCAGCGCAGATACACGTCCCAGCCGAGAGCCATCAGCGCCGCATCGACGTCCGGCGCGATCCCACCGAGCACCGTCGCCGCGATCACGCCGCGCGGCCCGTGGCGCGACTCGCGCAGCGCCGCGACCATGCGCGCGAACACCAGGTGCGAGGCAGGATCCACTTACGAGTGTCCCCGGGCCTTGGGCCTTGGGCCGTGGGTCTTGGGCTTCGCGCCTTGGGCCTTGGGTTCCGGGTTCTCAGACATCCGTCCAATACCTGTGGAACTGGTACCAGCATTCGGGACGTTCGGCGATCTGGCGCTCGAGCAGTGTGGCCACGGTCTGCGCGGTGCGCTGGACCTGTGCGGCGCGGTCGCCCTGGCGGTCCAGCAGGATCGGCTCCTGCGGCAGGGCGCGGAACCGGCCGCGGCCCTGGCGCACGAGGAACATCGGCACCAGCGGCGCCCCGGTCAGATAGGCGAGCAGTGCCGGCGTGCCGAGGAAATCCACGCGCCGGCCGAACATCGTGACCGGGACGCGGTCGCGATCGACGGCGCGGTCCATCAGCATCGCCACCACCCGCCCCTCCGCGAGACGACGACGAATCTGCAGCGGCGTGTCGAGCGACTGCCGCACCTCGAGCGTGTCCACGTGCAGCTCGGACCGCACGCTGTGCCGGATCGCATTGACCGTCGGATCGGCCTCCGGCATCGCCACCACGGTCAGCGGCACTCCGAGCGCCTTCATCATCACGCTGCCGGCTTCCCAGTTGCCGTAGTGGCCGGTCACCAGGATCGCGCCGCGCCCGAGCGCGAGCGCATCGGTCAGCCGTTCCGGGTGCTCGTACGTGAAGCGCTCCAGCACCTTCTCGCGCGGCCAGGACACCGACCGCATGAAGTCCATCCAGTCGTCGGTGTAGGTGTGGCACGTCCGGTACGCGCGCCGGCGCAACTCCGCATCGGATGCGTGCGGCAGCACCGCGCGCAGGTTGTCCACCAGGGCGTCGCGAACGCTCGCCATGCCATGGCCGACCAGCCAGGCGCCCGCATGCGCGATCGGCCACGAGATCGCGAGCGGCGCATAGCGCGACCCCAGGTAGCTGCCGCGGACGACGAACGCGCCGTTCAGGCGGTGCGTCACCCAGCGCACCGGCGCCTTGACACTCATGCGCGGCCGCCGCGGTCGCGGCGGGCGAAACGGTAGACCAGCGCCAGGACGACGTTGCGCGTCGTGTCGCGCACCGGCCGCAGCTTGCTCGTCTCGCCGGCGTACACGGCCGCGATCGGCACCCTGGCGATCCGCGCGCCGCGGCGCGCCAGCTTGACCACCAGTTCGGTCTCGAACTCGTAACCACGGGCTTCCAGGTCGAGGGTCCGCAGGACGTCGGTCCGCACCAGGCGGAACCCGGACTGCGTATCCCGGAGGTCCACGCCCATCAGCGTCGCCAGCGCCCAGCTGCCGATGACGTTGGCCCAGTAGCGCGAGGCCGGCATCGCCGATCGCACGAAGACGCGCTCGCCGACGACCATCGCGGCGCCCGATTCCGCCGCCCGCACCAGGGCCGGGATCTCCTCGGGCCGGTGCTGCCCGTCGCCATCCATGAACAGCACGTGCGTCGCATCGGTGGCGAGCACGTACGACAGGCCGGCCCGGACCGCCGTGCCCTTGCCCTCGTTGCGCCCGAGCCTGACCACCCGCGCGCCGGCCGCCTCGGCCAGCGCCGCCGTCGCATCGGTGGACCCATCGTCCACGACCACCACCTGCGAGAGGTGCGCGAGCGCGCCGCGGACCACCGCCTCGATCCCGCGTGCCTCGTCGTGGGCCGGTACCACCGCGACGACCTTCATGTCCGTTCCCCGCGCGCGGGAGCGCCAGCCCCCGTCGGCGATGCGGCCTCGAAGAGGATCGCCGGCAGCACGAGCAGCGAGGCGACGAGCGACGTGCCGATCGTCGCGACAGACACCAGCCCCAGCGACCGCAGCGGCGGATAAGCCGATCCGATCAGCGTGCCGAAGCCGACGATCGTCGTGACGCCGGCCAGCAGCATGGCCGGCCCGACCAGTGTCAGCGCCTCGTCGGTGGACCACGTGCCGTCCACCGTCGGGTGCAGGAGATGGATGCCGTAGTCCACGCCGATGCCGAGGAACATCAGGATCGCGAAGACGCTGAAGAGATCGAGGACGACGCCGGCCCAGCCCAGCGCGCCGAGTCCCCAGACGATGCCGAGCACGGTCGGCAGGCTGGCGAGCAGCGTCGGACGGACGCGCTTGAACTCGAGCCAGATGAGGAGCACCACCACGACACTGCCGGCGGCCAGGGCGAGCGTCAACTCGCGCGGCAGCCTGGCGGCCAGGGAGGCGTTCACGAGCGGCAGTCCGGTCACGGTCAGGCCCGGTTGGGCCGCGACCGCCGACTGCACGGTGGCGACCGCGGCCGCGTCGCGCGCCGTGACGTAGGTGGCCACCACGTACCGGCCATCGCGGTGCCGCACGAATCGCCCGGCGAGATCGTCGAGCCCGTGGCGCTGCAGGCCGTCGAGCGTCACGTCCTGCCGCGCGTCGAGCAAGCGCGGCAGCCGTTCGCGAAAGGGCGCGAACGTGCCGGCGACGAACCCCTCGGCGTCCGCGGCCCGGTCGACGGCGTCGGCAACCGCCGCGGGAGCGACGGACACGCGCGCGATCGCCTCGCGGCGCGCCGCCTGCCGCGCCTGCGACGGCAGCAGCAGCCCAGGGCCCACGTTCGTCACGCCGCCGGCATCGCGCAGCGACGCGGCGACTTGCTCGTGGCGGGTCAACTCGGCATCGAGATCGGGGCCCTCACCGAGCACGAGATACACGTCGCGCGGCAGCCCGAAGCGCTCGGTGATGTGCGATTCGAGCGCGAGGCCGGCGCCGGCCGGCCGGAGGCGTTCGATGCGAGGGTCGATCTGCAGGCGCGCGAGGCCCCAGGCCAGCGGCAGCGTCGCGATCGCCGCCGCCGCCAGGATGGCGCGCCGGTGTCTCCGGACCCACGACGACAATCCCGGCCATCGCAGGTCGCGCGACCGCGCCACCCAGGACGCGCCTGGCAGGCCGGCCACGAGCACCGTGAGCGTGAACAGCGCCGTCAGCAGGATGCCGACGCCGATCACCACGCCGAGCTGCTGCAGGCTCGGAAAGCTCATGAACCAGAGGCCGAGGAACGTCGCCGCCGTCGTCGTCGCGCCGAGCAGCACGCTCGATCCGATCGGGCCCAGGCTGGCCACGGCCTCGCGGGGCGTCAGGCCCCTCGCGAGCTTGTCGCGGTAGGCGACAAACAGCAGCACGAGCCCATCGTCGCCCAGGCCGAACAGCATCGCGGAGGCGCCAGTGGCCGCCGCCGAGAGGTCGGCTCCGAGGACCTGGTGCAGGGCGAGCGTGACGATCGTGCCGAGCAGCACCGGCACGGCGCCAAACAGCACGAGCCACCAGTTGCGGAACGCGAGGTAGAGCACGGCGAGCACGCCGGCGAGCGACTGCAGCGTGTTGCGGACCGATTCGCTGCGCATCAGCGCCTCGGTTTCGATCGCGGTCCGATGGCCGCCGGCGATGTCGAAGCGCGGCGGCGCCAGCCCGTCGTCGGCCCACTCGGCCGCGAACCTGTTCCGGATGCCGCGCTCCGCGTGGTGTACGGCGTCGATCAGGTGCCTGGCGAAATCGGTGTCGAACGGCGGCTTCGTGGGGTGGACCACGAGCAGCTGGGCCCGGCCATCGGCCGTCACGTACCCCTCGGCCCCGGCCGGGTTCACGCGAAGCAGGCCGGCGGCGCCTTCGAGTTGTGCCCCCGACAGTTCGAACCAGCCCAGCGGGTCGCGCCGGGCGAGGGCCTTGACGTCGGCCGACGGCAGCGCGAGCAGGTCCTTCGTGCGGCGCACCTGTTCGGCCACGGCGGCCGGGGCGAGGCGCGCCACCGCCCGCGCGTACGCGGGGTCGTCGAGCAGCAGCAGCTGCCGATCGGCGAGGTAGCCCCAGTCGCGCCCCTGATCGCGTAAGCCGGTGTCGACGCGTGTGACGTCGGGCAGCTGCCGGAGCCCGCCGGCCAGAGCCTCGACGTAATCGGCGTAGTCGGCGACGGCGCCCTGATCCGGCGCTTCCACGTAGACGTACAGCGCATCGAGGCTGCCGAACGTCTCGAGATACGTCTCGAACGCGGCCACGGCGCCGGTGTCGCGCGGCATCAGGTGCAGCACGTCGGCGTCGAAGCGGAGCCGCGACAGCGGCAGGACGCACACCGCGGCGACGACGGCGGCGAGGCCGAGCACGACGGCGCGTCGTGCATGCGCCCACGTCATGAGCGCCTGGAGGGTGCGGGTCACGGGCGAGGCAGGGTGGTGCGGACGCGGGCGGTCAGCGCGACGCCGGCACGAACGCGTCGGCGTCGACCGGCGGATTGAGCCGCACGTCGGCGAACTCCATGAGGGTGGTGTCGCCGCCGGGGAACTCGAGGCGCATCGCGCGCAGCAGCAGGGTCTGCTGGTCGATCCAGAGGCGGACCGCGGCGACGCCCTCGCGCAGCTGCTTGCGGCGCGGCGTGAAGATCACCGTCCAGGTCTGCGGCCTGTCGGTCGCCACGCTCGCGGCGATGTCGAAGTGCTTGCGCAGCTCGGCAGGCGACGTGGCGGTGAGGAATCGCTGCGCGCGGCGCATCATGCCGGAGATGTCGCGGCGGTCGCGCAGCCCGCGCCGCGGCCAGTCCACGGCCAGCGTGTTGCCGCTGATGACCACCGTGCGGGCGTCGGCGCCGCTGTACTGCAGGCGCACGTCGGACGGGCGGCGAGCCACGAGCGTGCCCCGGGCCACCTGCGGCGCCTTCAGCAGCGTGGACGTCGTGGTCTCGACGAACGAGGCCGACACCGTCTTCAGCGTCGACTCGATGGGCGCGCCGCGGCGGTAGATCTCGTCGAACAGGTCACCGGCGTGTGCGGCGACCTGAAGGGACGGCTCCTCGGGCGCGGAAACCTCGGCGAAAGCGGCGCCCAGCCGTCCGGCGCCGGTTGCATCGACGGCGGTCGCAATCACGCACACGGCCACTCCGAGGGCGAAGACACGTCGAAGCGCCCGTTGAAGAGCCATGAATCGAAATGGTAACGTACCCGACGTGCAGCGACGGGCCGCAATCACGGGCGTTGCGGCCTGTTCGAGCCTCGGTCACACAGAGACCCTGATCGACGCGCTCCTCGCCGGCGCGTCGGGCATCGCCCCCATCCACACGTTCGACACGAGCGGCCTCGCGTCGCGCCGGGCCGCCGAACTCCGCGACTTCGATCCGGCGACGTTCATCGCCCCGATGAAGCTTCGCCGGATGGACGAGGTCGGGCGGCTCAGCGTGGCCACCGCGCGCCTCGCGCTCGCCGCGGCCGGCCTGCCCCTCGCCGAACGCGGCTACGACGATGTGGGTGTGGTGCTCGGGACGAGCACGTGCGGCGTCCATTCGACGGGCGAGTTCCTCGACCGCCTCATCGAGTTCGGACCGGCCGGCGCGCCGGCGCTGTTGTTCAGCAACACGGTCGGCAACGCCGCGGCCAGCCTCATCGGCCTCGAAGAGAAGCTGCGCGGGCCCAACACCACGATCAGCTACAAGGAAGCGTCGGGCCTCGCGGCCGTGGCGCTGGCGGCCGACCTCGTGCGCGGCGGCAAGGCCGGGGCGCTCGTGACCGGCGGCGCCGAGGACATCTACGACCTCTATTTCAAGGTCCACGACTGGTTCGGCGTCCTGTCGCGCGACGGCGCGCATCCTGAAGGCGCCAGGCCGTTCGACGTCACCCGCAACGGATTCGTCCTCGGTGAAGGCGCGTATCTCGCGATCGTCGAGGAGGCTGGCCGGGCCGCGGCCAGGGGCGCGACGATGCTCGCCGAGATCCTCGGCGTCGGCGCAACGGCCGCGGTCACGCCGATCAACGCCTGGCCGGCCGTGCCCGCCCCGCTGGCGCGCTGCATGGAGGCCGCGCTGCGCGAAGCCGACGTGCCGCGCGACCGGATCGGTGCCGTGTACGCCGCGGCCAACGGCTCCCGGGATTTCGACGCCGTGGAAGCGGCCGCGCTGACCGCCGTCTTCGGCCCGCGCGGCGTGCCGGTCACCTCGGTGAAGGGCGCCCTCGGCGAGGGCGGCATGGCCGCGGCCGGTGCCCTGCTCGCGGCAGTGCTGGCCGGGCGGCGAGGGCTGATCGTGCCGACCGCCGGGCTCGACACGCCCGATCCGTCGCTGCCGCCGCTCGACCTCGTCGCTGGCGCGCCGCGCACGCTGGCGTCGCCCTACGTGATGGTCAACAGCTTCGCCAGCGGCGGTACCAGCTACAGCCTCGTCGTTCGCTTATACTGACGACCTGCGGCGTTCGAGCGCCGCGGGGCGCTTCTGGCGCCAGGCTGGCACGTGCCTGGACCACCCCCGCGGAGACCGGCCGATCCGGCCGGCGGCAGCGCTGTGGCGGCGCCGCGCGGGTGCCGCCAGGGGATGTCGTGTCGTTCGAATCGCTCACCCTGACCGGTCGCGTGGCGCTGGTCACCGGCGGATCCCGCGGCATCGGCCGCGCCATCGTGGAGACCCTCGCCAGGCGGGGCGCGTCGGTCGCGTTCTCGTACCGCGAACGGCAGGAGTCGGCCGACGCATTGGTCCGCGCCCTCGAGGCCGACGGGTGCCGCGTCTGGGCGACGCAGTGCGACGTCGCCGACGAGGGGCAGGTCCAGGCCATGGTGGCCGCCACGACGCAGCACCTCGGCGCGCCGGACATCCTCGTCAACAACGCCGCCGTGACGCGCGACGGCTACCTGATGTTGATGGACCGCGAGAAGTGGGACGCGGTCCTGCGCCCCAACCTCGACGGCGCCTTCTTCTGCACGCGGGCCGTCGTCCGCGGCATGCTGATGCGCCGGTGGGGCCGTGTCGTGAGCCTGACGTCGCCGAGCGCGGTGGCGGGGCTGCCGGGACAGGCAAATTACGCGGCCTCCAAGGGCGGGCTGATCGGGCTCACCCGGACGCTGTCGCGCGAGCTGGCGCCCAAGGGCGTGCTGGTCAATGCGGTGATGCCGGGCCTCATCGAGACCGACATGACCGCGGCAATTCCCGACGCCACCCGCGCGGCGCACCTGCGCAACGTGCCGGTCGGCCGGCTCGGCAGTCCGCGCGAGGTCGCCGAGGTGGTGGCGTTCCTGTGTTCAGATGCCGCTGCGTACGTCACCGGCCAGGTGATTGGCGTGGACGGCGGGCTCGTGTAAGGCAGTCATGACTGATCTCCGTTCCGACATCAAGGCCGCGATCGTGCGGGCCCTCAAGCTGCCCATCTCGCCCGACGAGATCGACAACGCCGCGCCGCTGTTCGGCGCCGGGCTTGGCCTGGACTCGATCGACGCGCTCGAACTCGTGCTCGAGATCGAGCGCTCCTTCGGCGTCGTCATCGGCGACGAGGAGACCGGAGGCAAGGTGCTGCAGTCGGTCGACGCGATCGCCGGCTACATCGAGGCGCACAGGAAGACGGCCTGACACGGGGTGGCGCTCAACGCCTTCACCGTCGACGTCGAGGACTGGTTCCACATCTGCGGCGTCGACGACCGTCTGCCGATGGCGGAGTGGGACCGGCTCGAGAGCCGCGTCGTGCCGACGACGCGCCTGCTGCTCGAGGATCTCGCCGCGGCCGGCGCGCGCGGCACGTTCCTGGTCGTCGGCTGGGTGGCGGAGCGGTTCCCCGCGCTGGTTCATGAGATCGCCGCGGCCGGCCACGAGCTCGGGCTCCACGGCCATCGTCATCGCCGCGTCTACGAACTCGCGCCGGACCACTTCCGCGCCGATCTTCGCGACAACCTGCAGGCACTGCGCGCCGCCGGCGTGACGGAGGTCACGACGTTCCGCGCGCCCGAGTGGTCGCTGAACCAGCATGCGCCGTGGGCGCTGCCGATCCTCGTGGAGGAGGGGCTGCGCGTGGACGCGAGCCGGGCCCCGGTGGCACGCGTCGGCTCGCCGGCGTATCCGCGACGCCCGTATCCGATCGCGACGCCGGCCGGCGCGCTGCTCGAGGTGCCGCCGCTGGTGGGCGAGCTGGCCGGCCATGCCGTGCCGCTCGGCTGGGGCTGGGGACTGCGCAAGGCGGAACCGGCCGAAGTGCTCGACGCCATCGCTGCCAGCAACCGCCGCGGCGACCCGGCCGTCATTACTGTGCATCCATGGGAGATCGACCCCCGGCCCCCGCACGTGCGCCTGCCGGCGCCGCTCGCCTTCGCGCACTACTTCAAGCTCTCGGGTTTCCGGACGCGTCTCCGTGCGGTGCTGCGGGGCGCGGAGTTCGGGCCGCTGAGCGATCTCCCCGACGTGCAGGCATGGCGCCGCGCATGACCGCCGCCTGGCTCGTCGCGATCGCGGCGGCGATTGGCGCGATCACGTTCGGCGCGACGGCGGTCTTCGCGCAGGCGGCCGCCGGGCCGGCGCCGCCGCCACCGGCGTTGCCGGCCATCGTCTTCGACGTCGCCGGCCGCGCGGCGGAGCCGCCCCCACCACCGGCGGAGGACGTGCCTGCGGCGTTGCGCGTGACGATCGATGCCGGCGCCCCGTCACCCCCCACGCTCGTGACCGGCCAGTGGCCGGTGTGGCTCACGCTGCGCAACATCGACGGACCCGGCGTCGAGGCGGCAGCGCTCGAGGCCCTCGTGCGGCGAGCCATGGACGCCACTCCGCGTCTGGCCGCCATCGAGCTGCAGGCGTCCGGTGAGGATCCGCGGCGCGCGGCATTTCTCGTCAAGGTCGCGGCGGCCGAGGTGCGGGCGGCGCGGCCGCAGGTCGCCATCGTGATCGGCGGCGACGCGGCCGGTCCGGCGCGTCGCGATGCCGTGCTCACACCCGACGTGACGCCCTCGATCGACGCGCTGGCGCTCGTCGAATCGGAGACCGCCGATCCCGGGCCCGCCTGGACCTGGGCCAACACGCACGATCCGGGCCTGACGCTCGTCGATCTGCACGCCTTCCTGGAGGAAGGCGCCGGCTTCGCCTCGCTCGTCACGCACGAATCGCGCGGCATCGGCACGCACGTGACGACGCGCGGCTATCGGGTGGACGGCAGCGCGCTCGGACCTGTCGTCCGCGTCGCACGGCGGTTCGCGGGCCTGTATCGATCCGGCGATCTGGCGCCGCTCACGCCGTCGGCCGGCGAATTCACGCTGACGATGGACGGCCAGGACGCGAGGCCGCCGCTCACGTCGCGCCTGCTCTATCACCTCGGCACGCTCTCGACGTACCTGATCCTGGAGGGACCGGCGCGTGCGGATGCCGTCGTCGACGTCTCGCTCGTGACGTCGTCGGGCGGCGGGATCAGCGCGGTGGATCTCCTCGGCGGGCGGGCGCTGACCGTGTCGCGGGTGACGCGCGACGACCTCACGCAGCGATCGTCGGCGCAGGTGGCGCTGGCGGGCAGCGGGCCGTGGCTCGTGACGTTCGCGTCGGGGGCCGAGGGCGGCTTCGTCCAGCGCGAAGACGTCACCGCCGATCGCACGCCGTCGGTCGAGGAGATCCTGGCGCGCCACCAGGCGCGGCAGGCGGCCGAGCGCCAGGCCTCGCCGCGCTACGTGATGGACGGCCGCATCCAGCAGTTCTTCAAGCCGGCCGCCACCGACCCCGGCTTCGACATCGTCACCGAGAACCGCTTCTTCGTCGATCGGGTGGAGGGCACCGAGTGGGAGGAGCGGGAGTTCCGCGTCAACGGCGCCAGATTCGGCGAGCCGCGGCCGCCGTTTCCGCTGCTGCAGCCCGAGAAGGTGCTGGCGCCGCCGCTCGTCATCGAACTGGACGCGCGCTACACGTACCGCTTGCGGGGCAGCGAGACGGTGGGGGAACGCGCGGCGTGGGTCGTGGCGTTCGAGCCGTCGCGCCGCGACCAGTCGCTCTATCGCGGCACCGTGTGGATCGACAAGGCGACGTATGCGCGGCTCCGGCAGCAGGCGGTGCAGACGGGGCTCACCGCGCCGGTGGTCTCCAACGACGAGACCCAGGAGTTCGCACCGGTGCGGACGGCGCAGGGGCAGGACGTCTACCTGCCGTCGCGCATCTACAACCAGCAGTTGATCCTGATCGCCGGACGACCGCTGCTGGTCGAACGCCGGATCACGTTCGACGACTACACGATCGACCCCGTTGACTTCGCGGCGCAGCGGCAGGAGGCGCGCGGCGGGGCGCTGACGATGTACCGCGACACCGCGGCCGGCGTCCGCTACTTCGTGAAGGAAGGCACCGGGCGCGTCGTCAGCGACATGGCGACGACGCATGCCAAGGCGCTGGCGCTCGGCTTCACGATCGATCCGGGCTTCGACTTCCCGCTGCCGATTGGCGGCATCAACTACCTGAACTTCCGCTTCCGCGGCCGGCCGGACACGCAGGTCGCGATTCTCTTCGCCGGCGTGCTGGCGGCCGGCAACATCCAGCGCCCGAAGGCGATCGCCAACCGCATCGACGCCAGCGTCGACTTCTTCCTGATGGCGCCGCCGTCGAGCGATCGGATCTTCCTGCCCGGTGGCGAGCGCGAGGACCAGCGGCTGCTGACGTGGCCGCTCTCGACCGGGCTCAATCTCGGCTGGCAGGCCACCAGCTATCAGCGGCTGTCGGCGCAGTACCAGTTCCGCTTCGACGGCTACGTGCGCGACAGCACGACGAGCGACACGTTCGTCACGCCGAGCACGACGGTCACAAACGGCATCGGCGCGCTGTACGAGTACCGGCGCGGCGGGTATGCGGTGACCGCCAACGCGGTGTGGGCGCGTCGGGCGGAGTGGCGGCCGTGGGGCGACGCCGGCGCGCTCGTCCGCACGTCGCCGGACTACATGAAGTTCTCGCTCGCCGGCACCAAGGTGTTCTACCTCGGGCCGCTCAGCAAGGTCATCGTCAACGGCGCGTGGTACGGCGGCGACAAGCTCGATCGCTTCAGCCAGTACCAGTTCGGGCTGTTCGACGAGACCAAGGTGCACGGCGTGCCGTCGGCCGGCGTGCGCTACGGCGAACTGGCGATGGCGCGCGGCCAGTACTCGTTCAACCTGTTCGAGCAGTACCGGATGGACGTCTTCGTCGACCGCGCGTGGGGCCGGGTGCGGGGCAATGCCGTCTTCGGCATCGCCGACGTGCCGTGGGAGCCGTTGACCGGCGTGGGCGTTGCATTCAACGTCCGCATCCCCGGGCGGACGGCGATCCTGCGCGGCGAGGTCGGCAAGAGCTTCCTGCCGTCGCGGTATCGGGGCCTCGGTTCGACGACGGTGCAGGTGATGCTGCTGAAGCCGTTGAGTTGAACGCCGAACGCCGAACGATCGCGCAGGTAGGGGCGCCTCCCCGAGGCGCCCTGACGGCGACGGCGTAATGGACGTCGGCCTGGTCGGCCGACGCCGGTTGATGGGCCGTTTCCGCCTTCGCACCTGCTACGGCGGACAAGCGGGGAACGGCCCCTACCCACGGAAGACGGCGTGGTCGGCGATGTCTGGTCACGCAGGTAGGGGCGCCTCCCCGAGGCGCCCTAACGCCGTGGCGTAATGGTCGTCGGCCTCATCGGCCGACGCCGTTTGATGGGCCGTTCGGGGAACCGCCCCTACCCGCATGTTCGTGATGGCCCGTTCGGGAACGGCCCCTACCCACGGAAGACGGCGTGGTCGGCGATGCCTGATCGCGCTGGTAGGGGCGCCTCCCCGAGGCGCCCTGACGCCGTCGCGCAACGGCGGATCGCCCGGTTGAGTACAATGGCGACGCCAGGGAGGCCAGCACAAACGAT
>CBIHOS010000135.1:0-13986 GCA_966211945.1 uncultured bacterium
TGCCCTGTTCGACAAGCGTTGCGCCTGAGGCAGCGTCGAACAGAGGCCTGGCATGACCCCTCCGTCCTTGCCCGTGTCCGGCACGAGCAAGGCACGCCACGCGCGACCCGCACGGTAGGATGCGGGCGCGTCGCCGGGCGCGCCGGCTCGAGCGCTTCGTCATTCACTCGCAATGGGCTGAAGCAAGGCGTGAGCCAGCCCAAAGAAGGAAGAGCAAACGTGCGAAGTCGTCAGGCGACTCTTACGAAGAAGAAGAGACGTTAGAGAGCCGGTGGCACGAGGGGCGCGCCTGCGGCTGGCGTCGCCTTGCGCCAGTCCTTGCCGACCAGTGACGCGAGCGTCGCGGCGATCTGGCTCTGCGAGGCCGGCGCATGGCCCGACTTCCAGACGCCGCGCGTCTGCCAGTGCGGCGCCGCGAACGCCGCCCAGACGTTCTGCGCCCCCTCGACGTCCTTGCCGTGGCCGTTCCAGTCCTTGGCCGTGTTGCCGCGCCCGTGGTCGGTGACGAGCACCACCGCCGTGCGGCCCTGATACGTTGGCATCGACTGCAACTGCGTCCACAGCTTCGCGAGCCAGCCGTCGAAGCGGTGCAGGTACTCGATCACCCGCACGTAGTGCCGCTGGTGCGCCCAGTCGTCGGTCTCGTCGAGCCCGATCCACAGCACGCGCGGCTGATGGCGCTGCAGGTGATCGACCGCGAACTGCCACGTGTAGGTGTCGTAGCGCGCCGAGTCCCACGACGGCATCGTCTCGGACTGCGCGGCGCTCAGGCGCTTCAGGCCCTCGTCGGATCCGTCGTACGCCTGGTAGCCCGCGTTGGTGTAGACCTCGCCGTCCTTCGACGCCGAGATCGACGTGAAGACGTCCCACGATCCGAAGCACGCCACCTGCTCGCGTGTCGCCCCGAGCTCGCGCCGCAGGAACTGCAGCACCGTCTCGAACGGGTACCGCCTGTTGTCGTTGCTGGTGATCACATCGTCGTGCGCCACGCCGGTCATCAGCTCGGCGTATCCCGGATAGCTGAAGCGCTGCGTGTTGCCCAGCCGCATCACGCTGCCCGCCTGCTGGTCGCCGACGATCGAGCCGTGCGTCTTCAGGAACGTGCCCCAGAGAAACGGCATCAGCGCCTCGCGCCGTGCCTCCCGCGTCGGCCGCCAGAACTTCTTGTAGAGGGCGTGCTCGTTGGCCGGCTTCTTGTCGAGGACGGCCTGCAGGATGTCGGCATCGAGCCCGCCGAACATCTCCTGCGTGCGCACGCCATCGAGCGAGATGACCACGAGGCGTTCGGCAGCCCCGGCGCTCTGGACCGCGGCTTCAGCGCGAGTGTGATTGGCGACGACGGCGGCCAGCGGACCGGCGGCCATGGTGTGCAGCAATTGACGTCTGTTCATGAGTCGTGTGCTCGAGGCCGGGCTGGGGCTCGGCCCCACCTTCGGCGTGGCAGGGCCCGTTGCGTGGCGCGCCGAAGCCCTGAGGCGAAGGCGGGTCCCAACGTGGCCCGTCAATGAGCCGGCGTCGGGGCCGGAGCGAGGTCGTTGCCGCGCGACGTATCGTGCAGCGAGAACGACGCGATGAGCGGCACGCCGCGGGCGTCGTGGATGGTGACGCGGACTCGTGACGTCGTGGTGACGGGCACCGCAACGATCCGCGTGTGGCCGATGGTGGTGCCCGTGGCGAGCCGCTGCCAGCGCCCGCCGCGATCGAACTCGATCTCGAACAGGGACACCCGCTGTCCGCGGCCGACGAACTCCTGCAGCCTGACCCGATCGAACGTCACCGGCACGCCGAGGTCCACGGTGACGCTGCCGGTCTTCGCGTCGCCGGCCGGCCCCCAGAACGAGTCGAGATCGGCGTCGAGCACGAGGTCCGGCCTGAACGCGCGCGAGTCCGCCTCGCGAGTACTGCTGGCGGTGACCTTCGCGCCAGCCGGCACCAGCGACACGCCGTAGACGCGATCGACGAGCGCCCGCATGCCCGTCAGTGCCTTGACGTCGTTCTCGTGGACCAGCCCGCGGTCGTCGGGCGGCACGTTGAGGAGCAGCGTGCAGTTGCGACCGACCGATACTTCGTACAGGCGGAGCAGCGTCCGCGGCGACTTGACGCGGGTGTTCTCGGCGGCCCGCCAGAACCAGCCCGGACGGATCGAGACGTCGCATTCGCCGGGAACGTAGTCCTTGCCGAGCTCCGATCCTTCCGGCAGGTCCATGCTGAGCGGCGTGCCGGGCGCGTAGCGGTCGCGATCGAGCATCGCCCAGTTGGTGAGCGGGGCCTCGCCGCGCTCGTTGCCGATCCAGCGCACGCCAGGCCCACCGTCGCTGAAGATCACGGCGTTGGGCTGCAGCCGCCGGACCACCTCGTGGAAGCGCGGCCAGTCGTACACCTGCCGCTTGCCGTTCGGGCCCTCGCCGTTGGCGCCGTCGAACCACACTTCGAAGATCTCGCCGTAGTTGGACAGCACGTCCTCGAGCATGCGGACGAAGACGTCGTTGTACTCCGGCGTGCCGTAGGTGGGGTGGTTCCGATCCCACGGCGAGAGGTACACGCCGAACTTCAGGCCCTCGGCGCGCGCCGCATCCGACAACTCGCGCAGCAGGTCGCCCTTGCCGCCCCGCCACGGACTGGCGGCCACCGTGTGGGTCGACTCCTTCGTGGGCCACAGGCAGAAGCCGTCGTGGTGCTTGGCCGTGACGATCACGCCCTTCATGCCGGCGGCCTTGAAGGTCCGCACCCACTGCCGCGCATCGAGCTGCGTCGGATTGAACACGGCGGGCTGCTCGCGGCCGGTGCCCCACTCGGCGCCGGTGAACGCGTTGGGCCCGAAGTGCACGAAGGCGTTGAACTCGAGGCGTTGCCACTGCAGTTGCGCCGGCAGCGGGACGGGCCAGACAGGGGGCGGCGGCTCGGGCGCCGGGCCCGTGATGCTGGCAATGCTGCCCGGCGGCGCGGCCGCGGTCTGCGCCGGAGCCATCGCCGGCCACGTGGCGATGGCGCCAGCCCACACGGCGGCGACAATGGCGGAACGCATGCCGAAGGATAGATCACGGTCCTGACCTCCTGTTCAAGCCCGGGCGCCAGCGGCCGATCCCTGTGGCATGGGTGCCCGGCTCGGGTTTGCCGACGTGCTGTTGTCCAAGCTGGCTGACGTGCCGCCTCCGGTGGCGCCTGGCGAGCGGACGGCGCGCATCGCGAGCCCGGCCTGGGTCCATCGCCTCGAGCCGCTGCGCGTGGCCCCCGCCACGATCGTCCACTCGCGCTATGCGTCGCCGGCGTCTGCAGCGCCGGAGGCGGGCGGGATCCCGGTGGGCGTCGGGCAGGAACCGCGTCGTGGCGGCTCGACGGCGCGCTCCGCCGACGCCGATCCGGTGGTCCGCGCCGCGCGCCGCCCGGTCGTGCGCTCGTCCCGCGAGCGCCTCGCCATCCAATTGCTCAATCGATTGGGTGCCCAGGTGACCGCCGCCGCGAGCGACGAGGAGATCCGCAGCGCCTACCGCCGGCTGCTGCGCGAAACGCACCCTGATCGCCACCCGACCGCCGACGCCCGGACCGCCGCCGAGCACACCCGCAAGCTGCGCGCCGTGGTGCGGGCCTGGGAAGTGTTCGAAGGCCGCGCCGCCGCGTAACCCTCAGGCCTCGGCCTGGAGGCCGGTCACCAGCCGGGCCAGCCCGGCCGCTACGGTGTCGCGATCGAGCGCGCCGAACGACACGCGCAGCGCGCACGTGTCGGTGACGCCGAACGCGCTGCCCGGCACCACCGCCACCTTGTGCCGTTCGATCAACCGCCGCGTCAGCGTGAACGCGTCGAGGTCGGTCTTCACCCGCAGCAGCACGTAGAACGCGCCGTCGGTGGCCGGCGCCTCGATCAGGTCGCCCACCGCGCCGAGCGTCGCGTGGACCTCCCGGCGCACGGCGTCGAGGGCCGCGACGTGCGGCTCGCAATGAGCCCGCCCGACCTCGAGCGCGGCAACCGCGGCCGCCTGGCACACCAGCGGCGGGCAGATCAAGTTCGTGTCCTGCACCTTGTTGACGGCGTCGAACAGCTCCTCGGGCACCACCATGTAGCCGATGCGCCAGCCGGCGAAGCCATAGGCCTTGGACAGCGAGAAGAGCGAGATCGTGTGGGCGCGGCTGTCCGGGTCGCTGCCGGGCGAATAGTGCCGCACGTCGCCGTACGTGAAGTACTCGTACACCTCGTCGGTGATGTGCATCATCCCGTGCTCGGCGCACAGGCGGTTGACCGCCCGCAGCGTGGCTTCCGGATAGACGGCGCCGGTCGGGTTGTTCGGCGAGATCGTCACCACGGCGCGCGTACGCGGCGTGATCGCCGACCGCACCGCCTCGACGTCGATCTGATACCGCGCGTCGGTCGGTACCGGCACCGCGCGGCAGCCGATCATCGTCAGCGCCATCTCGTGATTGAAGTAGAACGGCACCGGCAGGATCACCTCGTCGCCGGGGTCGGTGATCGCGAGGACGGCATTGAGGAACGCCATGTTGCCGCCTGCCGCCACGACGATGCGGCGGCCGGCGAGGTCGAGCCCATTCTCGCGTGTGAGCTTGTCGCTGAGGATCGACAGCAGATCCGGCTGGCCTTCGACCGGTCCGTACCGGTGATCGACGGAGGTCGTTCCGAAGGCACGCAGCGCCTCGAGCACCTGCGGCGGCGGGCCGTACGACACGATGCCCTGGCCGAGCGAGATGGTCCCTGGCGTGGATCTGATCCAGTCGCCCAGGATGGGGATGACCGGCGGCTGGATGTCGGTGATGCGGCGGGGAAGGTTCACGACGCCTACAGCCTACAGCCTAGAGGCTGCAGGCTACAGGGGAAGGGACAGGCGCGTTTGGGGAACGCGCCTGTCAATGCGCGCTCAGAACTTGATCGTGACGCCGCCGCTGAGGCGCCAGAACTTGAAGTCGCCGAGGTCGAAGTCGCCCGGATCCGGGAAGTCGTCGTCCGGGTCGTCGTTCTGGAGGCTGCGGAACTGCCGGATGTCGCCGCGCAGGCCGATCCGGTCGTTGAGGAACACCATGACGCCGCCGCCGTAGTTGACGCCGAGATCGTTGCGGTTCAAATCGTCGAACAGGTCGAAGAATCCGAGGTTCTGCCGAATCAAGCCGAGTCCGACGGTGCCATACGGCCGCACCTTGCCGAGCGGTGCGCCGACCAGCAGGTTGCCCATCACCGTGGTGACGCTGCCTTCGGAGTCGAGCTCACCGAAGTCGTCCTCGAACTCGTAGAAGTTCGGCGAGTAGCCGAAATCCACCTCGAAGCCGATGACCGGGCCGGTGAAACCGATGCCGGCGCCGTAGACCGTACGGTTCTCGTCGGTCGGCGTGTCGGTCGCGACGCCGACGAACGGTGAGACGAAGCCGCCGGTCTGGGCGGCCGCTGGCGCCGCGGTCAGCAGACCGAGCGCGAGAACGGGAAACAAGAGCTTACGCATATGAAGGCGCCTCCGTGCGCCGCCGGCCCGCGCCGCCGCGCGGCGAGCCGCTACTCTCTGACGCGCCGCGCCGGCCGATGGTTCGGCCCGGTCCGCGTCAGAACCGGATGGTGAGGCCGCCGGTGGCCCGCCAGAAGTCGAGGTCCGGCACCGGCAGATCGTCGAGCCCGTCGATGTCGGTGATCTCGTCGAGCGTGAAGTCGCCGATCGAGCGGAAGTAGCGGATGTCGCCGCGGATCCCGATGTTGTCCGACGGGAACAGGTAGAGACCGCCGCCGACGTTCATGCCGAAATCCTGGCCGCTGGCGCTGAACACCGAGCCGAGGAACGGTACCGTCACGTCGCCCTTCAGCCGCAGCACGCCCACACCACCTGTGACATAGGGCTGCACGGGCCCGGCCGGCACGCGCACCATGAGATTGACCATCGCCGTCGTGAGACTCGCCTCGAGATCGACCGGCGTCGACGGCACCGAGTACTCGCCGAGCCGGGCCTGCGCGATCTCGGCCTCGATGCCGATCAGGCCGCCGAACGCGAGCCCGACGCCGTACACGGGCTTCTTGTTGCCCTCGTCGAAGAAGCTCACGCCGGCAAAGGGCGTCAGCAGGACGTCGGCAGAGGCCGTCGAGGGGGCGATCAGGCCGAGCATGGCGGCGAGGCAAGCGAAGAGACGACGCATTGCCCAGGGTGGAAGCAAGAGAAATGCCGCGGTCGAACCGGCGGGATCGCCACGGGTGTGGCCGATACATCCCACGGACGGGCACACACGCGCCGCCCGTCGCGGGCGATCTGTCGTGAAAGCAGACGCCGACTGGACGAGATTACAGCCGGGCCGAGATGTCGCGCGTCAGGGCCCAGGCGCGCGCCACGTGCCGATCCGTCGTGCGGACGTGACCGACCGCCAGGCGGAGCGCGAACCGGCCGCGCAGCTTCGTGTGCGAAAGGAACAGCTCACCTGTTTCGTTGAGCGCTGCCAGCAGGCGTTCGTTGTGGTCGTCGAGCGCGGCGTCGTCGCCGCGCAGGGCGGCCGGCACGGCGCGGAAGCAGACGACGCTCATCGGCACGGGCGCCAGCCGCTCGAACCCGTCGGCCGCGTCCACCCAGCCGGCAAACATCCGGGCCAGCCGCAGGTGTTCGGCGATCCGCGTGCGGACGCCGTCGGCGCCGAAGTATCGCAGCACGAACCACAGCTTCAGAGACCGGAACCGACGCCCCAACTGCACGCCGGTGTCCATCAGGTTGCGGACTTCCGATGGCTCGCTTGTCCGCAGGTACTCGGGGACGAGCGAGAACGCCTCGCGGAGCACGTCCATGTGGCGGCAGAACAGCACACTCAGATCGAATGGCGTCAGCAGCCACTTGTGCGGGTTGACGACGAGCGAGTCGGCGCGATCGGCGCCGGCCAGCACCCATTCCATGCCGGGGACCATCGCCGCCGGCCCGCCGTAGGCCGCATCGACGTGTAACCAGACGCCTTCGTGTCGGCAGATGTCGGCAATCGCCGGCACGGGATCGACGCTCGTCGTCGACGTGGTGCCGGTCGTGGCGACGACGGCCAGCGGCAGCAGGCCGGCAGCGCGATCCTCGTCGATCGCGGCCTGCAGTGCGGCGGGCCGCAGCCGGAACTCGTCGTCGGTCGGAATGTGCCGGACGGCGGTCTGGCCGAGCCCGAGCAGGATGACTGCCTTGTCCACCGACGAGTGCGCCTGCTCCGAGCAGTAGACCCGCACGCCAGGGAGGTCGGGGCGTCCGGCGAGGCCGGCGCGCCGCACGTCGCGGACGGCCCGTTCGCGCGCCGCGGCCAGGGCGTGCAGCGTCGACATCGAGGCGGTGTCGTAGATGACGCCCTCGAAGGCCTCGGGCAGCCCCATCAGCTGCCGCAGCCAGCCGAGCGTGACCGTTTCCAGTTCCGTGGCGGCCGGCGAGGTGCGCCACAGCATCGCCTGCTGGTTGAACGCGGCTGAGACGAAGTCGGCCAGGATGCCGGGCCCGCTGGCGCAGATCGAGAAGTACGCAAAGAACGTCGGGCTGTTCCAGTGGGTGAGCCCTGGCACGATCACCCGTTCGAGATCGCCGAGGATGCGGTCGATCGGTTCACCGGCGGCGGGAGCCGCGCCGGGCAGGGCCCGGGCGATCGCGCCGGGCCGAACCTGCGACAGCACCGGGTAGCGCTCGGCGTCCTGCAGGTAGTCCGCCAGCCAGTCGACGAGCGCATGGCCGGCGGCCCGGAACTCCGCTGCCGGCATGTCGCCGAGGTCGCCGAGGGTGCGTGGGATTTCCGGGGGGAAGGACACGGACCCCGAAGTATAGCCAGCCGGTTCAGCCGTCAGCGCTCGACCTGCGTGTCGACGTCGCTCGACACGCGCACGGTGACGGACTGGCCCGCGCGCAGTTCGGCCGGCTTGCGGCCCCCGGCCATCGCCGCGGCCGTGCCGCCACCGGCGCCCGTTGCGGCACCGATGATCGCGCCCCGCGTCCCGCCGAGGATGGCGCCGAGAATCGCACCGCCAGCGGCGCCGCCGCCGATCTTGGCGGCACTCTGCTTGGTCGGCGACTCGCCGTCGCGATAGATGGTCTCGGTCGGGAGGCGAACCTCCGTGCCGTCCGCGAGGACCAGCGTGTGGAAGCGCACGCCGAGACGGGCCCGCTCCCGGATGCGGCCGCCATCCTCGACGAACGTCACGCTGCCCACCAGGCGGGATCCGGCCGGCACGACCACCGTGCCACGCGACAGGACGTCGCGCGTCACCCTGGCCCGCACCGTGTCCTCGACCCGCGCCGTCTCGCTTGACAGGCTCGTCTCGAGCTGCACGCCGATGACGCTGTCGGCCGGAATCGTCACGGCCTCGAGTCGCCGCACCGGTTCGGGGAGCGTGCTCGGTTCGACGCCGGCCGACCGGGATGACAGGGGCGCGTCGGCAGTCGGCGCCCCGTCGCGAGCCGGCCAGCGGTCGTCGCTGCGCGCCGCGGCGGTGTCGCGAGAGGGCCAGGCGTCACGCGCCTCTGGCTCGACCGGGGCCGTTGTCGTCCGTGCCTCGACGGGTGCCGGCGCTGACGAGGATACCGGCTCCCATGCGGGCTCCGCCCGCCCCCGGGCCGGCTCGCGGCGGGCTGGCTCCGGCCTGGACGCGGGCGGCAGCGGCCGCGCCGCGCGTGGTGAGGACGGCCGCACCGGAGCCGCAGCGGCGCGCGGTTCGCGGCGGACAGATGCTGGTTCGACCTTGGGCGGCGCCGGGACGGGCTCGGCGGCCTGGACCGGCACCGGCGTCAGTTCCGCCACCGTGCCGCCTGGCGTCGCCGGCCTGACGGCGGACTCGGCCGCCAGCTGGGTGGCGGCCGGCGTCTGGGGCGTCGTGATCTGACGGACGGCCAGGTATCCACCGGCCCCGGCAGCTGTGACACAACCGGCCACGAGGCCGACGGCGAGAAGGGCGCGCTGTTCCATGGTCGAAGCAAACTCCTGCCGACTGGAGAGGGACGCGCCACCCGCCTTCACCAGGCGTCGGCGGACAATCCGGCGCGTCCGAACACCCGGCAGGACTTGGCTTCCGCAAACGGCGTGCCCGACCGGAAGTCCGCGCGACGGGTCACTGTGCGCCCGTACGACCCTGCCCCGCCTCGGATGGTGCCGTGACCTGACGCCCACACAGGACAACGGTGCGCCCCCGCGGGGACACTCCCCAGCGCGCCGGTTCTTGCAAGATCTACCGTCGTCCAGGAGATGCCATGCCACGCGTGCTCGGAATGCTGGTGCTGTCCCTGCTGCTCGTACCCATGCCGGCGCGGGCCGGCGATCTCACCCTGCGGGACCTCGTCGAACTGCACCGTGCCGGCCTCGGCGACGAGCTCCTGGTGGCGGTCATCCAGGCCGACGGCGGGCCGTTCCGTCTCTCCTACGCCGAAATCATGGACCTCAAGACGGAGGGGCTCAGCGAGCGCGTGATCGCGGCGCTGGTGCGCACGGGCGGCCGGACCGCGCCGCTGCTCACGCCGGTGGCGCCGGCCGGGCAGCTCGTCGAGGCCGCGCCGTCTGTCGCCTCCGACGTCGGCCTCGCCGTCGACGAGCCGGAGGTCATCGAGCTCGCGCCCCAGGTGGTGGTCGTCGAAACGGTGGTGCCCTACCTGGTGCCGTACGCCGTCACCTCATCGCGGGGTCGCGATCGCGATGATCGGACGCATGGCGGCGAGGGTCGGGAGCGCTCCCCGAACGCGGGATACCGCGGCGATCGCCACGACAGCCGCCGCAACCCGCCGCCTGCCACCTGGGTGACCCGCGCCGAGGACGGGCGCAACATCGCGCCCAGTGGCCGCCCCGTCCGCAGCAACACGCCCAGGGCGACCTGGGTGACCCCCAACGAGATCGGCAGCCGGGACTCGGGTTCTCGAAGTGGCGATACGGAGAAGCCGGGACGCAACGACGACCGCGGCGACCGGCGCAACCGAGACGACGACAGGAAACCGCGACCGTGACGGTCAGGGGCCGGCGAGATAGGCCCGGCAGGTGCGGTCGCCTCGCCGCCACCACGCCACGGCCCGGTGCATACCGTCCACGACCACCAGCGGCACCGACGGCGGTTTGATCCGGTCGCCGACGTCGGTTTCCGAGATCACCAGGGCTCCGGCGCGGTCGGCACCGGCCTGGATCAGGCGGCCCCAGCACGACGGGTTGCCGCGGGCATAGGCGTCGGCGTGTCGATCGAGCCACGCGGCCAGGTCGCGCACCGATCCGCCGTCAGGCCTCTCACCGAGTCGCGCCGTGTCGCCATGGCAAGCCTCGCCACGGTGAGCGGCCAGCCACAGGGCGCCGAACTCGACCGCATCGAGCTCGACAAGCGTCCAGTGCGGCGTCCGCCGTTCGATCTCGTCGAGCAGGGGCAGCGCCCACCGGGCCGGGTCGTGGCCGGGGTACCGCGCCGCGCGGATCTCGGCATCGATCGAAGATCGGCGGATTTCAGGGTCGAGGAGGCGCACGGGTTTCCGAAGGTCGCACCATCTTGCTACAGTCGCGCGGTGCCACGCGTGACCGGTTCCCTGTCGCTCTTCCTCTTGTTCTCGGCCATCGCGACGGCGCTGGCAGGCTGCAGCGATTCGGACACGCCGACGTCGCCGACGCCGGGTGGCCTGGTCGTCACCTCCACGCGCGCCGTGCTCCGGGCCGGCGAGGTGTTGCCGCTCACCGTCACGGGTTCAGGTGCGCCGGTCACGACGGTCACCTGGAGCACGACCGATGCGAGCGTCATCTCCGTGAGTCCTACCGGCCAGGCGACGGCCGGCCGCGCCGGTCGCGCCACCGTCACCGCCACCTCCGGCAATGCGAGCGGAACCCTGGCCTTACGCGTCGTGTCCGACTATGCCGGCACCTGGAACGGCGCGGTCGCCCGCGTTCAGCTCACCTGCACCACCGGCGCGACATCCCCGCTCTGCGTCCCCGGCGCCGCCACGGCAGGTACGCTGGCGCTTCGCCTGACCCAGATCGGCGATCAGGTCAGCGGCACGCTCGTCGACTCGGCCGAGCCCACCGCGACCGTTCCGGTCACCGGCCAGGTGCAGGACGACGATCAGCTGGCGCTGGCGGGCCGCGTCGACGTGCCGGCGGCGTCGCCGACGCTGCGCGTGGACATCGCCACGCTGCGCGCCACCATCGACGTCACACTCGCGACGATGTCGGGGAGCTACACGCTCGCAGTGGACCGCTCGCGCCCGACCGGCGCCCCGCAGGCCGACTACCGCACGCAGGTACAGTTCCGCGATCTGCGCCGCTGACCGGCGCCACCACCCGACGTTTCGGACCGCTCGGCGAGCGGTCCCTGCCAAAGCGGATCCCAGGGCGTACACTGGGTCGTGTGTCGTCGTCGCCGGATGTCATCGTCGTCGGCGCCGGGCTGATCGGTTGCGCGGTCGCGCACGCGTTGTCGCGCGCCGGCGCGGCGGTGTGCGTGCTCGACGCCCATGTGCCGGGCTCCGGTGCGTCGCAGGCGTCGGCCGGCATGCTCTGCCCGTACATCGAGGGCGAGCACGATCCCGTCCTGCAGGCACTGGGGGCCGAGAGCCTGGCGCTCTACGACGGCTTCATCGCGCGGGCCCAGCGCGACTCCGCCATGGCGGTGCCCTACGTTCGCGACGGCACGCTGCAGGTCGCCGACACCGACGACGCCGCCGACGCACTGCGACACATCGCCGAGCGGCTCTACCTGCAGGGCGTGCCGTGCCAGTTCATGGAGGGGGCCGCCGTCCACGAGATCGAGCCGATGGCCACCACGCAGCAGGCGGCGCTGCTCATCGAGGTTCACGGCGCCGTTCGCGTCCGCGACCTCGTGGAAGCGCTTCGCGTCGCCGCCGTCCATCACGGCACCCGATTCCTGCATGCCGAGCGCGTCGCCCGTGTCCTGCGTGCCGAGGGCGGTCTCGCCGTCGAGACGCACGCCCGCACGTTCTCGGCGCCGCACGTCATCGTCACGGCCGGCGCCTGGTCGATGCAGTTGCCGGTCGAGAGTCATCCGGTCATCCCGACCCATCCCGTGCGCGGCCAGCTGCTGCGGCTGCAGACCCTGGGCGCCGCGCTCCGGCGCGTCGTATGGGGCCGTGAGTGCTATCTGGTGCCGTGGGGCGACGAAGTCCTGGTCGGCGCCACGAGCGAGCAGGCCGGATTCGATGCCCGGGCCACGGTCGCCGGTGTCGCCCACCTGTGCCGGGCCGCGCAGGCGGTCGTGCCACAGCTGGACGAGGCGACGTTCAGCGAAGTGCGGGTTGGCCTGCGGCCGGGGTCGCCCGATGGGTTGCCGTTCATCGGCGCATCGACGCACGCACCCGGCTTGATCTACGCGACCGGCCACTACCGACATGGCGCGCTGCTCGCGCCGCTCACCGCCGACCTCGTGACGCGGGTCGTCCAGGACGCTGCCGCGCCGGTCCCGGCAGCGTTGTCGGCGGCACGCTTCTCCCTCTGAACGTCAGGAGTCAGCCCGTGTCCACCCCGCTCGATGCCACGCAGATCACCGCCGCTCTCGCCACGCTGCCAGGTTGGACCGCCGTTGGCACGGCCATCCAGCGGCAGTACGCCGCCGGCTCGTTCGCCGACGCCGTCGCCCTCCTCACCAGGCTCGCCTTCGAGGCGGAGTCGGTGGACCATCATCCGGATTTCGTGCTGGAGTACCGCCGGCTGACCGTGCGCTTCTGGACGCACACGGCGGGCGGCGTGACCCAGAAGGACATCGACGCCGCGGGCGCGGCCGACCGGCTCGCCGCGCCGTTCATCGTCATCGAGAAATAGGCGAGGAGACCGCATGCTGATCACGACCACGTCCACCCTGGACACCGGCAAGGTGGTGAAGTACATCGGCCTCGTGAGCGGGGAAGCCATCCTCGGCGCGAACATCTTCCGCGACCTGTTCGCCGGCATCCGCGACATCGTCGGCGGGCGGTCTGCCGCCTACGAATCCGAGCTGCGCAAGGCCAAGGACCTGGCGGTGCAGGAGATGCAGCAGCAGGCCGCCGCGCTTGGCGCCAACGCGATCATCGGCGTGGACCTCGACTACGAGACCATCGGGCAGGGCGGCAGCATGCTGATGGTGAGCGCCAGCGGTACCGCCGTGGTCATCCAGTGACCGCGGTTCTTCCTGTACACTGCTGCGTCTATGGCACCCCGTGAAGTCGGCGAAGCGCTCGGGATGATCGAGACCCGTGGCCTCGTGGGCATGGTCGAGGCCACCGACGCCATGCTGAAGACGGCCAATGTGACGTTCGTCAGCTGGCAGAAGGTCGACGCCGGGCTGGTGACGTCGATCGTCCGCGGCGACGTCGCGGCCGTGAAGGCCGCCACCGACGCCGGCGCCGCCGCCGCACGCCGGGTGGGTGAGCTGGTCGGCGTGCACGTCATTCCGCGTCCTGCCGACGACGTCGAGACGATCTTTCCGATCAGTTGACGCAGCCGCGCGCCTCGACCTTCACCTTCTCCAGCACCTGTTCACCATCGGCCACGACATAGTTGTTGGCCAGGTTGGCGACCACGCACGCGTGATTCGGGATCACGGTGACGCGGTCGCCGATGCGCAGCCGCGTGTCGCCGGTCACGCGCACGACCGCGTGCTCCTCGGACAGCCGCTCGATCAGCAGGCCGTCGTCGGCGGTGCCGTCCTCGCGCAGCACCACGCCGAACCCCGGCGCCGCACCGAAGCCGCGGGCCTGGTCCGAGGACAGCACCTTGCTGCCCGAGTCGAGGACGAAACGGTCGCGGGCCGGGAACGACACGACCGACGCCTGGATGCGCAGCGCGCAGTCGGACCAGTCGACGACACCGAGGCCAACCTGCGTACGGTCGTGGAAGACGTAGTTGCCCGGGCGCAACTCGGTGATGCCCTCGAGCGTCGCACTCACGAGCGCCGTAGGCGTCGAGCCCACGCTCACCTGCTCGATCTCGATGCCGCGGCCGCGGCAGCCCGCGACGAGTTCGGCCATCAGCGCGGCTTCGTCGCGGGCGATGCGGGCGCTCTCGTCGGCCGGCGACCCGCCGTACGCGTGCCCGGCATGACTGAGCAGGCCGCGCAGC